>DASTPT010000095.1:0-33767 GCA_035762085.1 Actinomycetota bacterium | reverse complement strand
CTTGCCGAGCTCGACGCCCCACTGGTCGAAGGGGTCGACGTCCCAGATCGTCGCCTGCGCGAACACCTTGTGCTCGTACAGCGCGATCAGCTGGCCGAGCGCCGAGGGCGTGAGCTCGCTCGCCAGGATCGTCGTCGTCGGCCGGTCGCCCGAGAACGTCCGGTGCGGGACCTGCCCCGCGGGGACGCCGTCGGCCTCGACCTCCGCGGCCGTGCGGCCGAACGCGAGCGCCTCGGCCTGCGCGAACAGGTTCGCGACGAGCAGGTCGTGGTGCTCGCCCACGTCGTGGCTCGGGCGCGCGATGCCGATCAGGTCGATCGGGACGAGCTTCGTCCCCTGGTGCAGCAGCTGGAAGTACGCGTGCTGCCCGTTCGTCCCGGGCGTTCCCCACACGACGGCGCCGGTCTGGAACGGGACGCGGGCGCCGTGCTGGTCGACCGACTTCCCGAGCGACTCCATGTCGAGCTGCTGCAGGTACGCGGGGAACCGCTCGAGGTGCTGGCTGTACGGGATGACGGCGTGCGTGTCTGCGCCGAGGAACGTGCCGTACCAGGTCCACAGCAGCCCGAGGAGCACGGGCAGGTTGCGCCCGATCGGCGCGTCGCGGAGGTGCTCGTCGATCAGCCGGAACCCTCGCAGGAACGCGCGGAAGTGCTCGGGCCCGATCGCGAGCATCAGGGCCAGGCCGATCGCCGAGTCCACGGAGTAGCGGCCGCCGACCCAATCCCAGAACCCGAACATGTTCGTCGGGTCGATCCCGAACGCGGCGACCGCCTCCGGGTTCGTCGAGACCGCGACGAAGTGCCGCGCGACGGCGTCCTCGCCGAGCGCGTCCACGACCCAGGCGCGCGCGGTCCGCGCGTTCGTGAGCGTCTCGAGCGTCGTGAACGTCTTCGACGAGACGACGAACAGCGTCGTCGCCGGGTCCAGGTCGTGCGTCGCCTCCCACACGTCGGTCGCGTCCACGTTCGAGACGAATCGCACCGCGCGCGAGCGGTCGCTGAAGTCCTTCAGCGCCTCGTACGCCATCGCGGGGCCCAGGTCCGAGCCACCGATCCCGATGTTCACGACGGCGCGGATCGGCTCTCCCGTGGCGCCCCGCCACGCCCCCGAGCGCACGGCGTCGGCGAACGCGCTCATCCGGTCGAGGACCTCGTGCACGTCGGGAACCACGTCGCGGCCGTCCACGAGGATCGACCCGTCCTCGGGCGCGCGGAGCGCGACGTGGAGGGCGGGGCGGCCCTCGGTCACGTTCACCACGTCGCCGCGGAGCATCGCGTCGATCCGCTCGCGCATCCCGGCGGCCTCGGCCAGCCGGACGAGCCCGTGCATCGTCTCGTCGGTCACGAGGTTCTTCGACCAGTCGACGAACAGGTCGCCGACCTCGAGCGTCATCCGCTCGGCCCGCCCCGGGTCCTCGCGGAAGAGCTCGCGGAGGGTCCGGTGCGACCACACGCGCCGGTGCGACTCGAGGGCCCCCCATGGGGGCGTCGCGGTGATGCCGGTCCGCTCGCCCCTCACGGCTCGGCCTCGACGTGCCCGCCGAACTCCCGCCGCATCGCCGAGAGTGCGCGGCTCGCGTAGTCGGCCCGCCCACGAGACGCGAACCGGTGGAACAGGGCCGCCGAGAGCACGGGTACCGGAACCCCCTCGTCCACGGCCGCCTGGACGGTCCAACGCCCCTCGCCCGAGTCGCCCACGCGGCCGTCGAAGGCCTCGAGCTCAGGGTCGCGCCAGAGCGCGGCCGCCGTGAGGTCGAGAAGCCACGAGCTCACGACGCTGCCGCGACGCCAGACCTCCGCGATCTGGGCGACGTCCAGGTCGTAGCGGTACCCCTCCGGATCGCGCAGCGGCGCGGTCTCGGCGTCAACCGGGCGGTCGAGGGCCCCCACGTTCGCGTGCCGCAGGACGTTGAGTCCCTCGGCGTACGCCGCCATGAGCCCGTACTCGACCCCGTTGTGCACCATCTTCACGAAGTGCCCGGCGCCGGTCGGGCCGCAGTGCAGGTAGCCCGACTCGGCCGGGGCGGGGTCGCCGGTGCGCCCCGGCGTGCGCTCGGCCGCGTCCGCCCCGGGCGCGAGCGCCGAGAAGATCGGGTCCAGTCGCTCGACGACCTCCGTCGGGCCGCCGATCATCAGACAGAACCCGCGCTCCAGCCCGTGGACGCCGCCGCTCGTGCCGACGTCCACGTACCGCACCCCGCGCGCGCCGTAGCGCTCGGCCCGCTCCACGTCGTCAAGGTAGTAGGAGTTGCCGCCATCGATCACGACGTCGTCGGGGTCCATCGCCTGCGCGAGTGCGTCCGCGACATCGCCCGCGACGGCCGCAGGGACCATCACCCAAGCGGCTCGGGGCCGCTCGAGTGAGCCGACGAGTCCCTCGAGCGAGGCGGCGGCGATCGCGCCCTCGGCCGCGAGCGCGTCGACGGCGCCGGCGTGGGTGTCGAACGCCACCACCTCGTGTCCGCGCCCCATGAGGCGTCGCGTGAGGTTCGACCCCATCCGTCCGAGGCCCACCATCCCGATCCGCATCGCTCCCCCTCCGCCCGTTCTCCCTGCGGCCGACCCTACCGCGCGCCGCGGCAACGGGCGCGCCGGAACGCGCCGCCCGAGCCCCGACATCGAGCACGCCGACCCCGGTACGCTCTGCGGCGGCCCGCAGGAGCGACCGGAGGAGCGACATGGAGCCTCAGGAGATCTTCGAGCTCATCGTGAAGGCGGACGAGCGACTGAAGTACGCGACGTCCGCCCGCGAGGACGCCCGCCGGCAGCAGGCGCGCGAGCTGCTCGAGCGTGCGCGCGACGCCGCCCGCGAGATCGGCAACGACCCGCTCGTGCAGCAGGCCGAGCTGCGACTGGCCGATCTGGGCGGCGCCGAGGGGTAGAGGCCTCAGACGGGGCGCGCGGCCCCGACGAAGTGCTCCCAGTAGACCGAGGCGACGTGCACCGAGCTGCCGGTGTGCGGGGAGTGGATCATCTGGTTCCCGCCGACGTAGATCGAGACGTGGCTGATCGGCGAGTAGAAGAACAGCAGGTCGCCCGGCTGCAGGTCCGCGCGATCGACATGCGGGAGCGACGAGTACTGCGCCGCGGAGGAGTGCGGGAGCGAGACACCAGCATGCGCCCACGCCCACATCGTGAAGCCGGAGCAGTCGAACCCCGTCTCGGGTGAGCTGCCGCCCCACTGGTACGGCGTGCCGATCACGGAGTACGCGGCGTTCAGCACGGCCTGGACGCCGCCGTTGGGTGACGGCGGTGGGGACGACGGGCTCTGGGCGGCGGGCGCCTTCGCGGCCTCGAGCCGGTCCAGGTACTCGCGGTACTCGCGGTTCAGCTCCTCGTAGTAGGAGCGGGCCTCTGCGGCCGCATCGCGGATCTCGGATTCCTTCGCACTGATCTTGTCGACGAGCTCCTGTTGCTCCTCGAGCGCGGCGCGAAGCTCCTCGGCGCTCCACCGGGCGAGCTGCTCGGCCTGCTCCGCCTGGGTGGCGAGGTCCGAATCGGACTGCGCCATGCTCCCGATGAACTCCAGGCGCGCGCTGAAGTCCGCGAGCGACTCGGCCTCGAGCAGCGCGGCGAACTGGGACCCGACGCCCTGATAGGCGATCGAGGCGTTCCGGTTCAGGCTCCGAACCGCGCGGTCGGCCTCGGCCTGGGCACGTTGGGCGGCGCTCCGGGCGTCGGCCAGGCGCCCCTGCACGGCCTCGAGCCGCATCCGCGCCTGGTTGTACTCCTCGACGAGGAGCGACACGCGGGCGTTCAGCCGATCGAGCTCGGCCTTCGCGCGCTCGACGTCCTGGCGGCTCGGCGCGGCCGAGGAGAGGGGCGGGACGAGGACGGAGGTGGAGACCACGACGAGGGCGGCGATCGCGAACCGCACCGCGAGCGTGCTTCGTGTCGTCGTCGTCGGTCCCTGCATACGAGGGGCCGCGTCACCCGCAGCCCGCGCAGAGGCTACCGGCCGGCTTCGGGGGGCGTCAAACACCGGATGCGCGGCAGCGAAACGACCTGCCGCGTTCCTCGAGGTCGTCGGGACGGCGGGATTTGAACCCGCGACCTCAGCGTCCCGAACGCTGCGCGCTACCAAACTGCGCCACGTCCCGTGCCGCACGAGTGTAGCGGCTCCGCGGGCACGGCGGCCGGGTACCGCCGGGTACGCTTGCGCGAACAGGGTCCAGGCCGCGCCCACAGGTGCCGAAGGAGGATGTCGTGAGGATCGCCCAGCTGTGCCCGCCATGGCTCGCCGTGCCGCCGAAGGGGTACGGCGGCATCGAGTGGGTCGTCGCGCTGCTCGCCGACGGCCTGGTCGAAGCCGGCCACGACGTCACGCTCTTCGCCACCGGGGACTCCCGGACGAAGGCGCGCCTGGAGTACGTCTTCGAGGAGGCGCCGGGCTCGAAGGCGATCAACGACATCGTCCTCGACACGACGCACACGCTGTTCTCGCTCCGCGACGCCCGTGAACGGTTCGACGTGCTGCACGTGCACTCGCCGTACTCGGCGCTCGCCGCGAGCGTGGAGACGGGCGTGCCGACGGTGCACACGCTCCACGGCTCGTTCGTGCCGGAGACCACGCGGCTCTATTCGTTCGTGGCCGACCGCGCGTGGTTCGTCGCGATCAGCGAGGCGCAGCGGGGGTTCAACGAGTCCCTCCGGTACGCCGGCGTCGTCTACAACGGGATCGACATGGACTTCTACGCGATGCAGGAGGAGAAGGAGGATTTCGTCCTGTTCCTCGGTCGCGCTGCGCCCGAGAAGGGATGGCTCCGCGCGATCGAGACCGCCAAGCGCGCCGGTGAGCGCCTGGTCTCGGCGGTGAAGATCGCGCACTGGACCGAGGAGGAGGAGTGGGAGCAGCACATCGAGCCGGCGCTCCCGTCCGACTTCGAGGTGATGGGGGAGATCAGCCAGGAGGAGAAGCTCGACCTCCTGCGACGCGCGAAGGCGGTGCTGTTCCCGATCGATTGGCCCGAGCCGTTCGGGCTGGTGATGACGGAGGCGATGGCCTGCGGCACGCCGGTGATCGCGACGCCCCGGGGCTCGGTCCCCGAGATCGTCGAGGACGGGCGCACCGGCTGGATCGTCGACGTGGACGACTACGTGGACCAGGCCGCCGACCGCCTCGCCCGACTGTCCGAGATCGACCCCCGGCTCTGTCGGGAGCGGGTGCAACGGCTCTTCTCGAAGGAGGCCATGGTCGCCGGGTACGAGCGTGTCTTCGAACGCGTGACGGCGTCTCCGTAGCACCTGCGAGGGAACCCCGTCCCCGGGTTGTACGTCGCCGACGGGAGGGTCAGGATGGCCCGCACGTCCCACGGTCCCGGAAGGGGGAGCACATGAGCAGGTCCCGCCGCACCCTGGCTGCAGCGCTCGGCGTCATGGTCCTGTCGTCCGTCGTCGCGACCGCGGGACCCGCCGCCGCCGCCGATCCGCCCTCGGTGCGGGTGCTCGCCTCGTCGACGACCCTGACGGTCGAGCGCGGACGTCGGGACTTCGTCTGGGTGGATCCCGGGGCCTGGGTCGCCTCGGTCGGCGGGGCGTTCGAGCTCCGCGCCACCCGCGCCAACTACGACTCGCCGGTCGAGCTCGTGCAGGTGGACGCGACGACCGGAGACACGCTGCGGAACCTGCCGGCGGACCTGCTCGAGGGCTGGTACGGGCTCCACGACTTCGTCCACGTGAGCGTCCGGCACGGGGACGACCGGCCGGTCCTGCGGACGGCCATCCCGTTCTGCCCGAACTCGTGGAACCGGCAACGGCTGAACGACGCCGGGCCGGTCTCGGCCCGGTACCCGTGGTTCTGCGGCGGGGGGCCGTTCACGCGGGGCATGGTCTTCGGTATCGACGACGGCTGGGCCTCCCCGGCGCTGAACGAGGAGTACTACGGGCTCGGCTGGAGGGCCGAGCGCAACCGGTATCGGATCCGCGTGTGGATCGACCCGGCGTACCGGCCGCTGCTCGGGATCTCGGACGCGGAGGCCGAGGTCGTCGTGAAGGTCCGGATCGTGCGCGGCACGACGTCGAGCCGGCGCGTCGAGCGGCCCGGGCTCACGGACGCGCCGGCGGCGAGCGTCCCCGACGTCACGGACCCCGATCCAGCGTCCCTCCCCGACCTGGTCGCGCTGCCGGCCTGGGAGATCGATCCCTACCATCACCGCAGGAACGGCCGTGACTACCTCCGCTTCAACGCCACGGAGTGGAACGCCGGCCCCGGCACGATGGTGGTCGAGGGGTTCCGCGACACGGACGAAACCGCGATGGATGCCTACCAGTACTTCTACGTGGGAGACGAGCCCGTCGGGCGCGCGGGCATCGGGGCGCTCGAGTACCACCAGGGCGGCGGCCACGACCACTGGCACTTCGAGGAGTTCACCGCCTACACGCTGCTCGACGAGACGAAGGAGCTGGTGGTGACCTCGGACAAGCAGTCGTGGTGCCTGGCGAACACCGACGCGATCGACCTGACGGTGGCGAACGCGAACTGGCGCGCCTACGGCGGCGATCTCTCCACCATGTGCGGCGGACCGTCGGCGCTCTGGGTGCGCGAGGTCCTGGACGTCGGCTGGGGCGACACCTACGTGCAGGGCGTGGCCGGCCAGGCTTTCGACATCACCGAGCTGCCGAACGGGACCTACTACATCCGGGTGCACGTGAACCCACTCGGCACGATGTTCGAGAGCACCGACGCGAACAACGTCGAGGACCGCCTCATCGTGCTGAAGGGGAGGCCGGGCAACCGCCGCGTCGAGGTCCCGCCGTGGCACGGGATCGACACCGAGGGGTGCTGTCCCGATGGCGGGTTCTAGGACGGCCGGCGCAGCTCGAGCCACATCGCCGTCGGCCGGCACCAGAACCGGAAGGGCGCGTACTTGCTCGTCCCCAGGCCCGGGGACAGGCTGAGCCACGACCTGGCCATCCGGATCAGCCCGCTCGCGAGGCGGGGCGGCAGGGCGCTGTTGGTGACGAGCGCACCGACGAGCGGGAGGCGCACCTGTCCGCCGTGCGTGTGTCCGGCCATCACCAGGTCGTAGCCGCACGCGGCAGCCTCGGGCGCGGAGTCGGGCGAGTGCATCACCGCGATCCCGACGCGACGGTGGTCGCGGCGGGGCAGGACGCGGAAGTCGGCGCGGTCGATGTGCGCATCGTGCAGGCCGACCACCTCGACCGGCAGACCGTCCAGGTCCGTCAGGCATCGCGCGTTGTCGAGGTCCTGCCAGCCGTCCTCGGTGAGCTGCCGGACCAGGTCGTGGACGCGCCCGCGACGCGCCCGGCGGCGCCGCCGTGTGGACGGCGGCACGAAGTACAGGAGCGGATTCAGCGGGCGCGGCACGAACAGGTCGTTCGAGCCCAGCACGAACCACGACGCGAGCCGGCCTCGGACCGGTCGAACGGTGGCGACGGCGGTCTCGACGGCTTCCGGTTCCGCGAGGAAGTCGCCGGTGACCACGACGATGTCGGGGCGGGGCAGACCGGCGAGGAACGCCGCGAGCCGGCGGTCGTTGCGGACCACGTGCAGGTCCGAGAGGTGCAGGACCTCGATCGTGGCCGGGCTGCCCGCCGGTAGGATGTCCAGGCGGTACCGCGCCAGCCGGTACCACCGTCGCTCGACGAGCACGCCGTACGCGACGCAGAGCGCGCCGAGCGCGGCGACGCCGAGGATGAGCCACGGGAGCACGGGAGGAGTCTACGGTGAGCGCCCCCACCCTCAAGGAGCGCATCCGCAGCGAGCTCACGGCCGCGATGAAGGCCGGGGACAAGATGAAGCTCGGCACGCTGCGCATGCTCACCACCGCGATCGTGAACCGCGAGAAGGAGGTCCTGCACGAGCTCTCGGACGACGAGGTCCGCGAGGTCGCCTCGCGAGAGGTGAAGCGCCGGACGGAGTCGATCGAGGCCTTCGAGCGCGGCGACCGTCCCGACCTGGTGGCGAAGGAGACGGCGGAGCGGGACCTGCTCGCCGCGTACGCGCCCGAGCAGCTCTCGGACGAGCAGGTCGACGCGCTGATCGACGAGGCGATCGCGGCGACCGGCGCGACCAGCGTCAAGGAGATGGGCAAGGTCATGGGCGCCGTGATGGGCAGAGCGAGGGGCGCGGTCGACGGCGCCGCGGTCCAGGCCAAGGTTCGGGCACGTCTGGGCGGCTAGCCCCGCGTGCGGTCAGGCCGGCCGGCGCCCAACCGCGTTCGGCGGCCCGCCGCCGCCGTCACCGCCGCCGTCACCGCCCCCGCCCCCGCCAGGCGCGGCGATACCGGCCCAGATCGTGACCGTGGTGCCGACGTCGACTTCCTTGTTCCCGTGCGGGGACTGCGAGACGACGCGGTCGACGAGGGACTCGTCCTTCACCTCGGTGGACCTCACGTCCGCGATGAGGCCGACCTTCGTGAGCGCCTGCACCGCGGCGACCTTCCGCAGTCCCACGACGCGCGGCACGAGGACCGGCTCGCCCTTGCCGTCCGAGACCTCGAGCTTGACGGCCGACCCGAGCTCCATCGTGGCGCCGCCGCGAGGCGTCTGCCCGATCACGGTCCCCTTCGGCTCGCTCGAGCTCACCGTGTTGGTGAGCGGCGTGAAGTC
Organism: Actinomycetota bacterium; assembly: GCA_035762085.1. Lineage (GTDB taxonomy): Bacteria > Actinomycetota > UBA4738 > UBA4738 > HRBIN12 > HRBIN12. The sequence continues at coordinate 25,194 of DASTPT010000095.1, read as the reverse complement.
CGCCTTCGCCAGGACGCGCTCGGCGTCCTCGACCATGAGCCCGACCACGTCGGGGACCTCGCCGCTCTCGGGCCTGGGCGGCGCCTCGAAGCGTTCGACCGGCATCCCGGCCGTCGCCTTGCGCATGAACGCGTTCCAGATCGGCGCCGCCAGCGTGCCGCCGAACACCGATTGCCCGTAGTAGGCGTTCATCGGTTTCTGGCCCTCGGGGAAGCCCACCCAGACGGCCGTCGCGACCTGCGGCGTGTAGCCGGCGAAGTACACGTTCGTGTAGTCCTGCGCGGTGCCGGTCTTGCCGGCCACCGGGCGGCCCATCCCGTCGTCGGCGACCGTGCCGGTGCCGCAGCACACGACGCGCTGGAGCATCGCGGTGACCAGGTGCGCGATGTCGGGCTCGATCGCCTGCCTGCACTGCCGCTTGTGCCGATACAGGCGCTCCCAGCCACCGCCCTCCTTCGGCTGCTCGACCCGAGCGACGGCGAAGGGCTCGCAGTGGGTGCCGTCGTTCGCGAGGGTCGCGTACCCGGTCGCCATGTCGAGCGTGGAGACCTCCTCGACGCCGAGCGTGATCGACGGGACCGCGTCGAGCGGCGCCTGGACCCCCATCTTGTGGGCGGCCTCGACGATGTTCTCGGGTCCGACGTCGACCGCGAGCTGCGCGAACACGACGTTCGTGGAGTTCTCGGTCGCGTTCCACAGGTCGACGTAGCTGCCGCCCGAGGCGCCCTCGGCGTTGCTCACGCATCCCGACTCGCTCCGCCAGCCGGGGATCGAGCAGTTCGGTGACTTCGAGGAGTACACCGAGCCGGGGGGGAAGCCGTTCGCGAACGCCGCGACGAGCGTGAACGGCTTGAACGCGGAGCCCGTCTGCCGACGACCCTGCCACACGAGGTCGTACTGGTCCTTGAGGTAGTTCTTGCCCGAGAGCATGGCGCGGATCGCGCCGGACCTCGCGTCGACCGACACCAGCGAGGCATCGGGTCCTCGGTTCGGGTTCATCCTCGTGAGGACGGCCTCCTGCGCGTACCGCTGCCAGTCGGGGTCCAGCGTGGTGTGGATCCGCAGCCCGCCCTGGTACAGGGTGTGCACCCGCTGCTTGTGGTTGACCCCGAACGCGTCGAACTCGCCGGTCTCGTTCTCGAGGATCAGCGTCCGGATGTAGGTGACGAAGAACGGCTCCAGGCGCTGCTTGGGGGCGCCGGCGCCCTTCGCGAGCCCGAGCGGGCGGGCTTTCGCCTTCTCGCCCTGCTCCTCGGTCACCATCCCGAGCGAGACCATCTGGTCGATCACGTGGTTGCGTCGCGTGGTCGCCGCCTCCGGATGCACGAGTGGGTCGTACGCGCCGGGCGCCCGGATCACGCCGGCGAGCAGGGCCCCCTGAGCGAGGGTCAGGTCGCTCGGCTTCCTCCGGAAGTAGGTCTCGGCGGCGGTGCCGATGCCGTACGAGCCGTTGCCGAAGTAGACGTCGTTGATGTACAGCTCGAGGATCTCGTCCTTCGTGTAGCGGCGCTCGAGCCGGAGCGCCAGCGCCGCCTCCTGGAACTTGCGTGCGAACGTCTGCGAGGTGTCGCCGATGATCGCGTTCTTCACCAACTGCTGCGTGATCGTGGAGCCCCCCTGCTCGATCTCCCCGGCCTGGAGGTTCACGATCGCGGCCCGGATCAGCGATCGGTAGTCGAGGGCCCCGTGCTCGTAGAACGTCCTGTCCTCGATCGCGACGACGGCGTCGCGGGCGACCTGCGCCACGTTCTCGAGCTGGACGATGCGGCGGTTCTCGTCGAGGAACACCGTCGCGAGGACGGACCCGTCGGCTGCGTAGATCGTGGACCGCTCGGGGAAGCGCGGGATCGTGATGCGGCCGACCCCGGCGGCCCGCAGGCGTTCGCGGAAGGCGTCCACGCCGCCGCCGGCGGCCGTGAACAGCGGGAGCACCACGAGCGCCACGAGCGCCGAGATCGTGACGATCGTGAAGACGATCAGGATCGGGATCAGCGGTGGCAGGACGCGCGCCGGCTGTGGGCGTGACGGGACGGGAGGCACGCGCTGCCCCTGGCCTGGGGTGACTCGGGAGCGTGGGGTGGTCTGCATCCCGGGGTCAGGATACGCCCCGCGGGTACCATGGTCGGCGCCCATGCGCCGTCCCGCCCCGCTCGCGCTCCTGGCCGTGCTCGCGCTCGCGCTCCTCTCGGGGTCCGCGAGCGCGCAGACACCCTCGCCCGCCGCCGGCTCGGTCGTCGTCGTGAAGGTCGACGGCTCGATCGACGCGACGCAGGCCGGGTACCTGCGGGACGCGCTGGACGAGGCCGAGGCCGACCGCGCGACCGTCGTCGTCCAGCTCGACTCGGCGGGGACCCTCGACGAGGACGCGCTCGGGCTGGCCGGGCGGATCCACGACGCCCGCGTGCCGGTGATCGTGTGGGTCGGTCCCTCGCCCGCGAAGGCCCGGGGCGCAGCCCTCCTGTTCATGTACGCGGCGAGCCTGGCCGCCGTCGCGCCCGGCGCGGGGGTCGGGCCGCTCGAGCCGCTCGACCTGGTGGACGCTCGCAACGACGCGTTCCCGAGCGGCGCGGAGCTCGAGGACCTCGCGACCGGCTGGGCCGAGGAGCGCGGCCGGCCGACGCCCCTCGCGTTCCCGCCGGGGCCGGTCCCGGCCCAGGACGCTCTGAACGGCAACATCGCGCAGGTCGCGGCCGTGTCCGTGACCGAGCTCCTGGCCGAGGTGGACGGGACGACCGTGACGACCGCCGCCGGCGAGGTCACGCTCCAGACGCGGATCGCCGAGCGCGAGACCGAGGACCCGGTCGACGTCCGATTCACCTCCCCAGGTCCCATCGACCGCGTCCTGCACGCGGCCGCGTCCCCGGCGGCGATCTACGTGCTGCTCGTCCTCGCCCTCGCTGGCCTGGCGTTCGAGCTCACCCAGCCGGGCTTCGGGTTCGCGGGGTTCGCGGGGCTCGCGGCGGGAGCGCTCGGCGTGTACGGGCTCACGGTGGTCCCGTTCTCGTGGATCGGGCTGGTCCTGCTCGTCGGCGGGGTCGGGCTCATGGTCGCCGACGTGCTGGTGCGCCGCCTCGGCGTGCTGACGTTCGCGGGGCTGGCGGCGTTCGTCGCCGGCTCGTTCCTGACGTTCCGTGGGGTGTCGGACCTGATCGCGATCTCGCCCTGGCTGATCGTCGGCGCGGGGGTCGCGAGCTTCCTCTACTACGGGTTCGGCCTGACCGTAGCCGTGCAGTCACGCGAACGCATCACGTCCACGCAGCAGGGCCTGGTCGGCCTGGTCGGCGAGACCAGGGGCGACCTGGATCCCGAGGGCCCGGTCTTCGTGAAGGGCACCCTGTGGCGGGGCCGCAGCCAGGCGGGACCGATCCCGACGGGAACCCGGATCCGGGTCCGAGGGGTGGACGGTCTGATCCTGCGCGTCGAGCCCGAGCCGACGACGCCCCGGGAGCCCTCGCCGACCCCCGTGCAGGGCTCCTGACCAGCGCGTTCGCTCCGGATCGCGACACTCCCCGCCGTTCCCAAGTCGTGCGTTTTCGGTGTCGGTCCCGCTCAGGGGGAATCCCTCGACGCCCCCGTTCACGAACGTACGGATGACGGACCGAGGGAGGGTCGGTCGGGTGGTGCGGGCGCAGGAGGATCTGACCAGGAGCTGGCAGGACGACGCCGCGTGCCGCGGCGCGGACACGTCCCTGTTCTTCGCTCCGAACTACTTCGAGAAGCGTGACGAGAAGCTGGCGCGCGAGTCTCGCGCCAAGCTCATCTGCGCGGGCTGCCCGGTCCGCGAGCCCTGCCTCGAGTACGCGCTCCGCACCCGCGATCCGCACGGCATCTGGGGCGGGCACAACGAGCTCGAGCGCCGCCGGCTGCTCCGCACACGCGAGCTGGCCGGCTGAGGCGACGCCGACCCGCCGCCCGTGTGCGACGATGGCCGCGACCGTCTCCGGGGAGTGATCGCCGTGATCGAGGAACGCCTGACCGAGCTCGGCATCGCGCTGCCCGCAACACCGGCACCCGTGGCCTCGTACGTGCCGGTGCGGGTGGCCGGCGGCCTGGCCTTCGTCGCGGGCCAGATCCCGCTCGAAGCCGGTGAGGTCCTGTCCGCCGGGAGGCTCGGCGCCGAGGTCACGCTGGAGCAGGGCGCCGAGGCCACCCGCCGATGCGCGCTCCAGGCGCTCTCGGCCCTGCGGGACGCGCTCGGATCGCTCGACCGGGTGCGCCACATCGTGAAGGTCGAGGTGTACGTCGCCTCGGCGCCCGGCTTCGTCGACCAGCCGAAGGTCGCGAACGGCGCGAGCGACGCGCTCGTCGAGATCCTCGGCGACGCCGGCAGGCACGCCAGGGCGGCGGTCGGCGTGGCGGAGCTGCCGCTCGGCGCGAGCGTCGAGGTGGCGATCGTGGCCGCGGTCGACTAGGGCGCGGGCGCCCGAGCCACCCGCACGTCGCCGACCCGCCGGGTCAGCCGGCGCTGGTCCAGGTGCTCGACGAGCGGGACCGCGTACTTCCGCGAGGTGCCGAGACGCTCCCGGAGCGCGCTCACGGTCAGGCCAGCGTCGCCGGCGGCGCGCACCTCGGCCAGGGCGCGATCGACGAACGCCGGGGTGAGGACGATCTCGGGCGAGACCGCCACGAGCAGGCCGGCGCGCAGCGTGGCGTCGAGGATCTCACGACCGGTTCCTGCGGCCAGCAGCTCGCGCACCGTCGGCGGCGTCGGTTCCGCCGAGGCGACGGCCGCGACGAGGCGCTCGATCTCGGCCTCGTGCCCGGCGAACGAGGCTCGGTGCGTCGGGAGCCGGAGGGACGAGCCCTCGCGCGCGATCCGGTCGCGCTCCACGAGCGCCGCGATCAGCGCCTCGGCGAGGGCGGGATCCCGGGAGGCGCCGGCGCGGGCGGCGATCTCCGCCACGGCCGGGCGTACCTCGGCCGCCTCCTGCCCCGGGGCGAGCGGATGCTCGGCGTGGAAGCGCTCGAGGACCGAGGCCAGGCCCACGGCGACGGCGTCGAGGAGCGGGGCGGCGATCCACCAGGCGCCGCACCGCAGGACGTCCTCGGCCTCGGCCGGCTCACGTCCGGTCAGACGCACCAGGTCGGCGTCGCGCACCGCCCCTCGCTCGCGGACGAGGAGCGCCGGGAGCTCGGGCGCGACGGCGACCTCCCTCGCGCGCAGCCGCTCCTCGGGCGCCGGGCCGGGCCGTGCGGGCGGGTCGACGTCCAGGACGACGCCGCCGGCCACCGTCTCGCGGCGGCCGGTCTCGCGGAGCACGAAGCGGTCCCCGACGTCGAGCACGAGCGGTGCCGAGAGCCGGATCCTCGCGAACGCGCCGTCCGAGCCGACCTCGCGGCCGACGTAGAGGCGCACGCGGGCGTCCCGCTCCGCCGAGCCCGCGTGGAGCTTGAACGCGCCACGGGCCGTCAGCGGGCGCTCGAGGCCCCGGACGGGTCGCAGACGCGCCTCGATCGTGTGGGCCGGGCGCCAGCGACCGGGAGGAGCGAGCACGTCGCCCCGCGCCAGGTCCTCCCGGCCGGTGCCGGCGAGGTTGGCCGCGACGCGCGAGACCGGCCGCGCGACCTCGATCGAGCGCTTGTGGGTCTGGAGCGAGCGGATCCGGGTCCGTCGACCGCTCGGGAACAGCTCGACCTCCTGGCCCACGGACAGGCGCCCGCCCGTCAGGGTGCCGGTCACCACCGTGCCGGCGCCCTTGATCGTGAAGACCCGGTCGACGAACAGTCGAGGCCGGTCGCCCTGCGCCGGCGCCGGTGCCGCGACGACCATCGCGTCCAGCGCGACCTCGAGCTCGGCGAGGCCCTCGCCCGTCGCGGCCGAGCACGGCACGATCGGAGCGCCCTCGAGCGCCGTGCCGCGCAGGCGCTCGGCGACCTCGGCGGCGACGAGCACGAGCTGCCCACCGTCGACGAGGTCCCGCTTCGTGAGGGCGACGACCGCGCCGTCCACGCCGAGGACGTCGACGATCGCCAGGTGCTCCTCGGACTGGGGCTTCCAGCCCTCGTCCGCTGCGACCACGAACAGCACGAGCCTGACCGGTCCCACGCCGGCGAGCATCGTGCGGACGAAGCGTTCGTGGCCCGGCACATCCACGAACCCGATCTCGCGCCCCGAGGGCAGGGTGCACCACGCGAACCCCAGGTCGATCGTGAGCCCGCGACGCTTCTCCTCGGCAAGGCGATCCGGGTCGATGCCGGTCAGCCGGACGATCAGGCTGGACTTGCCGTGGTCCACGTGGCCGGCCGTCGCGACGACGTGGAGCGGCGTGTCGGCGCCGGCCGAGGCCTCAGGCATCCTCGACGTCGTCGCCCTCGAGCGCGTACTGCACGGCCCGGGCCAGGTCGGCGAGCCGGTCCTCGGGCACGGTGCGGACGTCGAGCAGCACGCTCGAGGGTCCGACGCGGCAGAAGACCGACGGACGTCCGATCCGCAGGCGCGCGGCCATCGCGGGTGGGTCCGGCACGCGCACCTCGACGCCGAAGGACGGGATCTCGAACCCCGGGAGCGAACCGCCGCCCACGGTGGAGGCGCAGGGGACCACCCGCGCCCCCTCGAGCTCGCCGTCGAGCGCCTCGGCCAGGTTCGCCGCGCGTCGGCGCACCTCGTCGGCGGGCTCGCGCAGCATCCGCCACACGGGCAGGTTCGCCCTACGGCCACGGGCGTGGGCGGCGAGCACGGTCTCGAGCGCGGCGACCTGCATCGCGTCCACGCGCAGCGCCCGGGCCAGCGGGTGGCGGCGCAGGCGCTCCACCAGGTCCTCGCCGCCGAGCACGATCCCGGCCTGCGGCCCCCCGAGCAGCTTGTCGCCCGAGAACACGACGAGGTCCGCGCCCTGCGCGAGCGCCTCGGCGACCGAGGGCTCCTCGGCTGGCACGCCCGGCCAGCGCTCGAGCAGCCCCGACCCCATGTCGTACAGCAGCGGTACGCCGGCCGTGCGTGCGACCGTGGCGAGGTCGGCGACGGCGGGCTCGGCGGTGAACCCCACGACGCGGTAGTTGCTGGGGTGGACCTTGAGGATCGCCGCCGTGCGCTCGGTGAGCGCGGCCTTGAAGTCCCGGACGCGCGTGCGGTTCGTCGTGCCGACCTCGACGAGCTTCGCGCCCGAGGCGGCCATGATGTCGGGGATCCGGAACTCGCCGCCGATCTCGATCAGCTCACCCCGCGACACGAGCACCTGCTTGCCCTTGGCGAGCGCGCCGAGCGACAGGAGCACGCCGGCCGCGCCGTTGTTGACGACCAGGGCGGCCTCGACGCCCGTGAGCGAGCGCAGGAGCAGCTCGGCGCGGGCGGTTCGCCGGCCACGACGCCCGGTGACGCGATCGACCTCGAGGTCGCTGTAGCCGGCGCCGGCCCGCGCGGCCGCGCGGGCGGCGGCCTCGGGCAGGGGCGCACGGCCGAGCCCCGTGTGCAGCACCACCCCGGTCGCGTTGATGACCGGCGTGAGCCCCGTGGCGGCGTCGGACGCGAGGGCGAGCGCGCGGGCGAGGATCTCGTCGTCGGCGGGCGGGTCCGTGCCCTTCGCGGCGGCGGCGCGGACCTCCTCGAGCGCCCGCTGCAGCGCGAGCTTCACCACGGGGCGGCCGAGCGAGCGGGCGGCGCGCTTGCCGGGCTCGCCGCGGAGCAGCGCGTCGACCGAGGGCACCCGCCGCCTGGGCTCGGTGGCGCTCATGCGGGTCAGGGTACTCCGAGCGATCGCGGTGGTGGCCGGCGGGCGACGTGGGCAGGAACGAGCATCCGTGGCAGGATGTGTCCCCGATGGACACGCAGGAGCGCGCCGTCTTCTCGTCCGCCGCCGAGCACTGGATGGTGCGCGGCGGTGGGATCGACATCGAGATCGCCACCCCGGGCGCGATCCGGACCGAGGAGATGATCCTCAACATCGGTCCGCAGCACCCGTCCACGCACGGGGTGCTCCGCGTGGTCCTCGAGCTCGACGGCGAGGTCATCACCCGGGCCGAGCCCGTGATCGGCTACATGCACCGCGCCGCGGAGAAGCTCGCCGAGCAGCGCGACGCGCGCCAGGTCCTCGTGCTGATGAACCGGCACGACTGGCTGTCGGCGTTCAACAACGAGTTGGGTTGGACGATCGCGGTCGAGCGCCTCGCGGGCATCGAGGTGCCGGAACGGGCGCAGTGGATCCGCACGATGATGGCCGAGTGGAACCGGATCCTGAACCATCTGATGTTCTTCGGGTCCTATCCGCTCGAGCTCGGGGCGATGACGCCGGTCTTCTACGCGTTCATCGAGCGCGAGCTCGTCCAGAACCTGATGGAGACCGCGACCGGGGCGCGGATGCACCACTCGTACGCGCGCGTCGGCGGTCTGAAGGACGATCTGCCCCGCGGGTTCACGAAGCAGGCCGGCAAGGTGCTCAAGCAGATCCGCACACGCCTGCGCGACTTCGACAACCTGATCATGGGCAACGAGATCATCCACGCGCGGACCCGAGGGGTCGGCGTGATCCCACCCGAGACCGCGATCGCCTACGGTGTCTCGGGGCCGACGTTGCACGCCACCGGCGTGCCGATGGACCCGCGGAAGGACGAGCCCTACGAGAAGTACGGCGAGGTGGAGTTCCAGGTCCCCGTGGGACGCAACGGCGACTCGTACGATCGGCTGTGGGTGCTGCTCCAGCGGATGCACGAGTCGTGCAAGATCATCGAGCAGTGCCTGGAGAAGATGCCGGCCGGCGAGTACCGGGCGGCGAAGCTCCCGAAGAAGCTCTCGCTCGAGGGCGAGACGTACGTGCGCACCGAGAACCCGCTCGGCCTCATGGGGTACTACGTCGTGGGCGACGGCAAGAAGCAGCCCTACCGGCTCAAGATGCGCACCGCCTCGTTCTCGAACGTGTCGGTGCTCTCGGCGATCCTACCCGGGACGCTGATCCCGGACCTGATCTCGATCCTCGGCTCGATCTTCTTCGTCGTCGGCGACGTCGACCGCTGACGGTCGGCCCGCACCTAGCACTACCGCTGTCGGTTGAACCAGACGCCGCCGGGTCCCCGGTAGCTGATCGACTCGCCCCAGACGGCGACCGTCATGCCCTCGCTCGTGATCGCGATCTCCCCGTAGTCGCCGTACGCCTCGGCGAAGCCGTCGGCGTCCTTGTACGCGGTGCCCGAGACCGCGTCCGAGATCCGGATCGGGGTCGTCCACGTCTGGCCGAGGTCGCCGCTGGTCCGGTACCAGACGTTCCACCGCCCGGTGCGCTGGTCCATGAACCACGCGCGGATCCGGCCGTCGCCGAACCCGACCGCCGCGGGGAACCCGGCGTTGACGGCACTCGGGCTGAGCGCGACCCGGTCGCTCCACGTGAGCCCGCCGTCGGTGGAGGACCTCGCCCAGATGCGCCGAGGGCCCTCGACCCGGTTCGCGCCGTCGTACAGGATCACGAGGTCACCGTCCGCGTCGCCGGCGATCGTCGTGTGTCCGTCGTAGAAGTCGGCGTAGCACCACTCCGAGGTGCACGGCACCCCGAGCTCGACCTGGTCGACGACGACGTCTGTCCAGGTGGCGCCGCCGTCGTCCGACGTGATCGCGTGCGCGAACACCGGACCCTCGCTCGCGCCGCCCGGGCCCGTGTAGGTCTCGCTCATCTCGGCGAAGGTGACGCGGCCGTCGGGCGCGACGAACCCGGAGTATGCGAAGTAGTAGCGGCTGCCGTCCGTGACCCTCACCTGCTCCCACGTGGTACCGGCGTCGTGCGAGACGGCCATGTACACGTCGCCGCCGGTCGGGCCGTTGAACGACACGTAGACGTCCTGCCCGTCGGCCGAGGTCGCCATCGTCGGCTTGTCCCCCCACGAGACCTTGCCGTATACGGGCACCGGCTCGGACCACGTCGCGCCGCGGTCGGAGGAGCGCGAGAACACGATGTTCCAGTCGTTCATCCAGACGGCGTAGAGCTCGCCGGTCTCCGGCACGACCTCGAGGATCGGGTCGAACTGCGAGTGCACGCGCGCGCACTCGCAGACGTACACGTCGTCGCCCCAGGTCCTACCGCCGTCCGACGAGGCCCGCACGACGATCGACGGGTCGGGGCAGTTCCCCCTCGGGCACGGCGGGTACCCGAACCGGGTGATCGCCACGTACACCCAGGGGTCGTCCGGGTCGGTCGCGATCGCCGGCTCCCAGTCGTCCGCGGTCGGGTGCGCGAGCGTCTCGCCCGCCCAGACGCGCCCGCGCAGGCGCCGGATCGGGCCCGTCTTCCCGAGCGTTCCGGCCGCCAGCGCCTCGGCCACGGCCTCGCGGTGCTCCTCGACGGTCTCGGCCTGCTCCTCGGCCTCCTCGTTCTCCTCGACAGCGGCGCCGGCGCGGGCCGCCCGGACCTCCGGCTCATCCGCGGGATCCGCCGTGAACACGAGTGCGGCGAGCAGCGCGGCGAGGCCGACGATGGCACCGGCGATGACGAGGCCTCGGCGACGCGACGGCATGGTCCCTCCTCGATGGTGGGTCGGTCGATGCTACCCCTCGCCGGTCTCGCCGGCCTCGTACGCGTCGTCCGCGTCGGGGGCCTCGACGGGCTCGGCGGCCTCGACGGCCTCGACGGCCTCGGGGACGTTGGCCTCGGCACGGTTGGCGTGGTCGGCCGCCTCGGCCTGGAGCGCGATCTCGAGCCAGCGCGGCCGCGGCAGCTCCGGCGTGGCGAGCAGCAGCCAGCGGAGTCGACCTAGGGCACCAGGGTCGACGAGCAGGCTCGCACGGCTCCGACCCTCCCACGACCGGACGGCATCCAGCCCCCGGCCCTCCGCGAGCATCGAGCTCTGCCGCTCCCGCTCGCTCGCCGCCCACCGCTCGTAGCCGAGCGCGCGGAGCGCTCGCCACTGCCGGACGCTGCCGAGGGAGACCAGCCCGACCTCCTCGGCGCGTCTCGCGATCGCCCCGAGATCGACCCCGGCCGTGACGTCGGCGCTGCCGGGATCGTCCAGGACGTCGGCCAGCACGCCGTGCTCGCGATAGCCGTGGACCTCGCCGGCGGGTCCGTCGGTCGAGCCGTAGTCGACGAACAGCGCGTACCCGCGCCGGAGGACCTTGCCGAGCGTGTCCACGAGCTCGATCGCCGTCACGGGCACGGTCGCCTCCGCGTCCGGCTCGAGCGGCGGCGCGAGGGCCGCCAGGTCGTCGTCGCACGGCGTCTCGACCTCGACGAGCCGGTCGTCCTGGACGCCGATCCGCACCTCGACGAGGCCGTCCTCCCGCCGACGGACGCGGCGGAACGGCAGGTTGTCGAGGAGCTCGTTCGCGAGCACCACGCCGGGCTCGAGCGGCTCCACCTCGTCCGCCCGCTCGAGCACCGCGAGCTCGAGCCCGACCAGCCGCTCGCGCGCCCCGGGCGAGACCTCGACCGCGGCGTACTCGACCGGGACCCGGCCAGCCTCGAACCCGACGAGGAGCGCTCGCGCGAGGGTGCCGTCTCCGGCGCCGAGCTCGACGACGCGCAACGGCTCGGGCCGCCCGAGCGCGTCCCACGCCTCGAGCAGCGCGAACCGCATCAGGTCGGCGAACACGGGGTGAACGTGCGGGCTGGTGACGAAGTGGCCTTCGCGTCCCACCGGCGGGGTCTCGTAGAAGCCACCGGGACCGTAGAGCGCATGCTCCATGAACTCCTTGAACGTGATCGGCCCGTGCTCGCGGGCCGCGTCGACGATCCGGGCGGTGACCTCCTCGCTCACGGCAACAAGCGTAGCCGCGCCGTGACGATCGCGCGTCCGGGTGACAGGATCGCGCGCGTGGGCGAACCGATCCGCAAGGCGGCGGCCGTGATCGCGGTCCGGGAGGGCCGTCGCGGTCCAGAGATCCTCGTGCTCGAGCGGAGCGCGGGGAGCCGGTTCCTGCCCGGGTACGTCGCGTTCCCGGGCGGCGCCACGGACGACGAGGACGCCGCGCACGCGCGTCGGTGGTTCGGCTCGGCCGAGGACGCTCAACGGGCGTGCGCCGTCCGCGAGCTGCTCGAGGAGGTCGGGCTCGCGCTCACCGGCGAGGGGTTGCGCGCGGCGCCCGGCGAGCCGATGGACGCGATCGAGGCGTCCCCGCCGCGGCCCGAGCAGCTGTCGCTCGTCGCCCACTGGATCGCGCCCGAGCAGGTGCCGGTCCGGTTCGACGCCCGGTTCTTCGCCGTGGCGGCGCGGGACGGGGTCGAGCCCACCCCGGACGGGCACGAGGCGGCCTCGGCCTGGTGGGCGTCGCCGGCCGCGCTGCTCGAGGACTGGGCGGCGGGCCGCCGGAAGCTCTACTGGCCCACGTACTTCACGATGCGGGCGCTCGCGGACCGCGCGAGCGTCGAGGAGCTGCTCGCGATGGACCTCGCGACGCGTGAGCCCGACGACGACGAGCTCGAGCGCCTGCCGCGCTCGACCTTCTGGCAGGACTGACGTGACGCGGATCGTGCGGATCCTCGCGCCGAACCCGGGCGTCCGTGAGCTCGACGGGACGAACACGTGGATCGTCGGGCGGTGGCCGGCGGCCGTGATCGACCCGGGGGTGGACGATCCCGCGCATCTCGCCGAGGTGCTGGAAGCGGCCGGGCGGGTCGGCGCGATCCTGCTCACGCACGACCACCCGGACCACGCGCCCGGAGCGGCGACGCTCGCGGTCCGGACCGGGGCCTCGGTACTCTCGGCCGGGCGGGTCGAGGGCCGCGAGCGGCTGCGCGACGGCGAGGCGATCCGGATGCCGGGGGTGCACCTCGTGACCGTGGCGACGCCGGGCCACACGCCCGACCATGTCGCGTTCTCCCTCCCGGAGGACCGAGCGCTGTTCACCGGCGACACGGTGCTCGGCCGCGGCACCAGCGTCATCGATCCGCCCGAGGGCGACCTGACCCAGTACCTGCGCTCGCTGCACCGGCTGCGGGAGCTCGAGCCCAGGACGATCTATCCGGGGCACGGACCCGTCGTGCTCGACGCGCTCGGCAAGCTGGACGAGTACCTCGCGCACCGGCAGATGCGCGAGGAGCAGGTCCTCGCCGGGCTCGCCGAGGGCCCTCGCACGCCCGAGGAGCTGGTTCCCGAGATCTACGGCGACTACCCCGTCGAGCTGCACCCGCTCGCCGCTCGCTCGGTGCTCGCGCATCTGCTGAAGCTCGAGGCAGAAGGCCGCGTGGCGCCGTCGAGGACCGACGGGGGCGTCCGGTTCTCGCGCTCGGAGCCGCGCGCGTGCGCCCGGTGTGGCCGCCCGGTGAAGGGCCGTGCCCGACTGTGCGGTCCGTGCAGCCTGGCCGTGCTCCAGGAGTAGCGCTACCGGTCGAGCTCGTAGACCGAGACGTGCCGGCCCTCGCCCGTGTACGGCTCGCCGTGCCAGCCGCCCCACCGCTCGCGGAGCCGCAGCCCCGCCAGGCGCGCCATGAGGTCGAGCTCCGACGGCCACACGTACCGGATCTCGACCGGGTACATCCGGATCCCGCCGCCGTCCTCGAGGACGATCTGCTGCGCCGAGACGCGCTGCGTCGCCGGGTCGTGCTTCGAGGCCTCGAGCACCACGCGTCGCGAGGCGACCGTCCGGGTGTGGATCCGCTGCCCGCGGTCGAACCGGGCGAGGTCGGGGACGAAGGCCTCGACGACGAACACGCCGTCCGGGGCCAGATGCCCGGCGACGTTGCGCACGCACCGGGCCTGGTCCTCCTGCTCGAGGAGCGCCCAGAACGTGTTGAACACGATGAGGATCAGCCGGTAGCGACCGTCGACCCCGACGTCGGCGAAGTCGCCGATCGTCACCGGGATGTCGGCGCCGCCGGGCTTGCCGCGCAGCTTCGCGACCATGGCGTCCGAGGCGTCGATGCCGTGGACCTCGATCCCCCGGTCCTTCAACGGGAGGGCGATCCGGCCCGTGCCGATCGCGAGCTCGAGCGCGGGGCCCGCCCCGGCGCGCTCGGCGAGGAAGCCGACGGTCCCCTCGGTGTCGAGCCCCATCTCGAGGACCATCTCGTCGTAGATCTCGGCGACGCGGTCGCCGTAGGTGGCGGCCCCGTAGTCGTCCATGGCACACCTTGGGCACGGGCGGCGGGGCGCTGTCAAGGGGTCGCCGCATCGGCCCCTCGGACCCTCCGCGACAGGGCCGGACGGGCCGTGACCGGTCGCCGTGCCTGGCTAGCATCGAGCTCGAGAGGGGTCGATAGGACGTGCCCGCCCCCGCGTGTTCCATCACGACCGGACTCGAGGTGCGCCCGCTCGCCGCGGGTCGCTCTTCGCCGTCCTCGCCCCGTTCGCCCGCCTGGTCCACCGCCGCCGCCCGGTCGGCGCGCCCGGGCCTCGGGCACCGACCAGCGATGAAGGAGGGGCCACCATGAGCACACCGACCGGCGGGCCCGACCTGCGCCGGATGCAGCAGATCCTCCGCAGGCGGCTCACGAGGCGAGGGTTCATCCGCGGCGCGGGCGTGGGCGTCGCCGGGATCTCGCTCGGATCGCTCCTCGCCGCCTGCGGCGAGGAGACGACGCCGGGCGGTGGTGGTGGCGCCGAGCCGACGGACGTCTTCGGCGGCGCTCCCGAGGGGCACGTCGAGTGGGCGAACTGGCCCGTCTACATCGACAAGGCGAAGGACCCCCAGAGCGGCGAGCGGTACAGCCCCTCGCTCCGCGCGTTCGAGGAGCAGACCGGCACCAGCGTCAACTACGCCGAGGTCATCCAGGAGAACGCCTCGTTCTTCGGCAAGATCCAGCCGCAGCTCGCGGCCGGTCAGGAGACCGGCTGGGACATCATCGTGATGACGAACGGCTGGGAGTTCCAGGCGCTCGTCGTGAACGACTGGGTGTACGCGCTCGACACGACGAAGCGGCCGAACTTCGACGCGCACGCGTCGGACTGGGCGAAGAGTCCACCGTTCGACGAGGGCGCCAAGCACTCGATGACGTACCAGTCCGGCATCACCGGGATCGCCGTGAACCGGGACCTCGTCACGGCCGACATCACGACGCTGGACGACCTGGCCGATCCGAGCAAACTGCCTCCGAACAGCGTGGGCATGCTGAAGGCCGACATGGCGGACTTCGTCATGATCAACCTCGGCATCGAGCCCGAGACCTCCGGGCCGCAGGAGTGGCAGGAGGCGGCCGACTGGCTCCAGATGCAGCGCGACTCGGGTGTCGTTCGTCAGTACTACGAGCAGAACTACGCGGACGACATGACGGCCGGGAACCTCGCGGCGACCATGGCGTGGTCCGGCGACGTCTTCTACTACGCCGAGTGGGGCGGCTACCCGAACCTGGAGTTCGTCTTCCCCGAGGGCGGCGCGTACATGTGGGCCGACTGCTTCATGATCCCCGCCGGGGCGGCGAATCCCGTCAGCGCGATGTCGCTGATGGACTACTACTACGACCCCGAGCCGGCCACGATGGTGCAGGAGTGGGTCTTCTACATGTCGCCCGTCGAGGGCACGCGCGACCTGATCCTCCAACACGCCGCCGAGGCTGAGGAGGCCGGGGACAAGGGGTACGCGAACAAGCTCACCGAGACGGCGAACAACCAGTACCTGTTCCCCACCGAGGAGCTGCTCGCGCGGACGAGCTTCGGCCGACAGCTGACGACGGACGAGGAGAAGGCCGAGTGGGACTCGATCTTCCTGCCGATCTCCGAGTGACCGGGCCGCGCTGATGGCGACCACGGTCGTCGGGTCCCGCAGGAGGACACGGCCGCACGGGATCGAGGCTCGCCGTCGCCGGGTCGCGTACGGGTTGCTCACGCCCGGCGGTCTGTGGCTCGGGATCTTCTTCCTCGTGCCGGTCGTCATCATGGCGTACACCTCGCTGAAGAGCGGCGGCGTGCTCTCGGGCGGATTCACCTTCTCGTGGGAGTTCGAGAACTACGTCACGGCCCTCAGCTCTCGGCAGGAGTACTTCCTGCGGTCGCTCGTCTACGCCGCCACGACCACGATCGGGACGGTGGCGCTCGCGTACCCCGCGGCCTACTGGATCGCGTTCCGGGGAGGGCGCTGGAAGCCCACGCTGCTCTTCATGATCCTGCTCCCGTACTTCGTGTCGTTCGTGATCCGAACGGTGCAATGGAAGTTCATCCTCGCGGACAACGGCGTCCTGCTCGGCACGCTCAAGGACATCGGCGTCATGCCGGACGACTTCAAGGTCCTGTCCACATGGATGGGGGTGATCGGCGGGCTGGTCTACAACTACCTCCCGTTCGCCGCGTTGCCGCTGTACGTCGCGCTCGAGCGGATCGACGAGTCGTTGATCGAGGGCGCCTACGACCTGTACGCGAAGCCGGTCCAGGCGTTCACGAAGGTGATCTTCCCCCTGTCGATGCCGGGTGTGTTCGCGGCGACGCTCCTCACGTTCGTGCCGGCGACGGGCGACTACGTCGAGGCCGAGATCCTGGGCGGACCGACGACGAAGATGATCGGCAACATCATCCAGGACGAGTACCTGGTCCAAGCTCGGTACCCGGTCGCCGCCGCGCTCGCGATGGTGCTGATGTTCGGGATGGTCATCCTCACCAGCCTGTACGCGAAGTTCATCGGGACCGAGGACGAGACGCTCGCGGCGGCCAGGCTATGAGCACCGTCGTCACCCCGCCGCCGATCCACGTCCCGACCGAGTCTCGGGCGACGGAGCCCGCCCCGCTGCGCGCGAAGCGGAAGCGGCCGTCTCGCTTCGTGCTGCCGGTCTACACCGCGCTGCTGATGTTGTACCTGGTGTCGCCGATCCTGATGATGATCCTGTACGGGTTCAACGACATCCCGGGGGAGCGACAGACCCCGAGGTTCTGGGGGTTCACGCTCGACTGGTACCGGAACGTTTTCTCGGACCCGTCGCTGAACCAGGCGGTTCGGAACTCGGTCATGATCGCGATCGTCGCGGCCGCGATCGCGACGCCGCTCGGCACGACGCTCGGGCTCGCCCTCGGTCGCTACGGGTTCCGTGGCAAGGCCGCCGTGAGCTTCCTCATCTTCATGGGCATCGCGATCCCGGAGATCGTCCTCGGGTCCTCGCTGCTGTCGATGTACGTGCAGATCCGGACGGGGCTCGGGATCCACACGATCCTGCTCTCGCACATCGCCTTCAACACGCCCTTCGTGGCCGTCGTCGTCCGAGCTCGCGTCCAGGGCATGGATCGGGCGTTGGAGGATGCCGCCCAGGATCTGTTCGCGTCGCCGCTCATGGCGTTCTACAAGGTCACGCTGCCGATCATCCTGCCGGGCATCGTGTCGGGCTTCATGCTGGCGTTCGTGCTCTCGCTCGATGACTTCGTCATCACGAACTTCGTCTCGGGGCAGGTCCAGACGTTCCCGATCTGGGTGTACGGGGCGACGAAGGTGGGCCTGCCGCCGCTCGTGAACGTGTTCGGCACGCTCCTGTTCGCGGCGGGGCTGCTCCTCGCGCTGCTGTCGGCGGTCTCACAGCGCAAGGAGGCGACCTGAGCCCGCCTCACCCGTCGGCGGTCGCGGCGAGCGCCTCGGGGTCGGGCAGCACGTAGCGGCGGTCCTGCACGCGCACGAGCCCCCGGGCGCTGAGCGTCGACAGCGTGCGGTTCACCGACTCCCGGGTCGTGCCGACCATGCGGGCGAGCTCATCCTGCGTGAGCCGCGCCGGCAGCGCGACGCCGTCCGTCGCGACCGTGCCGTGCGTCCGGGCCAGCTCGCGCAGCCGAAGCGAGACCCGCCCCGGGACGTCGTGCGCGAGGGCCTCCTCGAGGGCCGCGGTGGTGCGGTGCAGCCGCGAGGCGACCAGCCGGAGCAGCTCCTCCGAGCTGGCTGGGGCGCGGCGGACGATCTCGCGGAGGGTCCGCACGTGGAGCGCGGCGATCCGCGTCTGGTCGTCGACCGCCCGGGCCTCCACGGGCGACGGCCCCCCGCCCAGGAGCGCGAGCTCGCCGAACACGTCTCCCGGGCCGAGCAGGCCGACGACCACCTCGCGTCCGCTCGGGACGACCGCCGACAGGCGGACCGCGCCCGACAGGACCAGCCGAAGGCACGTGACGGCCCGGCCCTGACCGAGGACGACCTCACCGTGTCGGTACCGTCGCGGCGCGATCCCCGCCGCGAGGACCTCTCCCCCCACGGGCCGGACCCTAGCGCGGGGTACCGACATCCCGGCCCTTCGACACGCCGCCGGCCGCCGGGTAGGCTCCGGGTGACGCCGCCGAAGGAGGTACCGTGAGCAAGCGAGCGCGTGAGGCTCTGGCCCGGGTTCCGTTGTTCGCGAACCTGTCGCCGCGGTACCTGCGCCGCGTCGCCGATCTGTGCGAGGAGCAGCGCTACATGGAGGGCGCGACGATCGTGCGCGCCGGCGACATCGGCGACACCTTCTACACGATCCTCGAGGGTCAGGCGAAGGTCGTGAGCCCGAAGGGCCGCGTCGTGAACCGCGTCTACCCGGGCGACTTCTTCGGCGAGATCTCCCTACTCGACGGCGGCCCGCGCACGGCCTCGGTGATCGCCGAGACGCCGATGGTCATGCTCGGCCTGTCGCGTCGCAACTTCCAGTCGCTGCTCGCGGCCGAGCCGGCGGTCGCCGTGAAGCTCCTGCAGCACTCGGCGGGGATGCTGCGCCGGATGGCCCGCCCGACTACCGGCTAGCCCGCGTGCGCGCCGAGCTCTACCGGCCGGAGCAGCCGGAGACGGTCCTGGCCATCGCGACGTGGGACGGCGCGACCGCGCGGGTCGAGGCCGTGGGGGATGCGCCCGCCGGACTGGACGCGATCGTCCGGGCGACGCCCGTCGTCGTGGACGACCCATCGCTGCGCTGGCCGGGAACGCGGGGCGAGACGCTCCTCGAGCCCGGCTCGTTCGAGTGGTTCCGCTCGGCGCTGCTCGAGCGGGCCCCCGCGCTCGGGCTTGCCGTGCGGTTCGTGTCCTCGGTCCGCGAGGGCGGGTGGGACCCGGCCGCCCAGTACCGCACGTTCGAGGAGCAGGTCGAGCGGCTGACGTCGAGGCCCTGACCGCGGGCGTTCAGAACGGGTTGCGCTCGAGCCAGTCCTTGCCCGCGTCGCAGAACGGCCGGAAGTCGCACCACCGGCAGTGCTCGCCCGGCGTCGGGTCGAAGCCGCCGCCGACGATCCCGCGGATCCACGCGGCGACCCGCTCGCGGACCGCGTCCGGGTCCTCGACCCGGTAGGAGACCTCCTCGCCGCTCGCGAGGTACAGGTACGTGAGCGTGAGATCCTCGGGACGCTTGCCCCACACGTCGATGCACGCGAGCGCGTACAGCTCGAGCTGTGCCCGGGTGAGCGTGTCGTCGCCGGACGGTCGCCTGCCCGTCTTGTAGTCGACGACCTCCCACGGGCCGTCGGGCGTGCCGTACACGGCGTCGATCCGCCCGCCGACGTACCGTCCCTCGACCGGGAGCAGGAACGGGCGCTCGACGTGCAGCGGCGTCATGTCGGCGAACCGACTCCGCAGGAACGCCGTGCGCAGCCGCTCGACCTTGCCGGGCTCCTCGGCGAGCTCCTCGGCGGCCAGGTCCGGCGGTTCCTCGAGCTCGAGCAGCGAGGTCTGCCCCGAGGACCGGCGCTCGATCCACGCGTGGACCTCGGTCCCGATCCGCGCGGCCGGCCCCGAGAAGCGGGGGAGCGGCCGCACCACGGTCCAGTAGAAGCGCTTCGGGCACCGGCCGTAGTCGATCGCCGAGCTGACGGTGACCGTGCGCGGCGCCTCCGGTGCCTCGTCCGCGGTCCCCTCCCGTTCGAGCAGGTGGGCGGCGAGCGTGCGGCGCTCGGCGCTCCCGGTCGTGAACGCCGCCCGCTCGTCCTCGCCGAGGGCGTCCAGGAGCGAGGGTGGCACCTCGCCACGCGCGGCCGCGGCGACGGCGGCCGGGCGCCAGCCCTCGGCGAACAGCTGGTCGGCCTCGTCGCGCAGCGCCGGCCCGGGCCACCCGGGGACGAACCGCTGACGGTAGCCAGCGAGCGGGTTGTGACCCTCCTCGTCCGAGACGTCCTCGCTCGCGTAGGTCAGCTCGATGTCGTCTCGCCCTCTGCCCCACTTGACCAGCTCGACGAGGAACCTGCCGATCTTCTTCGCCCGCAGCCTCTCGCCGTACCAGATCGCCGAGGACGCGTAGAGCCGGCGCTTGGCGCGCGTGAGCGCGACGTAGGCGGTCCGTCGCTCCTCGAACTCCTCCTGCTGGCGCAGCCCGTCGGTGAAGTGGCTCATCACGCCGTCGAACGTCGGGAGCAGCTCGCGGTCCCGGCGGAGCTCGACGTCGAGCGACGCGCCCCGGCGCGCCGGGTTCTGCTGGACGCGGTCGTTCGGGAAGAGCCCGTGCGCGAGCCCCGGCACGAACACCGTGTCGAACTCGAGGCCCTTCGCGGCGTGGACGGTCATCACCTTCACCGAGTCCTCGTCGCTCGGCTGCACCGGGTTCCACTCGCGGTCCTCGTCGAGCGCGTCGACATAGTCGAGGAACGCGCGGAGCGTCAGCTCGCCGTCGACGGGCTGGAACGCGTGCACCTGGTCGAGGAACGCCGTGAGGTTCCGGCGCTTCGCCGTGGCGAGCGCGGCGTCGACCTCGGCGTCGAGCTCGGCCAGCAGACCGGTGCGGCGGACGACCTCGGCCAGGAACTCGGCGACGGGGCGCCGCGCGGCCTCGCGGAGCTCGGCGAGCTCCGCGGCGAACTCGCCCATCCGCCGGCGGCCCTCCTCCGACAGGTCCGTGACCTCGTCGAGATGCTCGAGCGCCTCCGCGATGAGGTACGGCGTGTCCTCCAGCGGGTCGCCGTCGACCTCGAGCCGCCGTTCCTGCAGCTGGGTGCGCATCGCGTAGTCGCTCGTCTTCGTCCACGCCGCGACGCGAGCCAGGTCCCGGTACCCCACGCGGTAGCGGGGCCCGGTGAGGATGCGGGCGAGCGCGACGCTCTCCTCTGGGTTCGAGGCCGCTCGCGCGTACGCGAGGACCTCGACGACCTCGGGCAGCCGGATCAGCCCGGCGAGCCCGATGAACTCGGCCGGCACGTCGCGCTGGGCGAACGCGAGCTGCAGCGGTTCGAACAGCCGGTGCGTCCGGCAGAGCACCGCGCAGTCGCGCCAGGGCAGGCCGTCGTCGTGCAGCTGCAGGATGCGGTCGGCGATCGCCTCGGCCTCGGCGATCTCGTGGTCGTGCTGCGCCACGGTGACCTCGCCGAGCCCGTTCGGCTCCCACGGCCGGAGCTCCTTCTCCGGGTCCGGTCGCTGCTTGGGCGGCAGCGGGGCGATCACCTGGTCGGCCGCCGAGAGGATCCGCGCGCCCGAGCGGAAGTTGGTGTAGAGCGGGAGCTTCTCGCACGGGGTGCCGTCCGCGCGCCGGAAGACGGTCGGGAACTCGAGCAGGTTGTGCAGGCTGGCGCCGCGCCACGCGTAGATGTTCTGGTCCGGATCGCCGACCGCGGTGACGGGATGCCCCTCGCCGAAGATCGACGCCATGAGGACCGCCTGCGCGTGGTTCGTGTCCTGGTACTCGTCCAGCAACACCGCGCCGAAGCGCTCGCGGTAGGCGTGACCGACCTCCGGGTGGGCCGTGACGATCCGCACGGCGTGCCCGATCTGGTCGCCGAAGTCGATCACGCCGAGCTCGGCCTTCAGCGCCCGGAACCGGCGGACGGCCTCGGCGAGCTCGAGCCGCTCGAGCGCCGCCTGGTACGGGTCCTCGGAGCGCGCCCTCGCCAGGGTCTCGAGCTTGCCCTCCACGTGCTCGACGACCTCGTCGGGCGAGACGAGATGGTTCTGGAGTTGCTCGTCCAGGCTGAGGATGTTCGCGACGATGGTGGGCTGCCAACGCGTCGTGAGGTGCTGGAAGGTCATCGTGTCGAGCACGCGCTCGGCGATCTCGACCCGCTGCGCCGGCGTGATCACGCGCTGGGTCGGCTCGATGCCCACGAGCATCCCGTGACGCTCGAGCACCTGGGCCGCGAACCCGTGGTAGTTGGAGATCTCGGGCTCCTCGCCCTCCTCCAGGTGGAGCTGCGCGAGCGCGTCCCGCACGCGCAGCCGCAGGTACTCGGTCGCCTTGTTCGTGAACGTGAGGCACAGGACGTTCCCGGGCGCGACGCCGGGGTGTGTCGCCTCGACGAGCCCGCTCGCGACCATCGCCAGGTATACGACGCGGGCCGCCATCACCGAGGTCTTGCCCGAGCCGGCGCCCGCAACCAGCACGAACGGCTCGAGCGGGTAGGAGATCGCGCGCCACTGCTCCTCGGTGGGCTCTCCGCCGAGGAACGCCGCGATCGGCTCCGGGTACTCCCTCATGCCGGGGTCGCCTCCTCGTCGACGGGCTCGGGGATCGGGAAGACGGCACCGCCCTCCGGGTAGCGGGGACAGAGCGTGCGGAAGCTGCAGAAGAAGCAGTCCGCGTTCGTGTCGGGGACGTAGCGGCCGGCCCGGTGCAGGCGGCGGACGCGCTCGATCAGCGCCGAGAGTCGCTCGCGAAGCCGCTGCTTGTAGCCTTCCTCCGCCTCCTGCTGGACCGGCCAGTCCACGAGCGCGAGGTCATGCGCCTTGCCCCTGCCGCCGAGGAAGGCGAGCTCGACACCGGCGATCGGACGGTGCTCGGCCAGGTCGTCGCACTCGCTCACCGCCAGGTAGTAGATGCCGAGCTGGAGATTCTCCGCGGCCGGGGCGGCGCCGTCGGCGCGCCCGGTCTTGAAGTCGGTGATCCGCGTGCCACCCTCGGGCGCCGGGCCGATCCGGTCGATCACCCCGTTGATCGCGGCGCCGTCGAACTCGAACGTGAACCGACGCTCGGTGGCCGTGGCCGGCAGGTCCCCGTAGCGCGCGAACCAGTTCGGCACGAGGACCTCCTCGGCGTGGAGGCGCTCGGCCTCCGAGACCGCGTGCGAGGGGAACCGCGTCGGCTGCCACCGCCGGCGGACCTGCGCCACGAAGGCATCCGGCGTCCGCTCGACCTTGCCGTTCTCGCATTCCTCGATGATGGAGTGGATCAGGTGGCCGACCCACGCCTTGTACCCGCTGCCCGCGTCGAGCCCGAGCTCGTCGGCGAGCACGTACTGCAGCTCGCAGTTCTCCAGGTGGTCCAACCGCGAGTACGACAGGTGCAGCTCCTCGCGGGGGAGCGTCCCGGCGTCCGACCAGTCGCGCTGGTACCACCAGCGCTCGGGCCGGGCGCCGAGCGCGAGCAACCCATCGAGCGCCGCGAGCCGCTCGGCCCGCGGGGACGTGCGGTCCGCGAGCGTGCGCCGCCACGTGGCGGCGGCCTCGGCGACCGAGACCGGCGCGGCGAACGGCGCGGCCGGCGCCCGGCGCCAGGTCACGCCGCGCTCGTCGGCGAACCGCGAGGTACCGGCCGCCTGCGGGTCCTCGCCCTCGGGCTGGCTCGCGGACAGGACGACCCGACGGACCGCGCGGTCCAGCACCAGGCCGAACAGCCGGCGCTCGTCCGCCAGACGGGCGCGGTTCACGTGGGATCGGGAGCGCGGACCGTCGAGCGCGGCCAGGTCGAACATCGGCTCGGAACGGGACAGGCTGGGGAAGTTGCCCTCGACGGCGCCGACCACGAAGACCGTGTCGAACTCGAGCCCCGCCGCGCCGTGGGCGGTGAGCACCCGGACGGCGTCGCGACGACCGCCGCCCTCGTCCGCGAGCCCGGGCGCGCCCTCCCGGCCGGCGACCTGCGCGAGGAACGCGTCGATCGACGGGTCGGCCGAGTTGCCCGCATCCTCGACCGCCCGGGCGAGCGCGACGACCGCGTCCAGGTCCGTCCCTGCCTGCGGGTCGGCGTCGGCGGCGGCGACGAGACGTGCGGAGCACGGGAGCTCTCGCCACAGGACGCCGAACGCGTCGAGCACCGACGCAGAGCGCTCCTCCGCGCGCCCGAGGGCAGTGCGCAGCCCGCCGAGCGAGGATCGCTCGGCCTCGGTCAGACCCTCGTCGGCGTCGAGCGCATCGCGCGGCGCCCCACCCTCCGCGCGGACCGAGCGCAGCAGCGCGCGCGCCGAGGCCGGAGACAGCCCGCCGAGCTCCGACGTGAGGACGGCCTCGACGAGGTCGTCGCGCTCGTCGTCCCCGGCTACCAGCCACCGGAGCGCGAGCAGGTACGGGACGGTGGCCGGCGAGCCGCCGGGGACCGGCCCGGCGTCGAGCCCCGTGTGCGGGATGCCCGCGTCGTCGAGCGCGCGGACGAGCGCCGCCGTCTGCGGGCCCTGTCGTCGGGTGACCGCCGCGAGCCCGCTCCACGGCACGTCGTCCTCGACGTGGATCCGACGGAGCTCCCGCGCGACCGCGGCGAGCTCCTCCGAGACGTGGGGGGCGCGCCAACCCTCCACCGTGGCCGGCGCCGGGCCGCGGTGGCGGGTCGCGAGCGAGACGACCGGCGCGGCGAGCTGCTCCGCGAACCGCGCGAGCGGCACATCCGTCGTCCCCTGGAACGAGAACACGTGCGCGTCCGGGTTCCCGGCCGCGACGAGCGTCGGCGAGCCGAGCGCCGTCACGAGCCGCTCGGACGAGATCGTGGCGTCCTGGTAGTCGTCCACGAGGACATGGTCGAACGGGGGGGCCTCCGCATCGGCCGCCCTCGCGGCCTGCGCCACGAGCCCGGCGAAGTCGACCGTGCCCTCGCCAGCCATCGTCTCGAGGTATCGCCCGTAGAACAGGCCGAGCCCGCGCCACGTGGCGAGGCCCGCGCGCTCCGCGCGCTCGACGAGGTCATCGGGGGTGAGGAGGGCCTCCTGCGCGCGGAGCACGACGTGGCGGACCTCGTCCGCGAGGCCCCGGAGCGGCAGGAGCGCGCCCAGATCCCCCCACCGGGCGGGGTCCTCGTCCCGGAGGAGTGCACGGACGCGCGCGAAGTGGTCGGCGGCCGAGAGCACCCTCGGCGGCTCGGTGTACCCGAGTACCGCGTACCGCTGTCCGAGAACGTGGTAGGCGAGCGCGTGGATCGTGAAGACGCGAACGGAGGGAAGCGGCGCGGCGAGCCGATCGAGCAGGGTCGCGCGAGCCTGCGCCCGGTCCCGTTTGGAGCGGGTCACGAGCGCCATACGCTCGGGGTCGGCGCCGCCCTCGACCAGCCGCGCGAACCGCTCGCCGAGGACGACGGTCTTGCCGGTCCCCGCCGCGCCGAGCACGAGCAGCGGACCGCGCTCGTGCTCCAGCACGCGACGCTGATCGGGATCGGGTTCGAAGGGGTGGGGGGCCACGTCCGCGATGCTACCGCCGGTCGCCGACACGCCGACACGGCGAGACGGCGAGACGGCTCACGCGCGGTGCGTTCGGGCGTAGCGGATCACCGCGGTGCCGGTGATCGCCCCCACCAGCTGGCCCTCGCG
>DASTPT010000094.1:0-103507 GCA_035762085.1 Actinomycetota bacterium | reverse complement strand
GCTCTCCGAGCTCCTGCTGATCCGCACGTTCTACCGCGTCGGGATCCACATCCCGAAGGACGGCCCGTTCCGCACGGTGTACGCGGTGCTCACCGAGGCCGGCTCGTTCGCCCTGAACCTGTCCTCGGTGCTCGTCGTGGTCGCGCTGGCGCTGCTCGCGGTGCGCGCGTGGCGGTCCGGGAACGGGTCGGTCGCGGTGGCGCTCGGCGCGATGGCGGCGCTCGCGACAATCCTGCCGCTCGCCGGCGTCCGCGCGCTGGGACCGGTCGCGCGGCTGGCGTTCGTGCTCGCGGTGATCGCGGTCGTCCGCCCGGCGCTCGCACGGGCGGAAGGACTCCATCGCGTGGCGCTGGTCGCCGCCGCGGCGACGGCGATCGTGTCGTCGTACGCGGGGTTCTCGGCGGACGCGGCGTTGCTGGCGCCCTCGGCGGCCCGGCCCGCCGGCGCCGTCGCCTCGCAGCTCGTCGCCGAGGCGCTCGCGGTCGTCTCGGCGTTCGCGTTCCTCGGGAGCGCCGTCCGGTCGGGACGCGCGGGGGTCAAGGCGGTCGCGCTCGGCGCGGTGCCGGCGCTCGCCCTCCTCGGCGCGTGGGCTGCGAACGGGGCGATCGCCGGCATCCTCGTGATCTGGACGGCAGGGCTGCGGCTGTACCTGCCGATGTGGCTCTACCTGCTCGCGCTCTGGGCGCTCGGGACCGCGGCCGCCGCCTGGTTGCCCGAAGGCCGGTGGCGTACCGCCGGCGCGGTGCTCCTGCTCGTCGGGGGCGTGACCCTCGGGACCACGTACCAGCAGGCGCTCGTCGTGACCGGCCTCCTCCTCCTCGCCGACGGCGTGGCGGTCGGCGGGCTCCCGGAGACGCCCACGCATGGAGCGGCGGCGCGCGCCGAGCGCCACAGCTCCTAACCTCGACCGCCGCACGAGCCGCCGGTCGTCGCGGTACGGTGGCCTCCGCCGCGTATCGCGACGCGAGAGGGGCCGCCGTGGACGGTCGAACCGGGACGCTCGTCGGGCTGTCGCTCGTGCCCGAGAGGGCGGCGTGGCCCCAGCTGCTCGAGCGCGCGCAGGTCGCCGACCGGGCGGGCCTGGACCTGCTCGGGATCCAGGATCACCCGTACCAGCATCGGTTCCTCGATACGTTCGCGCTGATCGGCACGCTGCTCGCGCGCACCGAGCGCATCCGTGTCTTCCCGGACGTCGCCAACCTGCCGCTCCGGCCGCCGAGCGTGCTCGCGAAGACGGCGACCGCGCTCGATGTGACGAGCGGCGGCCGCTTCGAGCTCGGGCTGGGCGCGGGCGGTTTCTGGGACGCGATCGCGGCGATGGGCGGACCGCGGCGGGCGCTCGGCGAGGCGGTGGACGCCCTCGCCGAGGCGATCGATGTGATCCGGCTGATGTGGAGCGGCGAGCGCACGGTGAGCTACGAGGGAGAGCACTATCGCGTGCGGGGCGTCCATCCGGGCGACGCGCCGCCGCATCCGATCGGCATCTGGGTCGGCGCGTACGGACCGAGGATGCTGCGGTTGATCGGCCGGCACGCCGACGGCTGGGTCCCGTCGTACGGGCGGGCGTCGGTCGAGGATCTTCGGAGCGCTCATGCCGTGATCGACGAGGCGGCGGTCGAGGCGGGCCGCGATCCCGCGGCGATCCGGCGCGTGCTCAACATCGGCGGCCAGATCACCGGTCCGGGCGCCGCCGACCGGCCGGAGCCGGGACAGACGGTGGGTCAGCTCGGCGGCGGTCTGGCGGGACCGCCCGAGTACTGGCGGGACCTCCTCGCCGGCCTCGCGGAGATCGGCTTCGACGCCTTCGTTTTCTGGCCGACGGAGCCGAGCGCCGAGCAGATCGAGCGGCTCGCCGATGAGGTGGCGCCGGCCCTGCGCGCTCGCGGCTGAAGGAACCTCAGACGCCGGCGGCGAGGGTCTCGGCCCTGCGTCGAGCGACGAATGCGTCCAGCTCCGCGAGGACGGCCGGATCGAGCCCCGGGTCCTCGTAGCGGTCGAGCCACGCACGCCAGTCGAGGGGCTCGTGTGGCTGGCGGGCGGCCGTCTCGCGGAAGTGCCGCAGCGTGTGCGCGGCGCCGAGGAACGTGCCGCCCGGGCCGATCTCGCGGAACGCCTCGAGCGAGAGCGTGTCCACGTCCACGGGGATCTCGTTCGCGAGCAGGCGCTCGAACACCTCGAGCGCCGCGACGTCCTGCGCCATCTTCTCGATCGACGTGGCGAGCGAGCCCTCCACCCAGCCGGCAGCGTGGAGGATCACGTGTGGCCCCGAGAGCAGCGCCGGCCACAGCGCCATGAGCGACTCCTGCATCGCGCGAACGTCTGGTGTCGCCGAGGACGTGAACCCGCCGCCGCCGCGGAACGGCAGCCCGAGGCGCCGTGCCATTTGACCGCTCGCGAGCATCGCGAGGCCGTGGAACGCCGTCGCGTACCTGGGCTGCCCGTCGTGCAGGTCGAGCTCGGAGACCGACGAGCCCATCACGACCGGATTGCCCGGCCGGACGAGCTGCACGAGGCACAGGCCGGCGAGCACCTCCGCCCCCATCTGCGCGACCGCGCCGGCGAGGCCGAGCGGCGCGGTCCCGCCGGCGAACACGAACGGCATGAACACGACCGGCTGGCCGCCTTCCGCGTACGCGATCGCGGAGCCGGCCATCCGCTCGTCGAACGACAGCGGGCTGATGGGGTTCACGATGCCGAGCATCACCGGGCGCTCCGCGATCGCCTCTCGGCCGCCGAAGACGATCGCCGCCAGGTCGACCGAGTCGCGCGAGGTCTCGTACGTCGCGCCGACCGGGAAGTACGGCTTGTCGGACCACCGCAGCACGTCGAGGTCCATGTTCAGGTGCCGCGTGGGCACCGGCAGATCGTCGGGCTCGACGATCCCGCTCTCGTTCAGGTCGAAGACCGGAACCGCGTGCGTGAACCGAACGAACGTGGCGTGGTCCTCGGCTGTCGGGGATCGCCGGCCGCGCTCGGGGTCGAGGACGAAGGGCGCTCCACCCGTCGGCGCGAGCGCGAGGTGGTCGCCGCCGATCGTGAGGCCGCGCTCCGGGTTCCGCGCGTGGAGGCGGAACTCGCGCGGGGCCCTCTCGAGCTGCTCGGCGACGAAGCCGCGGTCCAGGCGCACCAGGTCGCCCTCGACGGCTACCCCGGCATCGCGGAACCGCTGCAGCGCCGGCTCGAACGAGAAGCGCACGCCGATCTCCTCGAGCAGCGTCAGCGCCGCGTCGTGGATCGCCTCGGCCTGCTCCTCGGAAAGGACGTCAAGATGCGGGAGCCGGTTGGTCCACAAGCTCGATCAGCCTCCGTTCCAGGTCGCCCAGGCCGACGTCGCGGATCTCGAGCGGCAGGCCCAGGTCGTCGGCGATCTCGCGCGCCTTCGCCTCGAGCGAGGGCTCCGGTGACTGCCGCAGGTACAGCACGTCGGTGCAATGGTCGAAGTACGTGTTCCGCAGGTACGGGAAGCGGCCGATGCCGAGCCCGTCGACGACCGCGCGCTGCCAGTTCCGCACGAGCCAGTCGGTGAGGAAGAACGTGCCGACGCGGCGGTCGGCCTCGGCGGCGAGCTCACCACCCCCGTACATCTCGTAGCAGTGCGGCCCGCCGGTGCGCACGGCGTCGAACCGCTCGAGCAGGCGGTCGAGCGCGCCGAACGTGCCGCAGTCCCCGTACGCGACGACGATCCGCTCGTACCGGCCGTCGAGCGCCTCGAGCTCGGCCTCGACGTCGCGGACGATCTGCTTCGGCGCCAGGTGGTCGAGTGCCGGCACCGTGACGAGGTCGGCGTCCCAGCCGTGCCGGGCGACGATCTGACGCACCTCGCGCGCCAGGGCGCCGCACACGACGATCGCGAGCGGCCGCATCACGTCACGGCCTCCAGGTCCGGGAACCCGACCGAGCCGATGAACGCCTCGTTGAACCCCGGCCGGCCCGAGAGCTCGACGTACTCGACGCGGTGCGAGAGGCCGAAGGCCATCTCGCGCTCGCGGAACGACAGCAGGGCCATCTTCGCGCCCTCGCCGGCGGCGTTGCCCGCCGCGACGATCCGCTCGACCGGCACGGGCGGCACGAGCCCGATGACCCGTGCGCTCTGTGGGTCGATGTACGTGCCGAACGAGCCGGCGAGCAGCACCTGCTCGAGATCCTCGGCCCGCACGCCCATCAGCTCCATCAGCGATGCGATGCCGGTCGCGATCGCGCCCTTCGCCGACTGCAGCTCGCGGACGTCGCGCTGGGTCAGCGTGATGCCCTCGGCCAGGGCGAACGCGCGGACGCCGTCCTCCTCGACGAGACGCTCCGCGAGCGGGTGACCGGGGACGTCCCCGCGACCTGCGAGCCGGCCCGAGGCGTCCAGGAGCCCGGCCAGCCGGAGCTGGGCCACGGCGTCGATCAGCCCCGAGCCGCAGAGCCCGATCGGCGCGGCGTCTCCGATCACCTGGAGTCGCACCTCGGCACCCTCCAGGACGACGCCCTCGATCGCGCCGTCGGCGGCGCGCATCCCATGCCTCACGTGGCCGCCCTCGAACGTGGGACCGGCGGGGGCGGCGCTCGCGAGCACCCGCTCCGCGTTGCCGAGCACGATCTCACCGTTCGTGCCGACATCGACGAACAGCCGGAGCTCGGGCTCGCGGGTGAGGCCGGTCGCCTGGATCCCCGCGACGATGTCGGCGCCGACGTACGCCCCGAGCGATGGCAGGATCTGGATGCGGCCCTCGGGGTGGATGTCCACGCCGAGCGCGGGCGCCGGCAGGTCGAGCGGCTCTCGGAACGCGGGGATGAACGGCGCCACGCTGATCGCGTGGGCGTCGACGCCGAGCAGCAGGTGCAGCATCGTCATGTTCCCGGCGACGACCATCTCGTAGACGTTCGCGCTCGAGACGCCGGCCGCCGCGTAGACCTGGGCGAGGAGCCCGTCGATCGTCTCGACCACGGTGCGCTGCAGCTCGGCCGCGGCGGTCTCCTCCATCCGCGTGCGGGCGATCCGCGAGATGACGTCGGCCCCGAACGGTGCCTGCCCGTTCAGGTTCGAGGCCACGGCCGCCGCGGCGCCGCTCGTGAGGTTCATCAGCGTGGCAACGACGGTCGTCGTGCCGACGTCGACGGCGACGCCGTACGAGACGTCGGTCGTGTCGCCGGGCTCGACGGCGACGAGGTGCTCGCCGCAGAGCACCGCCGTCACGTCGAAGCGCGCGTTGCGCAGCGCGATCGGCAGGTGCCGGAGCGCGCGGAGGTCGGTGACGAGGCCGTAGCCCTCGGCGTCGAGCGCGTCGCGGAGCCGTTCGACGTCCGAGCGCACGTCCTCGAGCGAGGGCTCGGCCATCGAGAGATGGATCTTGTGCACGTTCGGCTCGAGCAGGACGAAGCGCGACAGGCCCATCGTCGCCGCCTTCGGCGCGCGCATCAGCGCGGGGACGTGGCACTCGGCATCCGCGTAGAGCGTCGCCTCGCACGCGAGGCGCCAGCCGTCCGCGAGTTGGGCGTCCGAGAACCACCGGCGGTCGGCCGGCGCGACCTCGACCTCGCCCGAGAGCACCTGCACCTTGCACTTGCCACAGGTCCCCCGGCCGCCGCAGGTCGACTCGATCGGCAGGCCGATCCAGTGGGCGGCGTTGAAGAGCGTCGTGCCCTCGGGGACGCGGGTCACCTTGTCGAAGGGGCGGAAGGTCACCTCGAGCTTCCGCACGGCGCCTCCCTACGAGCCGGCCTTCTCCGCGCGGATCGCCTTGAGCCAGTTGGCGGCGTACCGGTCGATGCCGAGGAGTACATCCCCGCCGAGCGCCGCCATCCGCATCTCGCGCGACAGCGGGTTCGCGATCGCGCACGTGAGTCCGTGCATCCGCGCCATCGAGACGAAGGTGGCGGTGAGCTCGGGCCGGCCGGGCATCCCGAACGATACGTTCGAGGCGCCGCAGACGATGTTCGCGCCCAGCTCGTCTCGGACGAGTCGCATCGTCTCGAGCACGACCCCGCCCGAGTCCGGATCGGCCCCGACGGTCATCGCCATCGGGTCGATCACGACGTCCTCGGCGCCGATCCCGTGGTCGGTCGCCCGCCGCACGATCTTGCGTGCGATCGCCAGGCGCTCCGCGGGGTCGGGGAGCGGGCCGCGCTCGTCGCTCGCGAGACCGATCACCGCCGCGCCGTGGCGCTTCACGACCGGCAGGATCCGTTCGAGCTTGTCCTCCTCCCCGGTGACCGAGTTCACGAGGGCCTTGCCGTCGTACGCGTCCAGCCCGGCCTCGAGCGCCGCATCGGTGGACGAGTCGATGCAGAGCGGCACGTCGACGGCCTCACTCACGAGGCCGATCATGCGGACCAGCAGATCGGCTTCGTCGATCCCGGGGATCCCGGCGTTCACGTCCAGCACCGGCGCGCCGGCCGCGACCTGCGCGAGCGCCTCCTCGCGCACCGCGTCCAGGTTCCCGCCGGCGATCGTGTCGGCGAACGCCTTGCGTCCGGTGGGGTTGATCCGCTCGCCGACGATCACGAACGGCCGGCCGGGACCGATCGCGACCTCCTTCGCGGGCGAGGCGAGGACGGTGTCCACCTACGCCCCCGGTCGCTCGCTGCCCGCGAGCCGGAGCGCGAGCTTCACGGCCTCGGGCGCGTTCGGCGCGTAGCCGTCGGCGCCGATCTGCGTCGCCCAGTCCTCGGTCACGGGGGCGCCACCGACCATCACCTTCACGGCTCGGCGCAGGCCCGCGGACTCCAGCGCCTCGATCACGCCGCGCTGCTCGGGCACGGTCGTCGTCAGGAGCGACGACAGCCCGACGATCGTCGGCTCCATCTCACGCACGGCCTCGACGATCGTCTCGGCCGCCACGTCCTTGCCCAGGTCGTGCACCCGGAAGCCGGCCGTCTTCAGCATCGCCCCGACCATGTTCTTGCCCAGGTCGTGGAGGTCGCCCTTCACCGTCGCCATCAGGACCGTGTGCCCGAGCGTCTGGCCGCCGGCCTCGATCAGCGCGGGCTCGACGATCTCGTTGCACTGCTTGAAGATCTCGGCCGCGGCGACGACCTCGGGCAGGAAGACGTCCCCGGCGTTCCACCGCCGCCCGATCTCGAGCATGGCCTCGGCGAGCCCTTGTTGGAGCACCTCCTGCGGCTCGACGCCGCCGTCGACGAGCTCCCGAGTGAGCGCCACGGCCCCCGGCCCGTCGAGCGCGTACAGCGCCTCGCGTAGCGCCGCGATCCTCTCGTCCATCAGCGGGCTCCTTCCGTCTCCCGTTCGTGCGCTTCGATGACCCGGAGGATGGCATCCTCGGCGCCGTCCTGCAGCGGGGTCGGCTCGTGCTCGGCCAGGATCGCGAGCGCTCGATCCCTCGCCCGGCTCGGCGGCTGCGGTCTGCCGGCCGCCTCCCAGTCCTCCCACGCCTCGCGCCCGAAGAACCGGGGCTGCCACTGCTCGCGCATATGGCGGAGCGTGTGCGGCTGCGCCAGGTAGTGCCCGCCGGGGCCCACCTCCTCGATCACCTCGAGCGCGAGGTCCTCGTCCGCCTCGCCGACGCCCTCGGTCATCGAGCGCAGCAGCGAGAAGATCTCGGCGTCCAGGAGCAGCTCGGCGATCGAGTACACCCGCGCCCCGTACAGGAGTCCCGCGCCGCAGAGCATGTCCGCGCCCCCGAGCCACGACGCCACGATCGACAGGCCGTTCTCGACGCCGGCCTGCCAGTCCGGCGACTTCGCGCCGGTCGCGAACGTCCCGATGTTCGAGGGCAGGCCGTAGCGGCGCGCGAGCTGCGCGCCGGCCATCTGGAACAGGAGGTCCTCCGGGCCGCCGCACGATGCCGCGCCGGTCCGCAGGTCCATCACGGTTCCGCAGGCACCGTAGAACGTCGGCGCGCCGGGCACGAGGAGCTGCAGGGACACGACCCCCGCGAGGATCTCGGCGTTCGACTGGACGAGCGCGGCGGCGCGCGTCGCCGGCGCCGTGGCGCAGCTGATCGGCATCGCGACGAACCCCGCCGGGACGCCGGCCGCCGCGTAGACCGCCGCCGCCTCGAGCGGCGGACCGTCGTACGTGAGCGGCGACAGGCTGGTCTGGAACGAGGAGAGCACGGGGCGTGCGCGGAGCTCGGCCTCGCCGCCGGCCACGGTCGTCGCGATCTCGACCGCCCCGTGCGCCTGCTCGGGAACCGCGGCGGTCATCAGCTGGACGTGCTTCGTGGTGTTCGCGTACTGCGCGTGCAGCTCGTGGAGGGGCTGGACGGCGAGCGGCATGTCGCGGGCCGCGACCCCCTGCCACAGGAACGCGATCTGCGGCAGCGCGTCGGCCACGCGCGAGATCTGCGCCAGGTCGTGCTTCGTCGAGGCGCGACGGTCGCCGGTCGCTAGGTCGAGGATCTCGGCGGCGTTGCCGTCGACGGACAGGTATCCGTGCGTCCCGTCGAGCTCGAGGTCGCACGCAGGGTCTCGTCCCGCCAGCAGGAGCGTGCGCGGCGCGAGCGCGAGGCGCTCGCCGACCAGCTCGGGCGGGAACGTCACGCGGCCCGTCTCCACGTCGCCGCGCGCGCCCGCGGCGGCGAGGCGGCGGATCATCGCGTCCGATCGCACCTCGACCCCCATGCGATCGAGCACCCGCAGCGTGGCGTCGTGGATGCGCTCGAGCGTGCTCACGGGCAGGACGTCGAGATGCCGGAGGGGCAGACCGTCGACGCGGCGCGTCGAGCCGGTCGCGGGCCCCGCGGCGTCCGTCGCGTGACGAACGGTCATCATCGCTCCTCGGGCCGGGAACGGCGCCTGACCAAGGCTAACGGGCGCCGTTCCGGGGCAACAGACCTGGTCGGTGACCGCAGGTCACCGACTCAAGCGATCGAGACAGCCGCACATGCGGACTAAGCTCCATATGTGGACGACCGAGCGCTCGTCGACCGACCGACGACGTGGGTGGGGATCCAGATCGTCGAGTTCATCGTGGTCCTCCCACTCGTGGGATGGCTGGTCCCGGAGTCATGGTCGAGCGGCGCACGGGTCGTCCTGTGGGCCGGCGCGCTCCTCGCGATCGTGCTCGGCAACTACCTCGTCCTCCGTCGGCTGCGAGGCCGAGTTCATTAGGCGTGCCGCAAGGGGTCCGCTCGGAGGCTCCGTTGGTACGGTCGGAGAGCGCTCGACTCAGTGGGTGCCGGCCGAGGCCGCGTCGGGGACCATGCGGTCGATCGCGAAGCGTCCCGGCCAGAACGGCGCGACGAGCGGGAGCACCCGGCCCGTCGCGATCTCGTGCGCGGCGGCCACCCCGAAGATGGGGGCGCCCTTGAAACCCCAGGTGCCCATGCCGCCGGCCATGTAGAAGCCCGGGACCTCGGTCGGGCCGATGATCGGCGACGAGTCGGGCGTCATGTCGCACAGCCCGGCCCACTGGCGCATCGCGCGCGCCTTCGCCATCACCGGCAGGATCATGATCGAGCGCTTCGAGGCCTCGGCGAGGAAGTCGAACGTCGAGCGCTGCGAGTACGTGTTGTACGGCAGGATCTCGGCGCCAACCAGCAGCTCCCCGCGCGCCGTCTGCGAGATGTAGACGTACAGGTCCATCGACGAGACGAGCCCGTCGATCACGTGCCGGTAGGGCTCGGTCACGAAGGCTTGGAGCGGGTGCGTGCGGATCGGGAGCTTCAGCCCGGCCATCGCGGCCACCACGCTGCTCCACCCGGCCACCGCCGAGACCACCGTCCCCGCCGCCACCGGCCCCGCCGACGTGCGCACGCCACGGCACACGCCGTCCACGACGTCCACGCCCGTGACCTCGATCCCCTGGTGCACGTGCACGCCCAGGCGCTGCGCCGCGACGGCGTACCCCCAGACGACCGAGTCGTGTCGCGCGAACGCCCCGGGCGGGTGGTAGGAGGCGCCGAGGACCGGCAGCTCGCCGCCGGCGGTGAGGTCGACGTACGGGCAGCGCTCGAGGACCTCGTCCGGCGTGAGGATCTCCATCGCGACGCCGTACGCGGTGTCGAGCAACGCCTTGTCGCGCTCCGTCTCGAGCGCGTCGAAGCTGTGGACCAGGTCGAGTTCGCCCTGGGTCGAGAACTGGATGTTGAAGTCGAGCTCCTGGCTGAGCGTGCGCCAGATCTCGAGCGCCGCCTTGTACAGCGGCACGGTCTCGGGCGTGTTGTAGTTCGCGCGAACGACCTGCGTGTTCCGTGTCGACGCGCCGGATCCGATATACGCGCGCTCGAACACGCCGACGCGCGTGATGCCGTGCTTCGCCGCCAGGTTGTACGCGATCGCGAGGCCGACGACGCCGCCGCCGACGATCACGACGTCGTACCGTGGCTCGACCGCCGTCCGGCGAAGGAAGATCGTCCGCCGCAGCAGGCCGGTCATGCGTGCCTCGCCCTCGGCGCGGTCCAGGCATGCGGCTCGGCGACCTCGCCGACGTCGGGGACGAGCGACAGGATCCGTTCCCGCAGGTGCTCGGACCACGACGACGGCACGAGGAGGTGCAGGCGCTTGCCGTCGGCGACGACCTTGACCGGAAGCCGGGCGACGTCGCCCTGCACGACGCCGGCGTTCGGGAGCTCCAGCATCGACAGGCGCATGAACGCCTCGCGCGACCCCGGCCCCGAGAGCGACCAGACGGCCCACCCATCGCTCACGTCCGTCACGAGCGCATCGCCGTCCGCCTCGCGCACCGCGCCAGCGGCGCGCCCGAGTGCATGCGCCGCACCCGGGTGGGCGACCAGCAGGAGCTCGTCGGGGGCGACGCGGATCGGCAGGGCGCCGCGTGGCCGCTCGAGGGCGTCGAGGGCCTCGGCCTCGGCCAGACACACGACGACGTCGGCCAGTGTCCGCGCGAGCTCAGGCACGGACCCTCGCCCCCTCGGGGTCGTAGAAGGGCCTCGGGACGACGGTCGCCATCACGCTGCCCGCCTGGACGCGTTCGGGGAACGCGCCGTCGACCGTGCGGAGCCACCCGAGCCCGATGGGCGACCCGAGCGCCGGCGAGACCGCGCACGACGTCACGCGGCCGACGACGCGCGCGCTCGCGTACAGGGGAGCGCCGCGCTGCGGACGGGCGTCGAACTCGAGCCCGACGAGCTTGCGCTCGAGCGGGAACGCCGCCATGCGCTCGAGCGCGACCTTCCCGACGAAGGCCGGCTTCGTCATGTCCACCGCCCAGTCCAGGCCGAGCTTCGTCGGGTGGTCGTCGGGGAGCGTGTCCTGCGCGAGGAAGGGGTGCCCCTTCTCCAGCCGCAGCACGTCGAGCGCGTCCAGCCCGTGCGGCCGGATCCCGAGGTCCTCGCCGGCCGCGAGCAGCGAGTCCCAGAGCTCGACCCCGCGCGAGCGCGAGTGGTGGAGCTCGAACGACAGCTCGCCGACGAACCCCGAGCGGATCGCGTGGCACGGCACGCCGGCCACCGTGATCCGCCCGTGTCCCGGGTAGGGGATCGCGTCGCGGTCGACCGGGTCGTGGGTGAGGCGTTCGAGCAGGTCGCGCGCGAGGGGCCCGGCCACGTTGACCGCACCGAGCATCGCGGTCTGGTTCAGTAGGTGGACGTGGAGGCGCCACCGGTCGATCCGGTCCCGGAGCGCCGACTCCATCCGGTCGGATCCGCCCGAGGTCGAGGTGATGGTGTACGTGCCGTCCGCGTTCGCGCACAGGAGGCCGTCGTCCATCGCGTACCCGGCCTCATCGAGGACGATCAGGTAGCGCGAGCGTCCGGGCTCGAGGTGTTCGACGTCGCAGGGGAACACCCGGTCCACGAGCGCCGGAGCGTCTCGGCCCGCGACGAAGAACTTGCCGAGCGTGCCGACGTCCATCACGCCCACGCGCTCGCGGACGGCGCGATGGTCCTCGCGCCAGTCGCCATACCGGTACGGGCGGATCCACGAGCCCGAGCGATCCATGTGCGCGCCCATCTGGAGGTGGCGCTCGTGCAGCGACGTGCGCTTCGTGCCCGTCTCGTGCACGCCGGCCGCGAGGACCTCAAGCGGCACGGTGCGCGCCGGCGGCCGCGCGGTCGGCCGCCCCCCCGCGCGCGGCGCCGCTGCGTTCGCCGCCGCGAACGAGGCGAACACGCGCCCGCACATCGCGCCCTGGCACGGACCCATCGTGGTGGTCGTGTAGCGCTTCAGGAGCTCGGCGGAGCGCCAGCCCTCGGCCCACGCGTCGCGGAGGTCGCCGATCGACACGTCCTCGCACAGGCACACGGTCCCGCGACCGCCGACCA
The DNA here is from genome assembly GCA_035762085.1 of Actinomycetota bacterium. Classification (GTDB taxonomy): domain Bacteria; phylum Actinomycetota; class UBA4738; order UBA4738; family HRBIN12; genus HRBIN12. Next base: position 91,340 of record DASTPT010000094.1, on the reverse strand, counting down.
CGACGCCGCCGAGCGGACGGCGCTCCACGGGCTCACCGCGTCCGGCGGCTCGACCGCTCTCCTCGGCCTCGACGAGCGAGCAGCCCGGCCACGCCACGTCGCCGGCGCCGCCGACGGGTTCCTCCGCGGCCATCCGCAGGAGCGCGTCGCGGGGGGTGAGGCCGAGCGAGAGCACGAGCGTGTCGCACTCGACCCGCTCGCGAGCGCCGCCCGCCGAGATCACGACCGCGCGCACGCCCTTCGAGCCCTCGGCCGCGACGACGCGCCCGTCGCGGACGACCCGAGCGCCGCCGGGCGCCGAGCCCGCGAGCGCGGACGGCGCGACGATCGCTGCGATCTCGACACCGGACCGGCGGAGGGTCGCGACGTGCTCGAACGCCTCCTCCGTGTGCGCGACGACGACGGCTCGCTCCCCGGGCCGGAGGCCGTGCGCGCCCGCCATCCGCGCCGCCCCGCGTCCGAGCCACACGCCGGGGAGGTCGTTGCCGCCGAAGACGCCGTGCGTCTCGATCGCACCCGTCGCCACGACCACGCGGCCCGGGTGTACCCGCAGCAGCTCGTCGCGCCCCGCGACCGGCACCATCGGCCCCTCGTAGATCCCGACCGCGACGTGGTGCTCGAGCAGCACGATGCGGTCGTGCCCGCCGGCCTCGGCCGAGAGGGCCTGGAGCCGCTCCCGCGCGGGTCCCGGTGCGAGGAGACCGCCCACCCGACCCTCGTCGGCGACCAGCACGCGCTCCCCGCGCTCGGCCGCGGCCAGGGCGGCCGCCAGTCCCGCGATCCCGCCGCCGATCACGAGCACGTCCGTGAGGACGTTCCGGACGGGGACGGATCGCGGCGCGTCGTCGGTCCGCAGCGTGCCGATACCGGTGGCGCGGCGGATCACCCTCTCCGCCGTCTCCCAGGCCACGCGCGGACGGATGAACGTCTTCGAGTAGAACCCGACCGGCATCAGCGGGCCGGCGAGCTTCGTCACCGACAGGGCATCGGCCTCTACGGAGGGGCGGCCGGTCTCGCGGCGGACGCGCATGCCGTCGCGTGCCTCCGTCGTGCACACGCGGGTGCCGGGCTCGCCGTCGACCGTGCACAGGCAGTTCGGGCAGTCGCCGGTGAGGCAGTACAGGCCTCGCCGGCGGTGGTGCTTCAACGATCGGTTGAACGTTCGGACGCCGGCGCGGAACAGCGCCGAGGCGACGGTGTCGCCGTCCTCGAACGGGACGCGGCGACCCTCGAGGTCAAGGCTCGCCATCGACGATCACGTTCCGCTCGGTGTCGCGCACGAGGGTCAGCCACCGCCGGCAGCCGTAGGCGTGGAACCAGCGCTCGGTCTGCGGGCCGGGCGCATTCTCGCGCAGATAAACGCGGCGGAAGTCGGCTTCGGGGTCCGGTGCGTCCAGCTGGCGGAGCTCGCCGCCGAACGTGAACTCCGTGTACTCGCGCGTCCCGCAGTGCGGGCAGACGATCATCAGGCCCACGGCGCCTCCTGGCCGGGGGCCACGTTAGCGCCGACCCGTCGCGTCTTCCACGGGCTGGGGTGACCCGGGGTCGAGTTCCGAGGGTGTGCGAGCGGGCCGGTGGGTCAGTACGCGTGCGTGTGCTCGTGACCCGGGGTCGCCGCGAGGGCGGCCTCCAGATCGCGGGCCTCCTCGGCCGACAGGCGCCCCAGGAGCGGCACGTATACGTCCTCCTCCTTCCCGAAGTGCACCCGCACGAGGGCGGAGAGCCCGTCGAGCGCCCGCTGGATGTCCCGGCGGGTCGAGCCGGTCGGCTCGCGCTCCGCCAGGGCGGTCAGCTCCTCGATCGATGCCTCCACGGCGCGGTGGTCCTCGGACATCGTCCTCGTCGCGCCGCCGACGGCCCGAAGGATGCGCTCGACGACCGGGTAGAGCGTCGCGTCCTCGGCGCCGGCATGTGGCAGCAGGACCCCACGGAGGAAGTCGAGGATCCCGGCGAGCCGCTCGCGCAGCGCCTCGTCCTCGAGCGTGGGGACGGCGTCGGCGAGCTGGCCCAGGTGCTCCAGGTGGGGGACCAGCTCGCGGTGCTCGGCGCGGATCGCGCCGGCGGGACCGTCCTCGAGGCTCTGCTCGGCCGGCCACGGGCGGTGCGTGACCTGCGCGTGCGTCTCGGGCGTGGGCGGTGGGGCGACCACGTGCAAGACCACCGCGCGGCCGTTCGCCGCGCGCATCCCCCGCATCCGACCGGCGGGCACGACGGCGACGTCGCCGGGACGCATCCGCCGGGGCGCGTCGTTCACCCAGACGTCCGCCTCGCCGTCGAGCACCGCGACCGTGAGGTCGATCGCCGGGTCGTGCGGGTCGATGGCCTGCCCGGGCTCGAGCCCCGCGAGCACGACCTTCATCGCCTCGGACTCGAAGAGCACCGTGGGCCGGAACTCCTGCGCGTCGAACGACCCGAGCTCCGTCGCGCGCCCCGCCACCGTCACCGTCATCACCATCGCCTCCTGTCGTCGGGCGGGGTCGTTTTTACCATATCTCGTGTAAACTGCAACGCCATGGGCCAGCGGCAGCGACCGTCCGGAGGGCGAGACCGTGACCTGCTGCAGCACCGGGCGCTCGGCGGTGCCAGCCGCTTGCGGATCCTCCGGGCGCTCCGCGAGGCCGAGGCGCCGCTCGACGCCGACGCGCTCGCGGGGCTGGTGGGGCTGCATCGCAACACCGTTCGCTCGCACCTTTCCGTGCTGGAGCGCGGCGGGCTCGTCGAGCGCGCGCCCGCTCCCCGCGACACGCCCGGGCGGCCCAGGATCGTCTACCGGCCCGCGCCGGAGCGGGACTCCGGGTACCTGACCCTGTCGCGGATCCTGGCGGAGCGACTCGCCGGGTCGCGGCGCCAGGTCTCGGACGGGATGGTCGAGGCGGGCGAGCGTGGGGACACGCGGCGGTCGACGATGCCGCCGGGGCGGTGTCCGAGGATCCGGTGGAGGGCGTCGTCGAGCTACTCGACGAGGTCGGGTTCGAGCCCGAGGTCCGCGCCGGACCCTCGCCTGGGTCCACCGACGTCCTCCTCCACGCGTGTCCGTTCCGCGCCGTCGCGAAGGAGCATCCCGAGGTCGTGTGCTCGGTCCACCTGGGGCTGATCCGAGGAGCGCTCGAGCGCCTCGGCGCGAAGGTCGAGGCGGGCGGGCTCGAGCCCTTCGTCCGACCCGACCTGTGCATCGCCCACCTGTTCTCCTCGGAGGCGACGGTGCATGTGTGAGTTCTGCGGCTGCCCGGCGATCGAGCCGTTCTCGGTCCTCACCGACGACCACCTCACGCTCCTCGCGATGACGGACGCCTACGAGACGTCGATCGACCCGCTCGACCTGGACGCGCTCCGCGTCATCTGGGAGGACCACCGCGCGCAGGAGCGCGGCGCGACCGAGCACCTGGCCGGGGTCCTGTCGCTCGAGGACGTCGTCGCCACCGGCCGCGGGATCGACGCAGCGCTCGAGGCGCTCCTCGCCCTCCCCGAGCCCGATCCCCTGCAGCTCCGGTTCGCGATGACGGATCACGTCGACGGCTACGAGTTCGAGGTGTTCCCAGCGCTCGTCCTTCCGGCCGACCGGTCGGAGCTCGAAGGGGCCGCCCGCGCCGCCGCCCGCGCGCGAGCGGCATGATGGGTCGGCCCCGGGGGTGATGTGACCGGTGCGACCTCGTGCCACGACGAAGCTCTACATGCTCGCCTCTCGGGTCTGGCTCACGCTCGCGGCGCTGTCGCTCCTCCTGCCCGAGGCGGACCGCGTCGGCGTCTGGGTGCCGCTCCACCTCGCGCTCGCCGGGGCCATCTCCACGGCGATCTCGGGGGCGATGCAGAACTTCGTCGTCGCGCTCACCGCGACGCCCGCACCGTCCGAGCGCATCGTGATCGCGCAGTTCGTCCTGGTGAACGTGGGGGCCGCGGCGATCGCGCTCGACCGCGTCCTGGGGCACGAGCTCGGCGTGGCGGTCGGCGGCACGCTGTTCCTGCTGGGCATCGCGCTCCTCGGCTGGATCGTGCTCCGTGCGCGCCGGCGGTCGCTCCACCGGCGCCACCCGCTTCCGATCGCGATGTACGCGATCGCGATCGCGGCGCTCCTGGTCGGCGGCACGTTCGGGGCCCTGGTCGGCGGCGGCGCGGTGACGGGCGAGACGTGGCTCGGCCTGCGCCAGGCGCACATGACGCTGAACCTCCTCGGGTGGGTCTCGCTCACGATCGCCGGGACGCTCGTCACGTTCCTGCCGACCGTGCTCCGTATCCGGATGCCGCCGTGGCACGGGTGGGCGACGGTCGCGCTGCTCGTCGCCGGGCTCGCGGCGATCGCGACCGGCCTCGCGGCGCGCGTGGAACCGCTCGCCGGCCTCGGCGGGGTGGCGTACGCGGCGGGTGCGCTCGGCGTCGGGTGGCTCGCGGTCAAGGTGATGCGCACGCCGAGGACCTGGCCGGTGCCGGTGGCCGCCAAGCACCTCCTCCTCGGTCTGGCGTGGTTCCAGGCGGGAGCGCTCGCGCTGGCGGTCGCCCTGGCGCGCGGGCTGGACGCGTTCGCCGCCTTCCGGGAGCCGTTCCTCGCGATCTTCGCCCTCGGATGGGCCGTCCAGACGCTGCTCGGCGCGTGGCTGTACCTGCTGCCGATGGGGCGACCGGGCCACCCCGACGACCGTCGACGGCAGCTCGCGGCGATCGAGCTCGGCGGAACGGTCCAGCTGCTGGCGCTCAACGGCGGCGTGCTGCTGCTCGCGCTCGCCGGGGCGGGGTGGGTGTCGGGGACCGTGGGGGCCGTCGGCGCCGGGCTCGCGCTCGGCGGCGGGGGTCTGGCGCTCGCGAAGGCGTGGGCGTACCCGGTGCTCGCGACGATGCCGGTGCTGACCCGCCGGCACCTCGACGTCTGGGGCGCCTGAGCGGACCGAGCGCGGCCCGCCGTGTATGGCAGGATGGGCCGCGTGGGTACGTCCTTCCGCGTCGCCGTCGTCACCGTCTCGGACGGGGTGACGCACGGGACCCGCGCCGACGAGTCGGGCGACGTCGCCGAAACCCTCGTGCGAGGAGCCGGCCTGGAGGTCGTCGACCGCTCGGTGGTGCCGGACGAGCGTTCGGAGATCGCGGCGCGCCTGCGGGAGCTCGCGGCGACCGGCGTCGCGCTCGTCGTGACCACCGGTGGCACCGGCTTCGGGCCCCGCGACGTGACACCGGAGGCGACGCGGGATGTGATCGATCGCGAGGCGCCCGGCCTGGCGGAGCTGATGCGCCGTGCCGGGCTCGCGCAGACCCCGATGGCCGCGCTCAGCCGGGCCGTGGCCGGCAGCGTGGGCTCGACGTTGGTGCTCAACCTTCCCGGAAGCCCGAAGGGCGTCTGGGAGAGCCTCGAGGCGGTCCTGCCCGTCGTGCCGCACGCGCTCGAGCTCCTCGCCGGCGCGACCGGAGCTCACCCGTCCGGACACGTCGCCGGACCCGCCACCCGCGTCGCGGAGCCACTCGCGGAGACGCCGTCGGAGCCGGCCGCACCGGGGCGGGTCCGCGCCACGGCCGTGAAGATCCACGGTTCGCCGCCGTGTCGGCTGGGCAACCGGGTCGTGATCGCCCCCGGCGGACCCCTCGGCGGGACCCTCGGGTGCGCCGAGTTCGACGAGGCCGCCGTCGCGATCGCGCCCGACGTCCTGGAGGCCGGCGAGCCCCAGCTGCGCACGCTCGCGCACGACCTGGGGGAGGTCGAGGTCTTGTTCGAGCCGGAGGTCGAGGCGGCGCTCCTCGCGATCGTCTCGGCCACCGACGTGGCCCGGGAGCTGCAGGCCCTCGGGCGGCGCCTGGGCTTCGCCGCCGCGCTCGTCGAGCCGCGGGTCGAGCGCCTGGCAGCCGGCGACCGCGGCCTCGGCTGGGCGGTCCACGACTCGCTCGACGGCCTCGCCCTCGATGCCCGATCGGCGGTCGTGTTCACGGACCACGACGCCCCGGGGATCGCCGAGATGCTGGCCCACGTGTTGCGCTCGCCGGCCGGGTTCGTCGGCGTGATGGGCAGCCGGCGGCACGTCGCGCCGTACCTGGACGCGCTGCGGTCTCGCGGCCTCGGGGACGAGGAGATCTCGCGGATCCACTCGCCGCTCGGTCTGGACCTGGGCGGCCAGCGGCCCGAGGAGATCGCGCTGTCGATCGCGGCCGGCCTCGTCGCGTACCGGCACGGCCGAGCCGGCGGCTGGCTCGACGCACCCCGATGAGCGGTTCGAGTCGGCACGTCCGGAAGAACCGCCGCTACTGGGAGTCCTCGAGCGACGAGTACCAGGAGACGCACGCCCGGCAGCTCAACCGGTTCGACCGCGCGGCCTGGGGCGTGTGGGCGATCCCCGAGTCGCGCGTCCGCGTTCTCGGCGACGTGCGCGGCCTGGACGTCCTCGAGTACGGCTGCGGCGCCGCGCAGTGGTCGATCTGGCTCGCGCGGCAGGGCGCACGACCGGTGGGTCTCGACCTGTCGGCGCGACAGCTCGAGCACGCCGCGCGCCTCATGGACCGCGCGGGGGCCCGGCTCCCGCTCGTCCAGGCAGACGCGGAGCGCGCGCCGTTCGCCGACCGGAGTTTCGACCTGGTCCTCTGCGACCACGGCGCGATGACCTTCGCCGACCCGCGGCGGACCGTCCCCGAGGTCGCGCGGGTCCTGCGGCCGGATGGGCGCTTCGTGTTCGACATCGCGAGCCCGTTCCACTTCCTGTGCTGGGACGACGACGCCGAGGCCCCGGGCGAACGCCTCCGACGCGACTACTTCGGGATGCGCCGCTGGGACGAGGAGTCGGTGGACTTCCAGCTCCCGTACGGTGAGTGGATCAGGCTCTTCCGCGCGAACGGGTTCGAGGTCGAGGACCTGATCGAGCTCCGGCCGCCGGCCAACGCGCGGACGACGTACCCGTGGTTCGCCCCGCTCGAGTGGGCCAGGCGGTTCCCCGCCGAGAACGTCTGGAAGCTCCGCCGGGTCGGGTGACGTGCGCGCCCGCACGGCGGCGATCGTCGCGGTCGCGATCTCGGTCTCGGTCGGTGCGGCCGTCGGGCCGGTTCTGCTGCCCGAGGACGACTCGCCCCGACCGAACATCGTCGTGATCGTGACCGACGATCAGACGTGGGACTCGATCCCGCGGTCGGTCGCGGTGATGCCGTACCTCCAGCGCCGAGCGATGGACCCGGCCGATCACTGGGTGGTGTTCCCGAACGCGTACGCGAACACGCCCCTGTGCTGCCCGTCTCGGGCCACGATGCTCACCGGGCGCTTCGCGCACCACACGGGGGTCCGGAACAACCGGGAGGGAGCGCTGCTCGACGAGGCCGGGACGCTCGCCACGTGGCTCGACGCGGCCGGCTACCACACCGGCCTCGTCGGGAAGTACCTGAACGTGTACCCGTTCGACCGCGGCCCGTACGTGCCCGGGGGCTGGGACCGATGGTGGGGGAAGGTCCAGGGCACGCCCGAGACCCTGTACGGCTCGTTCACCCTGATCGAGGACGGCGAGCCCGTCCTGTACGGCGCGGACGACCACTCGACCGACGTCTACGCGGACAAGGCCGTCGAGTTCCTCCGCGACGCGCCGGCCGACGAGCCGTTCCTGCTGTGGTTCGCGCCGAACGCTCCGCATCCGCCGGCCGTCCCGGCCCCCCGTCACGCCGGCCGGTACGCCGACCTCGAGGTCGAGCTGCGGCCCTCGGTCGGCGAGGCCGACGTGACCGACAAGCCGGCGTGGGTCCGAGCGCTCCCGGCCCTCGGCGACGAAGGAGCGGCGGCCCTGCTCGATGAGCGCCGAGCGTCGTTCGAGGCGCTGCTCGGCGTGGACGAGGCCGTGCGGGCGATCGTGGCGGAGCTCGAGGCTCGCCGCGAGCTAGACGAGACGCTCATCGTCTACACGTCGGACAACGGGCTGTCGCTCGGCGAACACGGGTGGGTCGGGAAGCTCTGCCCGTACGAGGAGTGCATCCGCGTGCCGTTCCTCGTGCGGCTCCCGGGCGTCGAGCACCGGGTCGAGCCCGAGCTCGTCTCGGTCGCCGACCTGGCGCCCACGGTCGCCGATCTGGCGGGGATCGCGCCCGAGACCGCGTTCGACGGCGCGAGCCTCCTTCCGCTGCTGCGTCACCGATCGGCTGCCGGCCGACCCGGCGAGGTGTTCGCGGAGTGGATCGGCGATCGCCGCGTCCCGGGCTGGACGGCGCTGCGCCGGCCGGGGTGGGTCTACGTCGAGCTCGAGACCGGGGAGCGCGAGCTGTACGACCTGCGGCGCGACCCGTTCCAGCTGGTGAACCTCGCCGACGATCCCGAGCAGGCCGGCCGGGTGGCGGAGCTCGCGGCCGCCCTCGCGGCGTACCGGGACCGATGAAGGTGCACCGGACGATCGCGGCGATCGCGCTCCTCGTGCTCGCCGTGCTCGCCCCCACGCGAGCGCTCGCCCAGGAGGGGCCGCCCGACGTCGTGCTGATCGTCACCGACGATCAGCGCTGGGACACGCTCGGAGCGATGCCGGTGGTGCAGCGCGAGCTCGTCGCGCGCGGCGCGAGCTTCCCCGACGCGTTCGTCGTGAACCCGGTGTGCTGCCCCAGCCGCGCGAGCATCCTGACCGGCGCCTACTCCCACACCACCGGGGTGTACCGACAGGCCCCGCCGTTCGGAAGGTTCGACTGGTTCCGGGACGGCTCGACGCTCGCGACGTGGCTCGACGACGCCGGCTACACCACGGGGCTGTTCGGGAAGTACCTGGACGGATACCAGCACGCCGGCCTCACCGGCTACGTCCCCCCCGGCTGGGACCGATGGGTGGCGTTCGTCCGCTCCGCGTACCGGGACTACAAGCTCTCCGTCGACGGGCGCGTGCGGGGGTTCGGCAGCGCGTCCGAGGACTACTCGACCGACGTGCTGGCGCGCGAGGCCGAGGGGTTCGTGCGACGGGCCGAGGGCCCGCTGTTCCTGTACCTCGCGCCCGCCGCGCCGCACGGCCCGGCGCCGCCGGCATCCGGCGACGAGGATGCGTTCGCCGACCTGCCGCCTTGGCGCCCGGCGAGCTACGACGAGGTCGACGTCTCGGACAAGCCGTCGTGGGTGCGCGCGCTCCCTCGTCTGGACCCGGCCGAACGCGAGCGCATCGACACGCTGCGCCGCAACCAGCTCGCGTCGCTCCTCGCGGTCGACCGCGCCGTCGAGCGGGTCCTCGGCGCGCTCGGCGAGACCGGCCGGCTCCGCGACACGCTGATCGTCTACACCTCGGACAACGGGCTCTCGTGGGGCGAGCACCGGTGGTCGAGGAAGGAGGCGCCGTACGAGGAGGTGATCCGCGTCCCGCTCGTCGTCCGATGGGACGCTGGCGGGGTCCTGGCGGGCTCGACGCCCGGGGCGCTGGCCCTCAACGTGGACCTGGCGCCGACGATCGCTGAGGCGACGGCCGTCGCCGCCCCCGACATCGAGGGCCGGAGCCTGCTGCCCGTGATCCGCGGCGAGCATGAGCCCGCCCCGCGAGAGGACTTCCTGATCGAGCACCTGGCCGGCACGAACCCCGTTCCGACCTACTGCGCGGTCCGCTCGAGGGACTGGACGTACGTCCGGTATACCGACGGGCAGGAGGAGCTGTACGACCTGCGCGCGGACCCCGCGCAACTCCGGAACCTCGCCGACGACCCGGCCGCGGACCGCCGGCTGCGCGAGCGACGCGCGAGGCTCGACGCCCTGTGCGACCCGCCGCCGCCCGGCTTCAGGGACTCGGGACTCGACGCCCGGCTGGCCGCGGGCGTCGCCGCGATGCTGGCGCTGATCGGGCTCGGGGCGCTCGCCGGGGCGGGGCGGATGCGACGTACGGTTCCCTCCTGACGCATCGGGGGCGTGGGATACTCGCGGGCGGTGTCGTACACGCCCGGACCCGGATCGCGGCTGCCCGTCCCTCGCGGGCAGGGGCGTCTCGCGCGGAGGCGAGCGGCCAAGCGTCGCGGCTTCGTCGCGTTCTCGGCGCTGCTCGTGCTGCTGATCATCGTGGCCGCATGGGCGATGGGCGGCGAGGACGGCGGCGAGCGGGCCCAGGACGGGAGCATCGCTGGGCCGACCGGCGACGCAGGCGATGGCTCCGGTGACGGCCAGGGGGACGGCGACGGGGGCCAACCGCCGGACGGCGGGATCGTGCCCGGCGAGACGCCGATCGAGCACGTCGTGTTCATCGTCAAGGAGAACCGGACCTTCAACAACTACTTCGCGACGTACCCGGGAGCCGAGGGCGCGACCGAGGGCGGCACGATCGAGTGCTCGGAGGACGGTTGCGAGGACGGCCCGACCGTGAAGCTGAAGCGCGGCGTCGACGTCTACGAGCACGACCTCACGCACTGCTTCCGTTGCGGCCTGGTCGCGATCAACGACGGCAAGATGAACGGCTACAACTGGATGAACGGGGTCATCCCCACGGACGCGGAGAAGGCGCCGCTCTACGGTCACGACATGAGCGGCTACACGTACCTCGTGCGCGACGACATCCCGAACTACTGGGCGTACGCCGACCGCTTCGTGCTCTCCGATCACTTCTTCACGTCGATGTACGGACCCACGCTGCCGGAGCACCTCTACGCCGTGGCGGCGCAGGCGAACGGCATCGTCGACAACAAGTCCACGACCGACACCCCCGGCAACTACTGCGACGACTCGACCGAATACGCGACCCGGTTCGAACCGCGCCTGTCGGCGGGCGAGGTCCGGCACATCATGGAGCTCGAGGACCGCATCACGCACAACGGCGACAACGCCTACGAGCTCGGGAACTACTGGGACACCGTCCGCCTCTGCTTCGACATCGAGGTCTTGCCCGACCAGCTCGAGGACGCCGGCATCTCGTGGAAGTACTACGCGAACGAGAACGCCTGGATGAACGCCCTGCAGATGATCGACCACGTCCGTTACGGACCGATGTGGCGGAAGGTCCGCCCGCCGACCGAGTTCGTGAAGGACGTCCGCCGCGGCGACATGCCGGCGGTCTCGTGGATCATCCCCGACGAGTCCTACAACGAGCACCCCGGCGGCGGGAAGAGCACGTGCGCGGGCGAGAACTGGACCGTCCATCAGGTCAACGCGGTGATGAAGTCCGAGTTCTGGGAGACGAGCGTGATCGTCGTGGTCTGGGACGATTTCGGGGGGTTCTACGACCCGGTCCCGCCACCGCACTTCGACATCATGGGTCTCGGACCGCGCACGCCGGCGCTCATCATCAGCCCGTACACGCGCCAGGGCGACAACCCGGACGGCGGGTACGTCGACAAGACCGTGTACGAGTTCTCGAGCGTGCTCGCGTTCATCGAGAGGCTGTTCGGGCTCGAGCCGATGACCGAGCGGGACGCGACGGCCGACCCGCTCAGCGGCGCGTTCGACTGGGACAACCCGAACTTCGACAAGCTGGCGCTCGACCTGCGGCAGGACTGTCCGTACGGTACGTCGCTCGCGCACTTCGGCGCGAACTGGCCGCACCTCCGTACGATCGGCTCGCCGCTCGACTGATCCGCGTCAGTCGTCGGGGAACGCCTCGCCCACGCAGTCGGTCCGCGGCGGGAGGGGGGCCGGCGGCCTGGCGCCCTGCGCGAAGTCGAACGACGACATCAGCGGGGTCGCGTCGCGATCCCGATGCGTGAGCTGCGTGAGCCCCCAGTTGTCCTCCATGAACCGGAGCACGCTCGAGAATTCGCCGAGCTCGTTCGTGACGAAGCCATCCCTCGCGTACGGGCTGATCACCAGGAGCGGGACACGGATCCCGAAGCCGAACCCGTCGACCTGCGGCGGCGGCACGTGGTCGTAGAACCCCCCGTAGTCGTCCCAGGTGATGAAGATCGCGGTGTCCTCCCACATGGGGCTCTCCATGATCGCGTTGACGACCTGGGTGGTCCAGTTCTCGCCGTGACAGAAGCTGTACTCGGGATGCTCCGAGAGCTCGAACCGCGGGGTGATCCACGTGACGGGCGGCAGGAGGTCGTCGCGAATGTGCTCGACGACGTCGTCGACGGGGAACACGTGCGACTGCCAGAGCTCCTCGTCCTCGCGGATGTGGCGGATCGCGTCGAACGCGGACCACAGGTAGCCGTTCTGCATGTTTGTCGCCGAGTAGTACGCCCACGGGATGCCCGCCTCCATCAGCAGATCCGCCTCGGTGAGGAAGTCGAAGCACGGCGGGACGTTCTTTACGTTGCCCTCGCGGTCTTCCACCGGCACGAAGGCCTCCGGGAGCGAGTCACACCCCCAGGCCTTGAACAGGCCGGTCTCGCGGTGGTGTTCGCGGAGCAGGTCGAGCGGGATGGTGGGGTTGTCGTGCGTTCCGCCCGATTGGGCCGCGATCGTGTAGAGGTGGTTGGGGAACGACGGTCCGTGGGCGCTCGCGAAGAAGTTGTCGCCGAGCACGTACTCCTGCGCCCACCGCCAGTAGTTCGGCAGGTCGCCCGGCTGTAGCTGCGTGTAGGCGTAGCGGTCGGCCGCCTCGCTGATCGTCGCGAAGCCGTCCATCTTCCCCTCGTTCCAAGCATCCAGGGCGCACCGGTAGCAGTGCTTGATGTCCTCCTCCAGGCGGTCCGGGCCGGGCATCAGCGGCCGCGGCTCGCCCTCGTCCATGCCGACGGTCACGCCGTTCGCGCCCGGGAACCGACCGAACATGTTGTCGAAGGTCCGGTTCTCCTTGATGAGGAACACCACGTGCTTGATCGGGGTGGCGGTCTCGAGCGACGCGGCGTCGAAGGGCTCGGGCGCGGTCCCCAGGTCGGCCGGCGGGACGGGGTCCCACCCCGGCGCATCGTCACCGCAGGCCAGGGCCACGAGCGCCGTGACCACGACGAGTGCGGCCGTCACGCGGAGGAGTCGCACGGTCCCGACACCGTACCGGAGCCGGAGCGGTTCGACGCCCTCAGCGCGCCTCGCGCGGCGGTCGAGCGGCCCGGAAGACGGCGGGCGGCGCGTTCCGCGCGTGCTCCAGGACGCGGTTCATGCCGCGCGTGCCGCGCTCGCGGGCGTCCCGGACCACGTCGAGGTGGAGCGTCTCGACGGCGAACCCCTCCTCCGTTCCGAGCTCGAACAGCACGCGCCCGTGCGGGTCCACGCCGATCGAGCGTCCTCCGCCGACGCTCGGCACGGCGTTCACGTTGAGGACGTAGCACTGGTTCGCGATGGCGTTCGCCCGCGCGAGCACCAGTTCCTGCTCACGGTCCGCGGTCGTCGTGAGGGTGGGGTGCAGGATCGCCTCGGCGCCCCGGAAGGCCAGACCCCGCGCCATCTCCGGGAACCACCCGTCGTAACAGATCAGCACGCCGAGACGGCCGACGCCCGGGACGCGGATCACCGGAGGTGCCTCCGTGCCACGCTCGACCTCCTCGAACGGCACCCACGGGAAGACCTTCCGGTACCGCAGCACGAGCTCGCCGGCCGGATCGAACAGGAGCGCGGTGTTGTAGACCCTCGGCCCGACGCGCTCCGCGATCGACCCCGGGGACAACCAGCGGCGGGTCCGCCGCGCCACGGCGGCCAGTCGCTCGGTGAGCGGTCCGGGGACGGGCTCGGCGACCGTCTCCAGGTACTCGGCGGGGCCGCGCGTCCACGGGTCCTCACCCGTCACGAACAGCTCGGGGAACAGATACAGGTCCACGTGGGGCAGGGCACGCCGGTACGTGCGGACCAGCCGTTCGAGCTTGTCGAGGGACGCGGGCGCATCCCACGGGACCGGCGCCGCCTGCGCCGAGAGCACCGTGAGCGCTCGCGGTCCGGGACGTCGCGCCACCGCGACCATCAGGCGGTCAGACGGGCTGGAGCTCGAGGGCGCCCTGCGTGCGCATCTGCTCGCGCCAGTACTCCTGACCCTCTTCGGGCAACGTGTACACCGGGTCGAAGTACGGATACTCGCGGGTGAGCGCCTCGGGGTCGTCGTACTCGATGCCGGTCCGGTAGTTCTTCCGCCAGTACGTGATGCCCTTCACGCGATCGTAGTTGCTGGTCATGTGCACCCACCGCTTGCCGACGAACGCGACGTCGCACACGAACCGCGGCGTCGCGAACCCCGGGAGGTATCCCATGATCGCCATCTGCAGGTCCTGCGTCTCCCAGATCGCGGTCCGCCAGTGCTCGGCGTTCGGGATCATGTCGCACTGATAGAAGTAGTACGGGATCACCTTCGCGTGGTCGATCAGCATGAAGCAGAGCTCGAGGAGCTGCTGCGGGGTGGTGTTCACGCCCCGGAGCAGCACGCCCTGGTTCCGGACGTCGCGGTAGCCCATGTCGAGCAGGTTCCGCACGGCCTTCCCGAACAGCGGGGTGACCTGCTGCGCGCTGTTCACGTGCGTGTGCACCGCGACCTCGACGCCGCGCTCGTGCGCGCGCTTCGCGATCGCCTCGTAGCCCTCGAGGACCTCGTCCTGCAGGAAGTGCTGCGGGAGCCCCATGAGCCCCTTGGTAGCCAGTCGCACGTCGCGGATGTTCGGGATCTCGAAGAGCTCGAACAGCCAGTCGCGGAGCCGGGCGACCGGCACGTTCGCCACGTCGCCGCCCGAGACCACGACGTCGCGGACCGACGGCGTGCGCCGCAGGTAGTCGAGCATCGCCCCCCAGCGCTCCTGCTGCTTCATCTCGAACTTGTACTTCAGGACCTGGAGCGTGTCGTTGCCGACGAGGTCCATCCGGGTGCAGTGGCCGCAGTACTGGGGGCACGTCGGGATCATCTCGGCGAGCACCTTCGTCGGGTATCGGTGCGTCAGGCCCTCGACCGCCCACATGTCGGCCTCGTGCAACGAGTCGCGCGAGGCCATCGGGTGGCTCGGGAACTCGGTGTCGCGGTCGCTCAGCGCCGGCGCCATGTAGCGGCGGACCGGGTCGTGCCACAGATCGGCCGTGTCCATCGTGTTCACCATCTGCGGCGGGATCAGCATCGACATCGTCGCGCGCTCCTGCTGGTCGCGCTCGATGTCCGCGTACAGGTCGTCCGGGAGCTGGTCGCCGAGGGCGCGCTTGAACTCGACGAGGTTCTTGATCGTGTGCGCGCGCTGCCACTGGGCGGACTCCCACTGCTCGCGCGTGACCTCGCGGTAGCCCGGCAGTCGCGTCCAGTCCGGCTCGACGAACTCGCGCTTCAGCGGGTACTCGAACGGCTGCTCGGACGCGTGCGCCTTGCCCGGCTGCCGCTTCGGCCGGACCTTCGACGGCTGCGTCCCGCGGGTGGTGCCCTTGGTCTCGTCGCTCATCGCGGACCCCCTACGTGGTCGCGCCGCAGGCCCGGCGCCCGAACCGATATGCCAAGACCATAGTGTACCCCGCGGTCCATCCGGACAAACGAGTGGAGAGCCGAAGGATGTTCGGCAGAAAGGCCGACGAACGCTCGTCTCGCCGGTTGGGGAGCGTCAGCGCCGCGGGCCGCCGCGGCCGCCGCCGCGTCCGCCGTCCCGGCCCCCGCGCGGGCGGCGGTCGAACCGGAACTGCTCCTTCTCCGGCCGTGGGAGCCGTCCTTTCAACGGGGGATGGCCGGTGCGCTCGTACCGCACGCGGACGTGGTCGACCTCCTGCGAGCGCTCGGTCTCGCGCCAGCCGTCCGCGAGGAGGTGTCGATGACGTCCCGCGGCGCCCTTGCGCAGCTTGTCGGTGTTCGGCACCTTCAGGTACAGGCGCTCGACGCGGACCTCCCGGTAGTCGGCCATGCGGAGAAGGGTACCAGCGGCCGCCTCCGTGGCATGGGGCGGGTTCCCGTAAGCTCGGGAGGCCGCACGGGAGAAAGGACGCCGGATGGATCGGGTCGCGATGTGGAACGAGCTGGCCGCGCAGTTCTGCGTGGACGGGATCCGCGCCTCGACCGCCGCCGGCTCCGGGCACCCGACGTCGTCGATGTCGGCCGCGCACCTGCTCGCGGTCCTGTACGCCGACCACCTCCGCTTCGACGTCGAGGACCCGAAGGCGTTGGCGAACGACCGGTTCGTCCTGTCGAAGGGGCACGCCTCGCCGCTGATGTTCGCCGCGCTGAAAGCCATCGGGGCCATCGACGACGCGACGCTGATGTCCTTCCGGAAGATGGGCAGCCCGGTCCAGGGGCACCCGGTGCCGCTGCCCGACATGCCGTACATCGACGTCGCGACCGGGTCGCTCGGCCAGGGGCTGCCGATCGGGCTCGGGATGGCGCTCGCGATGCGCCTGGACGGGAACTCAGCGCGCGCGTGGGTCCTGCTGGGCGACTCCGAGATGACCGAGGGCTCGGTGTGGGAGGCGATGGCCAACGCCTCGCACCACGGTGTGGACAACCTCATCGCGATCCTGGACATGAACCGGCTGGGTCAGCGCGGCCCGACGATGCTGGAGTGGGACGGCGCCGCCTACGCGGCTCGCGCCGGGGCGTTCGGCTGGAACGCGCTCGAGGTCGACGGCCACGACGTCGCCGCGATCGACCAGGCGTACCGGGAGGCCGAGGCGGCGGACCGCCCGACCCTGGTCGTCGCCCGGACCCACAAGGGCAACGGCGTCTCGTTCCTCCAGGATGAGGAGGGCTGGCACGGCAAGCCGCTCTCGGCCGAGCAGGCCGAGGCCGCGATCGCCGAGCTCGGCGGCGAGCGCTCGCTGACGATCACCCCACCCTCGCCCGAGCCGTGGAACCCGCCGTCCGCCGCCTCCGCCGAGATCGCCCTCCCCGCGTACGAGGACGGCGTCGCGACGCGCAAGGCGTTCGGCGAGACGCTGGCCTCGCTGGCCGCGCGTCCCGGCGTCGTCGTGTTGGACGGCGAGGTGTCGAACTCCACGTACACGGAGGACTTCCAGACGGTGGCGCCCGACCGGTTCGTCGAGCTCTACATCGCCGAGCAGTGCATGGCCGGCGTCGCGGTGGGTCTCCAGGCGCTCGGCAAGACGGTGTTCGCGGCCACGTTCGGCGCGTTCCTGACGCGCGCGTACGACTTCGTGCGGATGGCGGCCGTGAGCCGGGCGACCCTGCGTCTGTGTGGCTCGCACGCCGGGGTCTCGATCGGTGAGGACGGCCCGTCGCAGATGGCGCTCGAGGACCTGGCGATGATGCGGGGGGTGCACGGCTCCACGGTGCTCTACCCATCGGACGGGAACTCGACCGCCCGGCTGACGGCGGCGATGGCGGACGTGCACGGGATCTCGTACATCCGAACCACCCGTGAGAAGACGCCACGCCTGTACGGCGCCGACGAGCCGTTCGACATCGGCGGCAGCAAGGTGCTCCGGTCGGACGCCGGCGACGAGGCGACGATCGTCGCGGCCGGCGTGACGGTGTTCGAGGCGATCGAGGCCGCCGACGCGCTCGGGGCGGCCGGTCACCCGGTCCGGGTGATCGACGCCTACTCCGTGAAGCCGATCGACGTGGACACGCTGGTCCGCGCGATGGACGAGACCGGGCTGCTCGTCGTCGTGGAGGACCACTGGCTCGAGGGCGGGCTCGGCGAGGCCGTGCTCTCGGCGCTCGCCCACGCGGCGGCGCTGTCCGGCAGGGTCGTCCGGCTCGGGGTCGGGGCGATGCCGGGCTCGGGCACGCCGCAGGAGCTCCGGGAGTGGGCCGGTATCTCGGCCGACCAGATCCGGGCCCGCCTCGAGGGCGAGCTCGCGCTGCGCGCCGAGCGCGCCTCGTAGCCTCACGAGCCGCACCTCCGGTAGCATCGATCCGATGAGTCGTCCGCCCTCATCGCTGAAGCCACGGTGGCGCGGTCGCATCCACCAGGTGGCGTTCTTCGTCTCGATCCCCGCAGGTGCGGCGCTCGTCGCGCTCGCCGATGGCTGGGCACCCCGCATCGCGGCGGCCATCTATGCGCTCAGTCTCGTGGCGGTCTTCGGCTCGAGCGCCGCGTACCACCGGGGGAACTGGGATCCGGCGGCGCTCCGACGCATGAAGCGCCTGGATCACTCGATGATCTTCGTCCTCATCGCCGGCAGCTACACGCCCATCGCGCTCCTCGTCCTCCACGGGCCCTGGACGATCGTCATCCTCTCGATCATCTGGGCGGCCGCCGCCGCGGGGATCATCTTGAAGCTGATCCGGATCGATGGGTTCACCGTCCTCACGGCGACCCTGTACATGGCGATGGGATGGCTGGCCCTCATCGCCCTCCCGCAGCTCCTGCGGGAGATGCCGGTGTCGGCGCTCGCGCTCACGGTCGTGGGGGGCCTCCTCTACACGGTCGGCGCGATCGTCTTCGCGGTCCGTCGCCCCGATCCGTCGCCGGCCGTCTTCGGCTACCACGAGGTCTGGCACGCGTTCATGGTGGCCGCCGCCGCGTGCCACTTCGCGATGATCTCGATCGTCGTGCTCGGCTAGAGCCAGCCGGAACCCTGGTAGGCTGCACCCCAAGGACGGCGTCGTCGTCCCGTGAGGTTTCGCTTCCTCGTTCCTCCTTCAGGCGGTCTCGGGGCCAGAGCAGGACCTCCCCGAACCGAACCGCGGCTCGTGCCTCGGAGCAGAAGGAGTCGAACATGACCACACGGTCGTTCCACGACCTCGGCGTGTCCAGCGACGTCGTTGCGACGCTCGCGGGGCGCGGCATCGATGCGCCCTTCGAGATCCAGCGTCTCGTCATGCGCGACGTGCTCGAGGGCAAGGACGTGCTCGCGCGCTCGCAGACCGGGTCGGGCAAGACCCTCGCGTTCGCGCTCCCCATCGTCGAGCGGATCCGCCCCGGCGGTCAGACGCCGTCGGCGCTGATCCTCGTCCCCACCCGGGAGCTCGCGCAGCAGGTGGCCGACGAGTTCCAGGACGTCGCGAAGGCCAAGGGCCTGCGCGTCGGCGTCGCCTACGGCGGCACGAAGTTGCGCGAGCAGACGAAGGGCGCCACGCGCGCCGACGTGCTGATCGCGACGCCGGGGCGCCTGGAGGACGTCGCCGAGCGCGGGCTCGTGCGCCTGGGCGGCGTGCGGATCCTGGTGCTCGACGAGGCGGACCGGATGCTCGACATGGGCTTCCAGCCGCAGGTGGATCGGATCGTCCGTCGGCTGCCGAAGGACCGGCAGACGATGTTCTTCTCGGCCACGCTCGACGGGGCGGTCGGGCACCTCGCGCGCGCGTACACGCGCGACGCCGTGCTGCATGAGGTCGAGTCGCATGCCAAGACCGTCGAGGAGATCGACCACCGGTTCATCCCGGTCGACCCGAAGCGCAAGGTCGAGGCGCTCGTCGAGCTGCTCGCGAAGGAGCGGGAGCTGACGCTGGTGTTCGTACGGACCAAGCGCGGGGCCGACCGACTGGTCCGCCGGCTGAAGGCGCACGACATCCGGGTCGAGGCGCTGCACGGGGACATGACGCAGCCGGCCCGGCAGCGGGCGCTGCAGCGGTTCGAGACCGGCAAGGTGGACGTGCTCGTCGCCACGGACGTGGCCGCGCGCGGCCTGGACCTCGAGCGCATCAGCCACGTCGTGAACTACGACCCGCCCGAGGACGACAAGGGGTACGTCCACCGGATCGGCCGGACCGCACGCGCCGGTCGCAGCGGGATCGGCGTCACGCTCGTGACGGCCGAGCAGCAGGGCGACGTGAGTCGCATGGCGGCACGCCTGGACCTGCACGACGAGTTCCGCGTGGAGGGGATGAAGATCTCTGCGCCGCGCGTGGTGTTCTCGGGCTCCCGGGGCGGCCGGCGCTCGTCGCTGCGCGCTCCGTCTCGTCGGAAGTTCTGAGGGGCCCGCAGGGGCGGGACGCGGGCGGTCCCGACCCCTCGGTACCTACTCGACGGTGAACGCGAGGCGCATGCCCTCCTGGTAGTGCGCCTCGTCCTCGTCCTCGTCGTAGATGTTGCAGACGAGCACGTAGTTCCCCGCCTCGAGGTCGAGCGTCATGCTCTGGGTCTCGCCGACCGGGAACTCCTCGATCTCGTCGATGAGCTCGACCCCCTCACCGGACTCGTCCACCGCGCCGTTCTCCTGCGTCGGCAGCGCATCCGGTGCCAGATCGCTCCGGAAGACCACGAGCTCGTGCGGGTCGTCCGGACCGTCGTTCGTGGTGTCGAACGTCACCTCGCCGGCTCCGACCGACGTCGGGTCCGCCGCGATGGCGAACTCCTGCAGGGTGACGTCGACGGTCTCCCCCTCGTCGCCCCCGCACGCGGTCGCCACGAGGGCGATCGCGAGGACGGCGGCGACGTGCATCCATACCTTGCCCGTCCTGTGGGCCATAGACCTCCTCCCACCCGAGGATGGCGCGGAGTGTAGGCCTGTCGGCTCTCGCGAGCAAGACGGCTCGGGGGCGCGCTCAGCAGCCGTGCTCGTCCGGCAGGAGCGGCCGCAGGACCAGGCGGTGCTCCGTGCCCTCGCTCGTCCAGGGCGTGAGGTCGTTCGCGCCCTGCAGCAGCGGCAGGAGGGTCTCCAGGTCGGGCCCGCCGACGACACCGCAGCGCGTGTCGTCGAACCCGCCCTCGACGGGCTTGCCGAACCGGTCGAGCGACCGCTCGAGCGGCCACGCCACGGGCTCCTGCGGGAGGTCCGGCTGTCCCTGGTACGGCAGCACGTAGACGCGGATCTCGTCGGCGACGTAGGGCTCCTCCGCCCCGACCGAGCCGTCGGGCAACCAGCCCAGATCGCCGAGGCGGTCCCGGAACTCCGCCAGCGTCCGACGTGCTTCGAGGGCGACGTCGGGACAGTTCCCCTCCGTGCCGTCGCCGAGGGCGTACGCCGACACGACGCTCGTCGAGCCTCCTGCGTTCGTCGTGAAGACCGTCGTGGGCGCGTCGGTGATGCAGCGATAGTCGTAGCTGGCGTCGCCGTCCAGGAGGCCGGCGTCGTCGGCCGCCCGCAGGACCGTCTGGATGCCGTCCTCCGAGACGAGGCGGACCTGGACGTTCGGGAGCGCGGGGCTCGGGTAGATCTCGATCATCGGCCCCTCGACGACCAGCCGTCCGTCCCCGTAGAGCGTCCAGCTCGGGAGCCGCTTCAGGAGGTACTCGTAGGGGACGAACCCGTCGCGGTACTCCCACCGCAGGACGACCTCGTCCGCCCCGGTCGGGTGCTCGATCGGATCGGTGCCCCCGTCGCCGGTCCCGCCGCCACCGGCGCCGCCGGTGGTGCCGGTGGTGCCGTCGTCGTTCAGCCCTCCGCAGGCCGCGAGCGCCAACGCGAGCGCGCCCACCACCGCCATCGTCGGGAACCGTCTCATCACGGGGCCTCCGTTCCTCGGGTCATCCTGACATCGGTCCGACTTGGACGGCCTCATGCGGTCCTCGGGTTCCAGACCACGGCCGGTCGGCCCTGCCGCACGCGGTAGGCTGCCGGAGAGATGGGGGGGACCATGCGAGCCCTGCGCAAGACCCACGCCGGACCGGGGGCGGAGCTGGCCGAGATCCCCATCCCCGACCCCGGCGAGGACGAGGTCCTGGTCCGGGTCCATGCCGCGTCGATCTGCGGCACCGACCTGCACATCCACGACTGGAACGAATGGGCGGAGGGCCGCATCCGCGTGCCGATGACGTTCGGGCACGAGGTCGCCGGGACCGTCGAGGCCGTCGGTTCCGAGGTCCACCACATCAAGCCGGGCGCGTTCGTCGCCGCCGAGACGCACATCGCCTGCGGCCACTGCGCGACGTGTCGCACCGGTCGAGCGCACATCTGTCAGAACCTGCGGATCCTCGGTGTGGACACCGAGGGCGCCTTCGCGGAGTTCGTGGTGATCCCCGCCGAGAACGCGTGGATCGTCGGCGAG
The DNA here is from genome assembly GCA_035762085.1 of Actinomycetota bacterium. GTDB lineage: Bacteria > Actinomycetota > UBA4738 > UBA4738 > HRBIN12 > HRBIN12. The sequence goes on along the minus strand of DASTPT010000094.1, from coordinate 69,744 downwards.
GGGATCCACCCGGACGTGGCCTCGATCATGGAGCCGTTCGGCAACGCGGTCCACGCGGCGTTCGGCACCGAGGGGGGCGAGGACCTGCTCACGAACCCGGTCGCCGTGATCGGATGCGGCCCGATCGGCCTGTTCTCGGTGGGCATCGCCCGCGCGCTCGGCGCGTGGAAGGTGTTCGCGATCGAACCGAACGACGAGCGTCGGGCCCTGGCCGGCACGATGGGGGCCGACCTGCTCGTGGACCCGAAGGTAGAGGACCCGGTCGAGGTCGTCCTGCGCGAGACCGGCGGCGTCGGCGCCGAGGTCGTGCTCGAGATGTCGGGCAACGCGCGCGCGATCGACCAGGGGACGCGGATGCTGGCGCGTGGCGGCCGGATGTCGCTGCTCGGCCTGCCGGACCGGCCGGTGACGCTGGACCTCAACGACCAGGTCATCTTCAAGGAGGCGCGGATCCTCGGCATCACGGGCCGCGAGATGTTCCGCACGTGGCAGCAGACGACCACCCTGCTCTCGACCGGCCGGGTCGACGTCTCGCCCGTGATCACGCACCGGTTCGCGCTCGAGGAGTTCGAGGAGGCCTTCGCGACGGCGGCCTCCGGGCACGCGGCGAAGGTCATCGTGTTCCCGGACGGGGAGCGGCCCGGGCCGGAGATCCCTCAGAGGTAGCCGCCGGCGCGGTGCTCGACCGGCGGCGGCGCCGGCGGCGTCTGCACCCGGAACGCCAGCCGCTGGTGTTCCGTCCCGTCGACCGTCAGGACGAAGGTGTGCGTCCCCGGCCCGTCGAAGACGAGCCCGTCGAAGTTGAGCGCGAACGTCGCGGTCGCCTCCATCTCGGCCTGCCGGACGGAGAACGGTGCGTCGAGCGCGGTGAGCTGGCTCCCGTCGGGGCCGCGTCCGAGCGGCCGCTCCTGGCCGTTCGGACCGACGAGCGTCACCCGGAGCCGGTGCCCCGCGCCGGTCTCCTCGGGCGGGATCCGGACGACGACGCCGAGCGCGACGCGGTCGTGCCGGGCCGGGAAGCGCGGCGCCGAGAGCGTGTTCCACCCGACGCCGAGCGCCGAGAGCTTGCCCCCGACGGCCTGCACCGCATCGGCCAGGAACGCCTCGACCCGCACGGCTTCATCGTAGACGCCGGCGATAGGGTGATGACGGCCCCGGCACGGGAGGAACGCGATGGGCGGTGCGCTCGACTACCTGAAGGACCAGCTCGCCGAGCTCGAGGCGCAGGGGCTCGCGATCCATCCTCGGACGCTCGAGGGGCCGACCGGCGCCCGCGCGCGGTTCGACGGCCGGGACGTGGTCAACCTGGCGTCGAACAACTACCTCGGGCTCGCGAACCACCCTCGGATGAACGCGGCGGCGTCGAAGGCGGCCGCCGAGCTCGGCGCCGGGAGTGGAGCGGTCCGTCCGATCGCCGGGACGATGGCGATGCACCGCGTGCTCGAGCGCCGGTTCGCGGACTTCAAGCACGCCGAGGAGTCTTTGATGTTCCAGTCGGGGTTCACGGCGAACGCCGGCACCGTCGCCGCGATCCTGGGCAAGGAGGACGTGATCGTGAGCGACCGGCTCAACCACGCCTCGATCATCGACGGCGCACGCCTGTCGCGCGCCGAGATCAAGGTGTTCGAGCACAAGGACGCCGACCACGCCGACGCCCTCCTGGCCGAGACCGCCCGCCCGGGCCGGCGTCAGCTCCTGATCACCGACGGCGTCTTCTCGATGGACGGGGACATCGCCCCGCTCCCCGCGCTCGTCGAGGTCGCCGAGAAGCACGGCGCGATCATGATGCTCGACGACGCGCACGCCTCGGGCGTGCTCGGCGAGGCCGGAGCCGGGACCGTCGACCACTTCGGGCTCCACGGACGCGTGGACGTCCAGGTCGGAACGCTCTCGAAGGCGATCGGCGTGCTCGGCGGGTTCGTCGCGGGGCCTGCCCAGCTGATCGAGTGGCTCATCAACCGCGGCCGTCCGTACCTGTTCTCGACCAGCACGCCGCCCGCGGTCACGGCGGCCTGCCTGGAGGCGCTCGACATCATCCGCGACGAGCCCGATCGGCTCGAGCGCCTGTGGAGCAACACCGCGACGTTCAAGGTCGGGCTCCACGACCTGGGCTACGACACCGGGATGAGCGAGACCCCGATCACGCCGGTGATCACAGGGGACGAGGAGAAGACCCAGGCGTTCGCGCGCGGGCTGTTCGAGGAGGGGGTGTTCACTCCGGCGATCGTGTTCCCCACCGTCGCGAAGGGTCAGGCGCGGGTCCGCACGATCGTGACCGCCGATCACACGGAGGAGGACCTACGGACGGCGCTCGACGTGTTCGCGCGAGTCGGTGCCGAGCTCGGCCTACGCTAGCCGCCGTTCGCGGCCTTGGCCTCGAGACCACGGATCATCAGGTCGAGCCCGTACTCGAAATCGGCATCCAGGTCGCGGTTGAACAGGTACTCGACGTGAGCGGCCAGCGTGGGGAGCTCCTCGAGCGGGATCGTCCGCACGACGTCGTCCAGGAGGACGTCCGCGTCTTCGCGCCCGAACATGTTCGCGATCTCGGCCATCACGAATCCCTGGACGTAGCCGCCGAAGGCGCGGAAGGCGCGGACGGTCTCGGCGTTCGATAGGCCCGCGCGTCCCAGGATCGAGATCGCGTGTTCGGTGGGGCGGAGCGCCACGACCGAGGTCATGGGCTTGCGCTGGCCGGACATCAGCGTGATGACGTTCGGGTGCGCTTTCAGCAGCGTCCGCCAGGCCCGCGCCGCGCGGCGGGCGGCCTCACGCCAGTCGTCGCCGTCCTCTGGGAACTCGAACCCGGCCATCACGGCCTCGACGACGCCGCGCAGGAGGTCCTGCTTGTCCGCGACGTGGTTGTACAGGGACATCGCCTCGACGCCGAGCTCGCGACCGACGCGTCGCATCGTGACGGCCTGGAGGCCCTCCTCGTCCATCAATCGGAGCGCCGTCTCGACGATCCGCTCGCGCGTGAGCGGATCGCGGTGCGGTCTGGGATTCGCTCGCCCGTCGGCGACCGTCGTGGACATGCGCCCGTCCTCTCCCCGCGGCGTCGTGGGTTGACGCCCCGCCTATGCTTGCACATACGACGTAAGCACGACTCGGGGGCGGAGTCCGCCTCGAGCGGACAGAGGGGGGTACGGCCCATGCGTTTGAACCCGGAGTCGCTCGCCCGTTCGAGCAGCCGGCGTCCGTGGATCGTCATCGTCCTGTGGCTCGTCGTGGTCACCGGGCTTGGGTTCGCGTCCCAGCAGTTCCTTTCCGACGCCCTCACGTCCGACGTGGACTTCACGAACAACCCGGAGTCCAAACAGGCGATGCAGCTCATCGAGGAGAACATCACCGGCGAGCAGAAGGACACCGAGTTCCTCGTCATCCGCCACGACGTGCTCGCCGTGTCCGACCCCACCTTCGAGCAGTACGTCCGCGGCGTGCAGCAGGGCGTGATGGAGCTCGGCGAGCAGACGGTCGCCGGCGACGTGGTCACCGTCTACGACGCGCTCGAGGCCGCCGGGTTGCGGCGGCTGCGGACGTCCGATCCCCCCGGCGTGCTCGTGTCGATCCAGCTCCAGGGCCCGGTGGACGAGGAGATCGTCTCGACGCTCCAGGCCGCGGTCGACCAGGCCGTGCCGCCCGACGAGGACTCGGCGTACCGGATCCAGGTGATCCAGCCCCAGCAGCTCTTCACGGCCGGCACGCTCAACCCCGACGTGCTGCGCGTCGATCCGCCCGAGCTCGTGGCGTTCATCACGTCGTCGTCCGTGGGGATCGACGACCCGGACCCCTCGGGGCAGATCAGCTTCACCAGCGTCACCGAGGCCGTCCGCGGCGCGATCATGGCCGCGGGGTCGGACGCGCTCGCCGGACCGCCGATCACGTACTTCGATGTCGCGGGGCTGATCTCGACCGACGGGCGGGCCACGATCGTCTCGGTCCCGATCGCCGATACCGAGATCGCGACCGTCGAGCGCCTGAAGGACGTGCAGGCGGAGGTCGACCAGGACGGCGACGCGTTCGAGACGTTCCTCGCCGGCCCGGCCACGCTGAACGCCGACACCAGCCACGTGGCCGAGGAGGACCTCGCGAGCAGCGAGCGGACCGGAGTCCTCATCGCGCTGATCGTGCTGCTGGTGGTCTTCGGCGCGCTGATCGCCGCCCTGTTGCCCCTCGCGATGGCGTTCATGGCGATCCCGATCGCGCTCGGCGGCATCGCGCTCATCGCCGAGTTGAGTGGCGTGAGCTTCAGCCTCTTCACGCAGAACATCGCGCCGATGATCGGGTTGGCGGTGGGGATCGACTACTCCCTGTTCATCATCGCCAGGTATCGGGAGGAGCGGAAGAAGGGCTTCGAGCCGTACGACGCGATCGCAGCGTCGGGGGCCACCGCGAGCCGCGCCGTCTTCTTCAGCGGTCTGACGGTGGTCCTGGCGCTCCTCGGCATGTTCATCATGCCGAACACGATCTTCCGCAGCATGGCGGCCGGGGCGATCCTCGTGGTCCTCGCCTCGATCATGGCCTCGCTCACCCTGCTGCCGGCGCTGCTCGGCCTGCTGAAGGACCGGGTGAACTGGCCGCGCTTCACCAAGCGCGCCCGGATGGAGGGGGAGCACGACCCGAAGGGCGGGTTCTGGGACCGCATGACGAAGACGGTCATGGCGCGACCCGTCCTGTTCCTGGTCATCTCCGTCCTGTTCCTGGGCTCGCTCGCCAGCCTGTACTTCACGATCGACAAGGGGACGACCTCGAGCGCCGCCACGCTGCCCGACGAGGTCGACTCGAAGCAGGCGTTCCTGATCCTGTCCGAGCAGTTCGCGGCCGGGGGTCGGAGCGACCCGGTGCAGGTATACGTGGGCGGCGACCTGTCCTCCCCGCAGCTGCAGGGCGCGCTCCGAGAGCTGGAACAGGCGATCGCGGCCGACCCCGCGTTCGCCGACCAGGTGGGGATGATCCCGAATGCGGAGGGCACGGCCGCCGTCGTGAACGCGATCCCCGTCGGCGATCCGTTCGGTCACGCAACGACCGAGGCGGTCTACCGGCTCCGCGACCAGGGCATCCCGCCGATCTTCGCCGGAACGGATGCGGAGGTGCTCGTCGGCGGGTTCCCGGCGATCATGGCCGACTTCTTCACGCAGACGGACACGTATCAGCCGATCGTCTTCGCCTTCGTGCTCGGCCTGTCGTTCCTCCTGCTGATGGTCGTGTTCCGCTCGCTCGTCGTGCCGCTGAAGGCCGTGCTCATGAACCTGCTCTCGGTCGGAGCGGCGTACGGGGCGATCGTGCTCGTGTTCCAGAAGCAGTCGAGCGGGTTCCTCGACACGATCCACGGTTGGGCGCTCGACGGGTTCAACGCGATCGGGTTCCAGTTCCAGGAGGTCGAGTCGATCGAGGCGTGGCTCCCGCTGCTGCTGTTCTCGATCCTGTTCGGCCTGTCGATGGACTACCACGTGTTCCTGCTCAGCCGGATCCGCGAGGAGTACGACAAGACCGGAGACAACTCCGAGGCCGTCGCCTACGGCCTCCGGACGACGGCCGGCATCATCACCGGCGCCGCGATCATCATGGTCGCGGTCTTCACGGCGTTCGCGGCCGGGCGGCTGGTCCCGCTCCAGCAGATGGGCCTGGGACTCGCGGTTGCGGTCTTCCTGGACGCGACCATCGTGCGATCGATCCTGGTGCCGTCGAGCATGAAGCTCCTCGGCGACCTCAACTGGTACCTCCCGGCGTGGCTCGAGTGGCTGCCGAAGGTCAACGTCGAGGGCCGGGAGCCGACGCGCGAGCCCGTCATCCTCCCCGAGAGCGAGGCGGGGACGGAGCCGGTGCCCGCCGGCGACGAGCGTCCCTGATCTCGTCAACGCGGTTGCGTCGGAGGGGGCTTCGGTCCCCTCCGACGTCTCTGATAGTGTCCGCTCGTGGTGGAGGAGCAGGTCGGTCTCGGCATGCGTGAGGAGCGCGAGGCGCTCCGCTCGGCGCTCGGGCGCGTGGGCGTGTGGAGCTTCTCGCTCGAGGCGCAGACGGCCGCGGAGGAACGAGAGGCGGCCGGGCAGATCGAGTCGCTCGGCTACCCGGCGATCTGGATCCCCGAGAGCGTCACCAGCCGCGAGGCGTTCAGCCACTCGGCCTGGCTGCTCGGCTCCACGGAGCGCGCCGTGATCGCGACCGGCATCGCGAACATCTGGGCCCGGGACCCCGTCGCGATGGCGAACGGTTGGCGGATGCTCACCGACGCCTACCCGAACCGGTTCCTGCTCGGGCTCGGCGTGAGCCACTCGCCGTCGGTCTCGCGCCGCGGCGGCCGCTACGAGCGGCCGTGGGGGAAGATGCGCGACTACCTCGACGCGATGGACCGCGCCGCGTCCTCGGCGCTCGAGCCGGAGGCGGAGCCGCGACGGGTGCTCGCCGCGCTCGGTCCGCGGATGCTCGAGCTGGCGGCCGAGCGCGCGCTTGGGGCGCACCCGTACTTCGTGCCGGTCGAGCACACGGCCTTCGCGCGCAAGCGCCTCGGACCGGAGCCCGTGCTCGCCGTCGAGCAGACCGCGGTCCTCGAGGCCGACCCGGCCGAGGCCCGCCGCGTGGCGCGCCGGTTCGCGGTCCACTACCTGCAGACGACGAACTACGCGAACAACCTGCGGCGGATGGGGTGGTCGGACGCGGACATCGGCGGTCAGGGGAGCGACGCGATCATCGACGCGCTCGTCGCGTGGGGCGACGCCGACCGGATCGCGACGCGCGTGCGCGCGCACCTGGATGCGGGCGCCGACCACGTCTGCGTCCAGGTCGTCTCGGACGACGAGAACGACGTGTGCCTCGCGCAGCTGCGCGAGCTCGCGCCGGCGCTCCTGACCCTCTAGCCGGACGGCTCCAACCGTCCGAGGACCGCGTCGCTCCGGAGCTCGCGCAGGACGTCGGACGCGATCCAACGCGCCGGCCGCGATCCGATCCCGCGGATCTCCTCGGCCGTCTCGACCGCCCGGGCATGGAGCCCGGGACTCCGTTTGCCGATCTGGCGCAGCGCCCACGACACCGCCTTCTTCACCGCGTTGCGGTCGTCGGTCGCGCCGGCACGGATCGTCGGCAGGAGCACGTCGAAGCGCTCGTCCGGCAGGTCCCTGCGGTGGACCGCGCTGGTGGCGATCAGGACGAAGCCCGCCCGCCTCACGAACTCCTCGTCGCGCGCGCTCCACTCGACGGCCTTGTCGAGCGCGAAGGGTGTGCGGTCCAGGAGGTTGCCGCAGAGGCCGTCGCACAGGTCCCAGGAGCGGACGTCGGCGACCCAGGACTCCGCCTGCGCCTCGGTCACGCGCTCGGGCTCGTCGACGATCGTCGCGAGGATCCGCGCCTCGTGGATCCCCGTGTCCCACAGGGCGGACGCGAGCGCATGATCGCGTCCGATCCGGCGTGCGATCGCTCGGAGCTCGGACACCGTGACGCCGAGCGCCGAGTCGGTCGCGATGCCGTAGCGCGCCATACCGGTCAGCCGGGTCGGGTCGGCCGCGTGTCGCAGCTCGGCGAGGACCTCGTCGAGCTCCACGGGGTTCAGCCCTCGATGGCCACCGGCTCGAGGCCCATGCGCCGGATCCCGCGGATGATCCTCGGCAGCGCGCGGATCGTGGCGCTCGGATCGCCGCCGCCGTCGTGGAGCAGCACGATCGAGCCCGGCCGGACCGAGCTGAGCACGGACTTCGCGATCGCCCTCGGCCTGGCTCCGCTCCGGTAGTCGTGCGGATCCACGTCCCACTGGACGACCCGCATCCCGCTCTGGTCGGCCATGCGGACGACCGCTTCGTCGAAGCTCCCGCCCGGGGGTCGGAACAGCGTCGGCGTCACTCCGAACCGGGTGCGGAGCAGGTCGGCGGGGCGCGCGATCTCGGTCTCCTGACGATGGGGACGCAGGTCCACGAAGGACGTCACGTAGGGGTGCACCCACGAGTGCGTTCCGATCGTCATGCCGGCACGCCGTACCCGCTCCACGATCTCCGGGTAGCGCTCGATCAGGTACCCGACCATGAAGAAGGTCGCCTCCGCGTCCATGCGCCGCAGGATGCGCAGCACGCGAACGGTTCCGTTCGGCCAGGGGCCGTCATCGAAGGTCAGCGCGACGGCGGGCGGCTCCTGCGCGTTGCCGATCGGCCGGTACCGGACGTCGGTCACGATCCCGGAGACCCGCCCGACCGTCGTGACGCGCTGCATGCGCGACGTCGCGAGGGTGCGCATCGGGTTCAGCAGCTGGCGGCCGGGGAGCTGCTCGACGAGCCGCTCGGTGCCTTCGGTCCGGTCCGTCCCCGGGACGACGACGATCGCGTCGTCGGTCGACAGCGGCGTCGCGCGGCCGGCCGGGGCCCCGTTCAGCCAGATGCGTCCGGGGTCGGCGTGCGGGTCGAGCACGCCTCCCTCGACGTCGAGCAGCCGGCCGTCGGGCGCGCGGAGCGAGCGCTCGCGGATCACGACGCCGAAGGTCGCGTCGTGGTCGACGAGGACCTCCACCCCATCGACCGAGATCGCGATCGGAGCCGGGCGGTCCTCGAGCTCGGCGGCGACGAGGACCGGAGCGGAGCAGGCGACGAGGAAAACGGCCGCACCGAGGGCGGCCCGGCGGGGAAGTCCACGGGTCACCGGCACATGGTGCCGTGTGCGGCCGTCGGCGTCCATCCCTTGCACGACGTTCTCATGGGCCGCGCGGTTCCACCGTCTGGGAGGATGGGGCCGTGGCCCGCTCGGCTGCCCGCCCCTTCCGGCGCGCCGCGGCCGCGATCGACGCGGTCGCGCTCGTCGCCTTCGTCATCGTGGGCGTGATCCAGCACGGGGGCCTCGCGCTCGCCGGCATCCTGCGGACCGGGGCCCCGCTGCTCCTGGCGTGGTTCCTGGTCGCGTTGCTCGTCGGCACGTACCGGCGGGTGGGTTGGGCAACGATGCTCGTGACCTGGCTGATCGCGGTGCCGCTCGGGCTGGTCGGCCGTTCCGTGATCCGTGGCGGCCCCTGGGGGGAGGGGCTGCTCGAGTTCGGCGCGATCGCGATGGGCTTCACGCTCGTGTTCCTGGTCGCGGGACGTGCGATCCTCGCGGGCGCGTCGCTCGTCCGGCAGCCGGCCGCTCCGCGAGAGCCCGTGTGATGCGTCCGGGCCCGGACGTCCCCCGGCCCGGCGGCGACCGCGGGCTCCTGTGGCTGTTCCCACAGCTCGAGGGCGTCCGTTTCACCCACGCGTGGGGCGGCCCGATCGACCACACCGCGTGGTTCCTCCCGTTCTTCCGGACGCTCGAGCCCGGCACCGTGCACGCGGGGCTGGGCTTCTCGGGGCACGGGCTGGCGCAGACGAAGCTCGGCGGCCGGATCCTGGCCTCCCTCGTCCTCGGTTCCCGGGACGAGTGGAGCTCGATGCCGGTCGTCGGCCGCGAGATCGCGCTCGCGCCGCCCGAGCCGGTCCGGTTCCCGCTGGTCCGCGCCGCCGCGTGGGGCCTGGAGACGGGGGACCGTCGGGAGGACGCCGGTCGCCCACGCGGGTCTGTGCGACGGATGATCGGGGACGCACCCGGACGGTACCGCGAGCGGATCGTCCGGCGGGCAGGGGCGGGGGAACGCTAGGGCGCGTCGCCGGGGAGCTCGAGGGGCTCTGCGCGCTCGGCTTCGTTCGGGACGCGCCGGACGTCGATCGCTCGCCGTCGCCGCTCCTCCAGCTCTCGCTCGCGGTCCAGCTCTCGGTCCAGCGCTCTGACCCGGTGCTTCAGCCAGAGCCACCCGCCCCACGCGAGGACCGCGACGGTGAGCGCGATCGCCAGGACGAGCGCGAGCGCGATCTTCAGGACCGCGCCGAGCACGCCGAAGATCGCGGCGAGCAGGAGCAGGACGACGATGAACGTGATCACCCAGCCATCGTACGGGCGCTGCCCCGTTCCGGCACGCGCTACTGTCTGGTACGCGTGAGCGCGCCTCGCTAGCCTAGCCGACCGAGCCGGCGAACCGGGCGATCCGTGAGGCGAGCGCCCTCGGGCGCTGGAGGGGGACGTCGTGGATCCCGTCGATCCACTCGAAGCGCACCGGCTCGCCGATCGCGCGGACGTGCGCCGACGCGCGCTCCTTCTCGTGCATGAAGCCGGCCGAGTCCGGGGTGCCGCCCGGCGATCGTACGGCGAGCACGAGCGTGGGTACGCGCACCCGGCGTAGGAGCGACAGGGTGTCCTGCTCCCAGAGCGCACGGAGGATCCGCAGGTGGTTCGCCCTGGACAGGCGAGGGTGGATGTTGCCGTCGCCGTCGATACGCATGAGCGAGAGGAACACCGCCTCGACCTCCGGCGTGATCTCGACCTGCCCGTGGAGGAAGTAGCGGGTCATCTCGAGGAACTCGTGGACCGGCGTGCCCCTCAGGTCGGGCGGCGCGAGGCGCTCCTTCGTCGCGGGCCAGTCCAGCCGGTCGCGGAGCCGCAGGAACCCGCCGTCGACGAGGACGGTGCCCCCGACGAGCTGCGGGTACCGCGCCGCGAGCTCGAGGGCCACGTTCGCACCCCACGAGTGGCCGACGACGGTCGGTCGGCGAAGCCGGGCCGCACGCAGCACGGCGATCGCGTCGGCGGTCGTGCGCTCGAACCCGTAGCCGAAGGAGGGTTTCCCCGAGCGTCCGTGTCCGCGCTGGTCGTACGCGACCACGCGGTACGTCGGCGCGAGCCGTGGAGCGACCAGGTCCCAGATGTGTGACGAGGACGCGAGCCCGTGGAGCAGCAGGACGCCTCGGCCGTCGCCCGGCCACTCGCGCGCGGCCAGGCGGACGCCGCTTGCCTCGACGTCGAACGCCCGCTCCACGTCGGGAGCGTACCCGCGGGACCGCGGACGGGCGTATGCTCACGCCCTCGTCGCCGGAGCCCGCGAGGGAGGTGGGTCGTGTACGGGACCGTCGCACGGATGAAGATCCAGCAGGAGCGGTTCGACGAGCTCCGAGCGGTCATGGATGAGATCGGAGCCCGGACGACGCCGGGCTTCCGGGGGACCCACTTCCTGTTCCCGAGCGACGGTCGGGACGAGGTCCTCATGGTCGTGTACTTCGACGACCGAGAGTCGTACATGAAGAACGCGGACGATCCCGCGATGCACGACGATTACATGAAGTACCGGGCCTTGCTGGACGCGGACCCCGAGTGGTTCGACGGTGAGTGGGTCACGTACGAGCCCTAGGGACCCCACGGCACCGCGTCGCTCGTAGTACCCTCCCCCTCTACGTCAGCCGAGGAGGGGGAGAACGTGGCGGACGCGCTGCAGAACTTCATCGACGGCCGGTGGCTGGACGCCGACGACGGCGCCCGCCTGGATGTGTTCAATCCGGCCACCGGGGAGGTCATCGCCACCGCCCCCGACTCGAAGCGGGCGGATGTCGAGCGGGCGATCGACGCCGCCCGGCGCGCGTTCGACGGCGGCTCGTGGTGGCCGGGCACGTCGGAGCGTGAGCGCGGCCGGATCCTTCTCCGGGCGGCCCAGATCGTGCATCGCGACCTCGAGCGCCTAGCTCGGCTGGAGGCGCTCGACGCCGGCAAGCCGATCGGCGACGCGCGGGACGACATCGCCGACGTCGCCTACATGTTCGAGTACTTCGGCGGCTGGGCTACGAAGATCCACGGCGACGTCCTGCCGATCGGGCCGGACGCGATGTCGTTCGTGATGAAGGAGCCGGTGGGCGTGGCGGCCGGCATCACACCGTGGAACTACCCGATGATGATGTCGGCGCAGAAGGTGGCGCCGGCGATCGCCGCCGGGTGCACGTTCGTCCTCAAACCGCCGGAGCAGACGCCGCTCACCTCGCTCGAGATCGCGAGGATCCTCGAGGAGGCCGGTCTTCCCGCCGGCGTCCTGAACGTGGTGACCGGTTTCGGCGAGACGGCCGGCGCCCCGCTCGTCGAGAGCCCGAAGGTCGACAAGGTGGGCTTCACGGGCTCGAAGGAGGTCGGGCAGCTGATCATGCGGAACGCCGCCGACACGTTGAAGGGCGTGACGCTCGAGCTCGGCGGCAAGTCGCCGAACATCGTGTTCGCCGACGCCGACTTCGAGGCCGCGATCGAGGGCTCGTGCAACGGCGTCTTCTGGAACATGGGCGAGAACTGCTCGGCCGGCACGCGCGTCTTCGTCGAGCGGGCGATCTACGACGACGCGCTCGCCGCGATGGTGGAGCGCACGAACAGCGTGAAGCTTGGCGATCAGTTCGACGAGGAGACCACGATGGGGCCGCTGATCTCGAAGGAGCAGCGGACCCGCGTGGAGCGCTACATCGAGATCGGCATGGACGAGGCGAAGCTCGCGGTGCAGGGCGACCGTCCCGCCGACCCGCGCCTGGCGAACGGCTACTGGGTGCCGCCGACGATCTTCGCGGACGCGACGAACGACGCGACGATCGCGCGCGAGGAGATCTTCGGCCCGGTGATGACCGTGATCCCGTTCTCGGACGTCGAGGAGGTCGTCCGGATGTCGAACGACAACGAGTACGGGCTGGCGGCGGCGGTGTGGACGAACGACATCACGAGGGCGTTGACGGTCGCTCGCGCGCTGCGGGTCGGCACCGTGTGGATCAACGGCACGCAGGCCGCGCCGGTCGAGGCGCCGTGGGGCGGCTACAAGCGCTCGGGGATCGGCCGGGAGCTCGGGGTGCAGGGCGTCGAGGACTACCTCGAGTCCAAGCACGTCCACGTGACCCTGGAGGGATAGCCGGCCCTTGAACGGTCGTGCAGGATGTGCGCTATCCTGCGCCCTGCATGGCTGGCGGAGAGGTCGTCCTCGTCGATCTGGTGAAGCGTTTCGCCGACGTCACGGCGGTCGCGGGGATCAACCTGGACATGCCCCCGGGCGAGTTCTTCTCCCTGCTCGGGCCCTCGGGATGCGGGAAGACCACGACCCTGCGGTGCATCGCGGGGTTCGAGCGGCCGGACGAGGGTCGGATCCTGCTCGATGGCGTGGACATGGCGCACACCCCGCCCCACAAGCGCAACGTCAACACGGTCTTCCAGAACTACGCGCTGTTCCCGCACCTGTCGGTGGCCGACAACGTTGGGTTCGGCCTCCGCTACCAGGAGGTCTCGAAGGCCGAGGCGAAGCAGAAGATCGCCGACGCCCTGGCGCTGGTCCGCCTGGAGGGGTACGAGCGACGGCGTCCCTCCCAGCTCTCGGGCGGGCAGCAGCAGCGGGTGGCGCTCGCCCGAGCCTTGATCCTGAACCCCGCCGTACTGCTCCTGGACGAGCCGCTCGGCGCGCTGGACGCCAAGCTGCGCAAGGCGCTGCAGATCGAGCTGAAGTCCCTCCAACAGGAGGTCGGCATCACGTTCATCTACGTGACGCACGACCAGGAGGAGGCGCTCACGATGTCCGACCGGCTGGCCGTGATGAGTAACGGCCGCGTCGAGCAGGTCGGCACGCCGAGCGAGGTCTACGAGGAGCCGGCCACGGCGTACGTGGCCGACTTCCTGGGCGTCTCGAACCTGATGGACGCCGCCGCGGCCGGTCGCACCGAGGACGGGCGAGGCAAGGTGCGGATCGGCGATTTCGAGCTGGTGGCCGCGAAGGGGGACACGGACGCGACCGGAAGCGTCAAGGTCACGATCCGGCCCGAGCGCGTCCGCCTCGAGGACCACGGCGCCACGGGCGAGAACCGCGTCCCCGGGATGATCGAGCGCGTCGTCTACGTGGGCTCGACGCTCCAGATCATCGTCCACCTCCCGCCCGGCCAGACCCTCCAGGCGTGGATGCCGAACGAGGGGAGCGGGGTCCCGTTCGAGCAGGGCACGCCGATCACGGTGCACCTGCCGGCCGACGCGCTCCGCATGCTCATGGAGACCGCCTCGCTCGAGGAGCTCCACGCCATGGAGGAGCCGCTCGCCGCCACCTAGCGACCTGCCCGCGGCGCGGCTCGGTCGCGGCGGTGCCGCTGCGGATCACACCTCGAGCGACACGAACTCCTTGACCGCGCTCTCCCTGCGCTGGCCGCGTGTCAGGACGCGGTACGCGATGAAGCCGAGCGTGATGATCGTGAAGGTGGAGATCAACATGAACGTCGCGGCCGCGTTCACCGCGGGCGTGGGTGACGCGCGCGCCGCGTTGTAGATCTTGACCGAGAGCGGCTCGGTATCCGACGCCGCCGAGAGGTATCGCACGGTGACGAAGTCGTCGATCGAGTCCGCGAAGACGATCGCCGCGCTGGCGAACATCGCCGGGGTGAGCAGCGGCAGGAGCACGCGCCGGATCGACTTCGTCGGCGACGCGCCGAGGTCCATCGCCGCCTCCTCGTACTCCCGGCCGATGGTCAATAACCGCGCCCGAACGATGATGACGGCGTACGCGATCTGCCACGTGACGAGCCCGATGACCTGCGCGACCGTCCCGAGGGGGATGAAGGTCAGCAGGTGCTCGAACGAGAGGAACAGCGCGAGCCCGAGGATGATCTCGGGCACGACGAACGCCATGAGGACGCTGAAGTTCGCCGCGGTCGCCGGCCGGCCTCGCCACCGGTCGAGTCCGATCGCGAACGCCGTCCCGATCGGCACCGCGATCAGGGTCGTGAGGATCGCCAGGCGGAAGCTCTGGAAGATGGCGGGTCGCAGGAGCGGGTTCCTGAACAGCGACTCGTAGGGATCCTCCCACCACCACGTGAGTGAGAACCCCTGCCAGGAGCTCCTCGAGCGCCCCTGGTTGAACGAGAAGAGGACCGCGATCGTGACCGGCAGGACGGACCACGCCAGGTAGACCCACGTGATCGCCTCGAGGATCCGCGGCTTGCGCCATGGGTTGCCGAACCAGGGGATGTGGGACCGCGGGGTCGTCGGCGTCGTGGTCGCCACCGGCTCGCGCGTCGCGGTCTTCACTTCGCCTCCGCGGCTCGAGCCGTGTAGCGCAGGTACCAGAGCATCGGGACGATGAGGATCACGACGATCGTCAGCACCAGCGAGGCTCCCTGCGCGGCGAGGCCCGGTGTGACGTACGTCAGGTCGATCAGGTTGCCGATCATCGTCGTCCTCGGGGACTGGGAGAGCAGGGCGTTCGTGTAGTAGTCCCCGAACATCGGCAGCGTGATGATGATCAGCCCGGCCAGGATGCCCGGCTTCGACAGCGGGAGCGTGACGCGCCAGAAGGTCCGCGCCGGACTCGCGCCCAGGTCGCGGCCGGCCTCGAGCTGGCTCTGGTCGATCCGGTCGAGCTGCCCGTACAGCGGCAGGATCAGGTACGGCATGTAGCCGTAGACGAGCCCGATCACGACCGTGATGCCGTGTCCCTCGAGCCATCCGAACGGCTCCTGGAAGACCTGGAGGAACGTCAGTACGTCGTTCACGTACCCGTCGCGCTCGAGCAGCGACTGCCAGGCGTACATCCGCATCAGGTAGCTGATCCAGAACGGCATGATGAGCAGCGCGAGGAACAGGCCCTTACGGCGGCCACCGTACCGGGCCACGAAGTAGGCGATCGGGTAGCCGATCAGCAGGCACGTGAGGCTCGCGGTCAGGACGTATCCGAACGTCCGCAGGTACACGTCCTGGTAGACGCCGCCGAAGATCCTCCCCAGCTGGTCCGTGAACGTGGAGAAGTCCCACCACCACGGCTGGAACACCGGAAGGGGGTTCCGGAAGAAGTCCTGGGTCCCGAACGCGATCGCCAGGATCACGTAGAAGGACGCGGCGAAGAACAGGATCTGCCAGACGATCGCGGGGGTCGCGAAGGACGGCCAGAACCACCGGGGATACCAGGCGCCCCGCTGCTTGGCGGAGGCGCGCCGGACCCGTCGCGCCTCGCGCCGGGACGGGGTGGTGGTTCCCTCCTCGGGCTCGCTCACGCCGTCGCTACGCCCCCGCTCCGGCCTGGAACTCCTCCCACGCCGTCTGCCACTTCAGCTCGTCCTCGGGCGCGAGCTCGAGCAGCCACATGCCCTTGTCGAACATCTCCTCGGTCACGACGGCGCGCGGCACGGACGGCGGGACGGTCCCCGGGCCCTTGTTCGGCGCGTACGCGCCCATCTCCGCCTCGATCAACTTCTCCGGGTTCATGGACGTGAGCGGCGGCTGGTACCCGTTCCACGTGAAGTTATCGAACGCGTGGGTCTCGTCCATCATGAAGTTCAGGAACGCGTGCGCGAGGACCGGGTGCTCGGCGTTCGCCGGGATCGAGATCACGTCGTTCCCGACGACCCCCACGTTGTCCGGCGGGTACCAGTAGCCGAGGATGTCCGTCTCGCCCGGCGTGTTCAGATCGCTCAGGTACCACTGCGCGCCGATGATGTCGCCCGACCAGGACTGGTGGACGTCGTACACGCCGTCGGGCAGCTTCACGTAGACGCCGTTGATCGTCGTTCGGACGTTCACGAGGTCGATCAGCTCGACCAGGTCGTCCTTCGCGGCCTGGATGGTCGCCTCGTCGGTCGTGTTCACGTCGTCCACGCCCGCCCGGCGCATCGCCATCGCGAGCGACTCGCGTGCGTCGTCGTAGATGCCGACCTTGCCCGAGTACTGAGGGTTCCAGATCAGGTCGTAGCCCTGGGCCTCGGCCTCCTCGTCGGGGATGACGTCGCGCCGATAGGCCACGCCGGTCGTGTACGTGGTGTACGGGACCGTGTACCGCGCCTCCTGATCGTAGAAGGGGTTCTGGTACTGCGGCCACATGTTCGCCGCGAGGTTCGGGATGTACGAGAGGTTCAGGGGCTGGAGGAGCTTGCCGTAGGTCAGCTTGCCCAGCTGATCGACGGTCGGGAAGAAGACGTCGGCGACCTGTCCCGTGGACATCTTCTGGATCGCCTCCGACATGTTGTTGAAGGTCGTCCACTCATAGTCGCAGTTGAACTCCTCGCAGAAGTCGTTGATGACCTTCTTCCACATGTAGTCGGCCCAGTTGTAGATCTTCAGCGTCGCGCCCGTCTCGACCGGGAGGTTGTCCTCGATCGGCTGGATGTCGTCGTGGATCGGCAGGGTCACCGGGTTGTCGGTGCGGGCGAGCGGGTACGGTCCGGTCGTCCCGGCCGGCGCCGTGGCGCCCTCGGGGGCCTCGGTCCCGGGCTTGCTGCACGCGGCCAGGACCGCGGACAGGCTCGGCAGCGCGATCGCCGTGCTCGCCGATGCTCGCAGGAACCGCCGCCGGCTGAGCTCGCTGGTCGGGCCCCGCCGCCTCAAGAGGTGCTCGCGCGGCTCTGGCATCCTTCCCCTCCTTGGTCCGCCGTCGTTTGAACGGTCGTACGAAGAGGTTGAATAGCACTCAGCACGGGCAGGCGCAACCCAAGGCGTGTCCGGTCGCGCCGTCCACGCCGTGGCCGGGTGGGGGGCCTGAAGCGTCGTTCAAGCCACGGGTATGATGCGGCCCAGCCCGACCGAGGAGGGATGACCGTGACCGACGACGCCTCCGAGCCCGTCCTGCTCGTCGAGGACCTCGGCCCCGTCCGACGGCTCACGATGAACCGCGGCCGGGCGCTGAACGCCCTGAACCACGAGCTGCTCGAGGCCCTGATGCGCGAGCTCGACGGGGCGGCCGCGGCCGACAGCGTCTCGGTGGTCGTGCTCCGCGGCGCCGGTCGCGCCTTCTGCTCCGGCTACGACATGAACGAGGACACCGAGGCCGGCGTCCTGGACGAGAACGCGTGGCGCGCCGACCTCAAGCGCTCGACCGAAGAGATGCTCACGATCGTCGACCACCCGAAGCCCGTGATCGCGAGCGTGCACTCCTACTGCCTTGGCGGCGGCGTGGACCTCATGCTCGCGTGCGACCTGGCGGTCGCGGCGGACGACGCGGTCTTCGGCTACGTCGACATCCGGTTCGGCTCGGGCGTCGTCTCGATGTTCCTGCCGTGGGTGGTGGGGGTCCGCGCGGCGAAGGAGCTGCTGTACACGGGGCGGGACCGCGTACCCGCGAACGAGGCCGCGCGGATCGGCATGGTGAACCGCGTCGTGCCGAGGGATCGACTGGACGAGACGAGCCTGGAGCTCGCGCAGGAGATCGCCCGGAACGAGCCGTACGTCGTGCAGATGACGAAGCGCGCCGTCAACCAGGTCTGGGAGGTCGCGGGACTCCGGGAGGCGCTCGAGGCGAACACCGAGATCGACACGATGATCGAGACCGCGAACCTGCCGGCTCGCGCGGAGTTCCGCCGGATCACCCAGGAGCAGGGGCTGAAGGCCGCGATCGCGTGGCGCGACGCGCAGCACGGCGACGATCCGGCGTGAAGCGGTTCGACCTGCGGCCGGTCGTCGCCCCGCGCTCGATCGCCATCGTCGGCGCCTCCGAGTCGCCCGACTCGTGGGCCCCCGAGATCGAGCGCTCGCTCCGCCACGTCGGGTTCACGGGCGAGCTGTATCCCGTCAACCCGAAGTACGAGCAGGTATGGGGGCGGGCGTGCCTGTCCACGGTCGCCGAGCTGCCGAGGGGCGTCGATCTGCTGATCTTCGTCGTGCCGGCGCGCGTCGTCGTGCGGATGCTCGACGAGGTCGCGGCGGCCGGCGTGCGGGGCGTCATGGTGGTCTCCTCCGGCTTCGCCGAGGCGGGCGAGGAGGGCCGTGCGCTCCAGGACGAGCTGCGGGCCAAGGCGCTCGAGCACCGCCTGCCCGTGCTCGGGCCGAACGTCGAGGGCTACGTCAACTACGTCGAGAAGGTGGCGCCGTACGGCACCACCCCGCCGCCCGAGCCCGTCCCCGGCGGCATCAGCGTGATCAGTCAGTCGGGCACGGTGGCGTGGACGATGAACCAGATGGCCTCGGATCGGGGCGTCGGGCTTCGGATCATCCTCGGGGTCGGGAACGAGGCGGTGATCGGTCTCGGCGACATGTTCGCGTGGGCCGCCGAGGACCCGCACACGAAGCTCGTGACCACGTACATCGAGACGATGCGCGACGTCGAGGGCATCGAGCGCGGCCTCGAAGCCCTGCGGAGAGCCCGCAAGCCGATCCTCGTGTGCGCGCCCGAGGGTCGCAGCGAGGCGGCGCGGCGCTCGATCGTCGCGCACACGGGGGCGCTCGCCGGGAACACGGCGCTCCGCGACGCCTGGCTCCGCGGCCACGGCGCGATCCTGGTCGAGGACCCGGTGACGATGTTCGAGGCCGCCGTGCTCCTGTCGCACCACCGCCGTCTGCGCTCGACCGGCGTGGCGGCGGCGCTGCAGTCCGGCGGCGCATGCACGCTGTTCGCCGAGGCGGCCGGCGCGCGGGGGCTCGAGCTTCCCGAGTTCGCGGCATCGACGAAGGGGCGGCTGCGGCGGGCGCTGCCTCACTTCGCCTCACAGAACAACCCGCTCGACGTCACCGGCCAGGCCGCGGTCGAGGTCGACATGTTCGAGGGCGCGCTCGAGGCGCTCGCGACCGACCCGTCGGTGGGGTTCGTGGCGTTCGACGCGTTCCCGCCGCGTCTGGAGAACGAGGTCGTCTGGGCAGAGCACCTGCTGGAGCGGGTCCGTGCGCTCCAGCGCCAGACCGGCGTGGCGTTCGCCTCGGTCGCGATGAGCCCGCTCGCGTACATCCCGCGCGCGAAGACGTGGACCCGCGCCGAGCGGCTGCCGTTCCTGCAGGGCCACCACGCCGCGACCGGCGCGATCCGCGCGCTCGTCGAGCTGCAGACCGCCCGCCGACGCTCGATCCCCGAGCTGGGCCCGCACCCGAGCCGCGCGGCCGCGCTGCGCCTGCTCCGCGGACGGTCCGGCCCGCTCGACGAGGAGCGGGGTGCGAAGCTGCTCCAGCTCTACGGCGTCGCCCGGCCGAAGGAGGCGACGGTGGCCTCGCCCGAGACCGCGGCGGCGGCCGCGAGGCGCCTCGGGTTCCCGGTGGCCGTGAAGGCGCTCGCGGCCGAGATCCCGCACAAGGCGAAGCTCGGCGGGGTGCGGCTGGGGCTGGCGAACCCGACCGACGTCGAGGTCGCCGCCGCCGAGGTCCTGCAGGCAGCCAGGCGCGCCGGCGCCCGCCGGCCGAAGGTGCTCGTCCAGCGGATGGCGCACGGACACGAGGTGCTCGTCGGCGCCGTGGTCGACGAGCACTTCGGCGCCTCGATCACGATCCGGCCAGGTGGCGCGCTCGCCGAGGCCGGCGCGGCCACGTTCGTCGCCGCGCCCCTCACGCCGGCGCAGGCGCTCGCGTACGTACGGTCGCAGGCCGAGCGGTGCGGCCTCGACGCCGACGAGCACGACGTCCGCGCCGTGGCGAGGGTGGTCGAGGGCATCGCGCGCGCAGCGCATGACCTCCGCGACCGGCTGACCTCGCTCGAGGCGAACCCGCTCCTCGTCGCGGAGCGCGGGGCGGTCGCGGTCGATGCCCTCGCCGAGGCCCGGGCCTCGGCGTGATCTACGGCCTCGGGGCCGCGATCGGCTGGGGGTTGGCCGATCTCGGGGCCGCGCTGAGCGGGCGGCGGATCGGCAGCATGGCCGCGACGGTGGTCGCCCAGGTCACCAGCCTGGTTGCGATCGCGCTCCTGGTCCTCGCGATCCGGCCCGAGTGGACCGGCGACGCGGGGAACGTGTTCATCCTGGCGGCGAACGGAGCGATCGTCGGCGTGGCGTACCTTGCGCACTACCGAGCGCTCGAGCTCGGGCCGGTCGCGATCGTCTCGCCGATCGTGGCGGCGTACGCCGTGCCGCCCGTCGTCCTGGCCGTGGTCCTGCTCGACGAGAGCCTGGCGGGGCCCGTGCTCGTCGGGGCGATCGTGACGCTCGTCGGCGTGGTCGTCGCCTCGACCGATCTCCGTGCGGCGAGCGGCGAGCGCTTCTCGGGCCCGGGCGTCCCCGTGGGGATCGTCTCGATGCTCCTGTTCGGGCTGGCGACCTTCACGCTCGGGCGGCAGGCCCAGGTGGTGGGCTGGCTGCCGGCGACCGCGCTCGGTCGAACGTTCTCGGTGCTCATGCTGCTCGCGATCGCGGCCGTGCGGCGGCCCCGGATCCGCGGAGCCGACACCACGGGGCTCGGCGTAGCCGCGGCCGCCGGCCTCGCCGACATCGTCGGCGTGGCCCTGTACTCGTTCGGCGCGGAGGTCGGTCTCATCTCGATCGTCACGGCGGCCTCGGCCACGTTCGTCCTGTTCCCGATCGTCGGTGGCGTCGCGCTGTTCGGCGAGCGTCCCGGGCCGACCCAGTACGCCGGGATCGCGCTGGTGATCGGCGGACTGCTGTTGCTCGGGCTGGGCTGACGGCGGGTTTGGAGGCGCGTCCGCCGGGGCACGAACCACGTGCACGGCGGCGATCCCCCGTCCGCACGGACGGGCCGAGACGTCGCCCTCGCGAGGAGGACCCTATGGACTGGGACGCATACGCCCGTCCGCTCGATTCGATGCTCGACGCCGTCGGCCACACGCCGCTCGTCCGGCTCCGGCGGATCGAGCCGGACGGCCACGAGCTCTACGCCAAGTTGGAGTACTACGGCCCGACCGGCTCCGTGAAGGACCGGATCTACCGCTTCATGATCGAGCGCGCCGAGGGGCGCGGCGACCTCCGACCGGGGATGACGATCCTCGAGTGCACGACCGGCAACGCCGGGATCGCGTGCGCCGCCGTCGCCGCGATCAAGGGGTACCGCTGCACCGTGATCATGCCCGAGGGCATGGGCGAGGAGCGCAAGAAGCTGATCCGGGCGTACGGTGCCGAGCTGATCCTCACCCCCGGAGGCGAGTCGGATGTCGATGTCGCGCTCGCGCTGATGGAGGACATGCGCGCATCGCACCCCGGTCGCTTCTTCGTGCCGGCCGAGTTCGAGAACCCCGACAACGTCGAGGCGCACCGCACGACCACGGCGCCGGAGATCTGGGCGCAGATGGACGGCCGCGTCGACGCCGTCGTGGCGGCGCAGGGAACGGGCGGCTGGATCAGCGGCGTCGGGCGCTTCCTGAAGGAGCGCGAAGCGCGGGCCCGCGTGTACGCGGCGGAGCCGGCGGAGTGCGCGCTGATCTCGGCGCGCCGGTGGGGGCCGCACGGGATCGCCGGGATCGGCGACGGCATCGTGCCGCGGAACCTCGACCTCGACGTGATCGATGGCATCGTGACCGTCACCACCGCCGACGCCCAGGCGATGGCCCGTCGCCTCGCCCACGACGAGGGGATCTTCTGCGGCACCTCCTCCGGCTGCAACGTCGTGGCGGCGCTCGAGATCGCGCGGGCCCACCCCGAGATCCGGCGGATCGCGACGGTCATCGCGGACTCGGGGCAGCGCTACTTCTCCTCGGCGCTGTTCGGGGGCCCGGTCGCGGAGGCCGAGGCCCCGGACCGCGAACACGAGCTGGACGAGCACACCGTCGCGATGCTCGACCGGCACGCCGCGCGTCTGGAGATCCTCGGGCCGGCGGCTCGGGCCGAGGTGGCGTGAGTCGCGTCTGAACCGTCGTTCAGCTCCGGCGTATGCTCGCGCCGGAGGTGGCCGGATGAGCACGTACCCGATGACGGAGGAGGATCGGAGGATCCAGGAGACCGCTCGGCGGTTCGTCGACGAGGAGCTGATCCCCTGGGAGAACCACGCCGAGGAGCACGGCGGCCGGATCCCCGACGAGGCGCGCGAGCGGCACCACCGCTCGGCGATCGACCTCGGCCTGTTCGCGATGAACATGCCGAGGGAGCTGGGCGGCGGCGGCTTCACGATGTTCCAGCAGGTCCTGGTCTCCGAGCAGATCGGGCGGGTGACGAACGCGCTCGGCTGGTGCGTCCACACGCCGCCGGCCTGGGCGCCCGAGGTCGTCACGCCCGAGCAGCTCGAGCGCTGGATCGTGCCGACGATCCGCGGCGAGCGGCAGGAGTGCTACGCGATCACTGAGGCCGGCGCGGGCTCGGACGTCGACGCGATCCAGGCCACCGCCCGACGCGACGGCGACGCGTACGTGCTGAACGGCACGAAGATGCACGTGACCTCGTACAACACGGCCGACTACCTCTTCTTCCAGGGCAAGATCGACGGCGGGCCCCACGCGGGCGAGCACGCGATGTTCTTCGTGGACAAGGACACGCCGGGTGTGCACCTGGTGCGCGAGCCCGCGTACTCGCACACGTACGCCGACAGCCACGCGATCGTCCGCTTCGACGACGTGCGGGTCCCCGCCACGAGCATGGTCGGCGAGGAGGGCGACGGCCTGGACTTCACGTACGCGTGGTTCCGGTACGAGCGGCTGATGATCGCGGCCCGTTGCTGCGGTGCCGCCGAGCGCCTGATCGAGGAGGCGACCGCGTTCGCGAGGGACCGGGTGCAGTTCGAGGAGCCGATCATCCGGTTCCAGGCGATCGGGCACATGCTCGCGGACTCGCTCACGGAGCTGTGGGCGGCGCGTCTGATGACGTACGAGCTCGCGAAGAACATCGACCGAGGCGTCGACGTGAAGGTCCAGCACGCGCAGTGCTCGATGGCGAAGCTGTACGCGAGCGAGATGGCGAACCGTGTCGCCGACCGCGCGGTCCAGGTGTTCGGGGGCCGCGGCTACATGCGCGAGAACGTGGCCGAGCGGTTCTATCGCGAGCTCCGCGTGGACCGGATCTGGGAAGGGACCTCCGAGATCCAACGGAACATCGTCGCCGATCAGCTCGCGAAACGTGGGGTCCGCACGCTGGCGGGATGAGGAGGTCGGAGATGGACGAGCAGGAGCTAGGCGCTCGGGAGCGGGCGGCGTGGGCGGCGTTCCGCGAGGCCGTGGACGCCATCGAGCCGGCCCGTCGCGAGACGCCGGGCGTGAACGTGGAGGGGTGGACGGTCAAGGACGTGCTGTGGCACGTCGCGCACTGGTGGGACGATCTCGCGGGCACGCTCGAAGCGATGCGGGCGGGGACGTACGTCCCGCCGCCCGAGGACGACGAGGCGACGGACGCCGAGAACGCCCGGGTGCTCGAGGAGTCGGGACGGATAAGCCTCGCGGACGTCGAGCGTGGCCTGAACGAGGCCCGCGAGCGGATGCTCGCCGCCTGGGCCGCGCTCCCCGAGGTCGATGCCGCCGCCGAGCAGGAGTTCGTCTGGGAGACGATCGACCACTACGAGGAGCACCTGCCGGGCCTGCGCGCGTTCGTGGGTGGGGCCCGCTGAGCCGGATCAGGTCGAGACGGGCTCGCGCTCGAACCCCAGCTCGCGGGCGGCGACGTCGATGCAGGTGCCCCGCATGTGCTCTGGGGTGACCTGCGAGTCCTCCATGATCACCTGGATCGCCAGGCCGTCGATCAGGGAAGCGAGCCGCAGCGCCAGTTCCTCGGGGGTCTGCTCCGAGGAGAACTCGGCGGAGGCCTGCCCGCCGCGGATGATGTCGGCGATCTGACCGCGCCAGCGCTGGTCCAAGAACTCGCGGTCCTTCGCCATCTCGGGATCCCGGAGCGCGCGGACCCAGACCTCGATCCACAGGGCCCACTCGTCGAGCCGGCCGTACTCGGGCAGCAGGCCCGGGACGGACAGGTCGATGAGCCGAGCGAGCTGGTCCCGCGCCGAGGGGATCCGGCGGATCTCGCGCGACATCCGCAGGTAGAACTGGTCGTTCGCGTACGTGAGGGCCTCGGACAGCAGCCGGTCCTTCGAGTCGAAGTAGTAGAGGATGAGCCCGGGAGAGACCCCTGCCTCTTCGGCGATGTCGGAGATCCGGGTCTCGGCCAGGCCGCGGTCGGTGATCACCCTCGCGGCGGCGTCCAGGATCTCCTGGTGCCGATCCTTGCTCTTCGGGGTCGTCCCGCTCATCCGTCCCCCTGAACGCGACTCGGTCCGCCGGGCGGGTTGAACCGAGGTTCAACGCATGCTAGCCCGCGGACCAGGGTTGTCAACCGGCGCATCGGCCACGGTCGGCTTGACCCGTCGTTCAAACGCGGGACATGATGGCGCGGCAGACGGCCCGAAGGAGATCCGAGCATGACGAACGTCTACGACGCGATCATCATCGGCGGCGGGCACAACGGGCTCACGGCGGGCGCCTACTTCGCGAGGGCCGGCGCCCGGGCCGTCGTGCTCGAGGCGCGTCACAAGACCGGCGGCGCGGCCGACACCAGCGCGCCGTTCCCCGACCACCCCGAGATTCAGGTCACGACCTACTCGTACGTGATGTCGCTGATGCCGCCGACGATCATCAACGAGCTGCAGCTCAAACGGTTCGGCTACGACGTCACGCCGTTCGGGCCGTACTACCAGGCGTTCCCGGACGGGCGCTCGATCAAGGTCTACGCGGACGACGCCGCGAAGTCCTACGAGTCGATCGCGCAGTTCTCGAAGAAGGACGCCGAGATACTCCCGAAGTGGGAGGAGTGGCTGAAGGGCGTCGCCGACGTCCTCGGGCCGCTGCTGCTGCGGGTGCCGCCGAAGATGGGCTCGATGGCGCTCGGCGACCTGCTGTCGACCGTCGAGACGGCATGGAAGATGCGCAAGCTCGGTGTCCGGGGCGTGGGCAGCGTCACGAAGCTGTTCACGATGAGCGTCACCGACCTGCTCGACGAGTGGTTCGAGTCCGACCCGATCAAGGGCATGCTCGCGGTGAACGGCGTGATCGGGACGTGGGCCGGGCCGGACGAGGCGGGCACCGCCTACGTGATGCTCCACCACTCGATCGGCGACGTCGGCGACGGCCACCTCGGGTCGTGGGGGTTCCAGCAGGGCGGCATGGGCGCCGTGTCGGACTCGATCCGCCGATCGGCCGAGTCGTTCGGCTGCGAGATCCGCACGAACGCGAAGGTCTCGAAGATCCTCGTGCGCAACGGACGGTTCGTCGGCGTGGCGCTCGAGAACGGTGAGGAGCTGCGCGCGCCGATCGGCGTTTCGGCGATCCACCCGAGGACCGCGTTCCTCGACCTCATCGACCGGTACGACCTGCCGGCCGACTTCGTCTGGGACATCGAGCGCTGGCGGAGCCGCTCCGGCGTCGTGAAGATCAACGTCGCGCTCTCGGAGCTGCCGGACTTCACGGCCGATCCGGGCAAGGAGATGCAGGACCACCACACCGGGTCGGTCGAGCTGTGTTTCTCGACGGACTACGCGGAGCGCGCGTTCCAGGACGCGCACATGGAGAAGAAGGCGGCGACGCGGCCCTTCGTCGACGGCGTCATCCCGACGACGCTCGACAAGAAGCTGTGTCCCGAGGGGATCCACATCTTCTCGATGTACAGCCAGTGGTGCCCGCACGAGTGGAGCGCCGAGCCGCACACCGAGGAGCTCGAGGCGTACGCCGACCGCGCGATCGAGGAGTACAACACCCTCGCGCCGAACTTCAAGTCGGCCGTCATCGACCGGCAGATCATCGGGCCGTACGAGATGGAGCAGGAGCTCGGCCTGATCGGCGGGAACATCTTCCACGGCGAGCTCGCGGTGGACCAGCTGTTCCACATGCGTCCGGCGCCCGGATACGCGGACTTCCGCACCCCGATCAGGGGGCTGTACCACGGCTCGTGCGCCACGCACGGAGGCGGCGGCGTGAACGGCATCCCCGGCTGGCAGGCGTTCCGCATGGCCGTGAAGGACAAGGCCCTGCCGAAGAGGAAGTAGCCTCGGGCACGTGACGGCACCGCAGGCGGACCCGCACGGCCGATCCGCGCTCGAGCGGATGCTCGAGGCGCGTTCGGTCGCGATCATCGGCGCGAGTGGGCGGGAGGGCACGGTCGGCCACGAGACGCTGCGCGAGCTGGTCGAGCTCGGGCGGTTCGAGGGGCCGGTATACCCGGTGAACCCGCGGTACGACGAGTTGTTGGGGCACCGGTGCTACGGCTCGATCGACGAGGTGCCCGAGCCGGTGGACCTGGCGGTGATCGCGCTCGCGAACGCTCAGCTCGAGGAGACGCTGCGCGCGTGCGCCGACGCAGGGGTCGGCTCGGCGGTGATCTACGCGAGCGGGTTCGAGGAACCCCGCCCCGACGCGCCGCCCCTTACCGAGCGCCTGGCCCAGGTCGCGCGGGAGGCGGGCATGGCGATCTGCGGCGGCAACTGCATGGGGTTCGTGAACGTGGAGCGCCGCCTGCGCGCGACCGGGTGGGAGGAGCCGGCCGAGCTGCCGAGCGGCGGCATCACGTTCGTGAGCCACTCGGGGTCGGCATTCGCGGCGTTCATGCACAACGACCGTGATCTGCGGTTCAACCTGCTCGTCTCGTCCGGACAGGAGTTCGTGACCACGACGTCGGACTACATGGCGTACGCGCTCGGGCTGGAAAGCACGGAGGCGATCGGACTGTTCATCGAGACGGTCCGTGACCCGGCCGGCTTCCGCGCCGCGATGCGTTCGGCGCACGAGCGCGACGTGCCGGTCGTGGTCCTGAAGGTCGGACGCGAGGCGTTCACGCGCGAGATGGTGACGGCGCACTCCGGCGCGCTCGCGGGTGAGGACGGCGCCTACGAGGCCCTGTTCGAGGCCGAGGGGGTGCACCGCGTCGAGTCGCTCGACGAGATGGCCGACACGCTCGCGCTGTTCGTCGCGGGACGTCGCGCGGGGCCGGGCGCGCTCGCGACCGCCCACGACTCGGGCGGCGAGCGGGCGATGATGGTCGACGCGGCCGCGGCCGTAGGTGTGCCGCTCGCGACCCTCGGGCCCGAGGCCACCGCGAAGCTCGACGCGCTCCTCGACGAGGGCCTGCTGCCGATCAACCCGCTCGACTTCTGGGGGACCGGGCGCGACGCCGGCGAGGTGATCACGGGCTCGCTCCGCGCGCTCGTGCAGGACCCGAACGTCGCGGCGCTCGCGTTCGCGGTCGACCTGGTGACCGACGACGCCGACGAGGAAGGCTATTTCTCCTGCTTCCTCGACGTGTGGCCCGAGACGGGCAAGCCGATGGCGATGTTGAGCAACTTCGCCGGCGGCATCGATCGCACGGACGTGGCGAGGATCCACGCGGCCGGCGCGCCGGCGCTCGAGGGGACGCTGACCGGCCTGGCCGCGTTCCGGCACCTGTTCGACCACCGGGACCACCGGGCGCTGCCGCCGGTCGGGGGCTCGTCCCCCGTGTCGGACGACGTACGCGTCCGATGGCGAGAGCGGCTGACGAGCGGCGTGCCGCTCGGCGAGCTCGACGGGCTGGCGCTCTTGGCCGACTACGGGGTTCCGACGGTGGACGCCGTCGCGGCCGCGACGCTCGAGGACGCGATGTCGGCGGCCCAGCGCCTGGGGTTCGCCGTGGCGGTGAAGACGGCGGTCCCCGGGGTGCAGCACAAGTCCGACGTCGGCGGGGTGCGCCTCGGCATCGACGACTCGACGTCGCTCGAGGACGCGTACTCGGACCTCGAGCGGCTGCTCGGTCCCGAGGTCGTGGTCTCGAAGATGGCGCCGAGGGGCGTGGAGGTCGCGCTCGGGATCGTGCGCGATCCGGAGTTCGGGCCGCTCGTGCTCGTCGCGGCCGGCGGCGTGCTCGTCGAGGTCCTGCGCGACCGGCGCCTCGCGCTCCCGCCCCTCGACGAGGTGCGGGCGCGCCGGATGATCGAACGCCTCCGGATCCGCCCGCTGCTGGACGGCGTGCGTGGCTCACCGGCCGCGGACGTGGGTGCGCTCGCCCGCGCGGTCGTCGGCCTCTCGTGGCTCGCGTACGAGCTGGGCGATCACCTCGAGGCGCTGGACGCGAACCCCGTGGTCTGCTGGCCACAGGGGTGCGTTGCGGTCGACGCGCTCGTGATCCCGCGCGGTTCCTGAGATCGGCGCCGAGCCCGACGCCGATCAGGATCCAGATCGCTCGATGGACGCCATCAGCCTCGTGGCGGCCGCCACGTTCCCCTTCCGCCGGTAGAGGGACAGCGCATCGTGGAGCGACGTCTCGGCCTGCGACCCGTGTCCGGCCAGTCGGAGCGTCTCCCCGAGCGCGACGAGGGCGAGGCGTGAAGGTCGTCGCACTCCGTGCCGGCAACCAGTCGGACCGCGTCCGCGGCGAGGGCCACGCCCTCCTCGGCCCGACCCGTCCGGGCCCAGAGCTTGGCGCGGAGCTGCCGCCACCGAACCTCGGCATCGAGGTCGCCGGGCGTCACGCTCCGTTCGCCCACCTCCGCGAGGTGCGACGCCTCGTCGAACCGACCCTGCCGGTACAACGCGTCGCCCAGATCCGGTGCGACGCTCGCCAGATGTCCCGTGTCGCGCAGCCGGTCGTAGATGTCGTACGCCGAGCGCAGCTCCGCCTCGGCCGCTTCGGCATCGCCGGCGAGCATCTCCACCTGACCGGCGTGACGGAGCACTGCGCCGAGGGTCACGGGGTCGTTCAGCTCGCCGACCAGGTGTTCGACACGGGCGATCAGACGCCTGGCCTCCCCCGATCGTCCTCGCATCGCCTCGAGCTGGGCTCGCACCCGATCGACGTCGATCCGGACCCGTCGATCGCCGCGATGGCGATCGAGGACGTCCGCGAGGCGCCGCAGGCCTTCGTCGACGGGCGTCGGGCCCTCCAGGATCACGAGCGCGAGCCAGCGCAGACTGTCTGCCTCCTGTCGACGATCGCCGGCACGCCGGGCGTGGTCCACCGCCAGCTGGAGGCTCTCCGCGGCGAGCTTCATCTGGCCCTGCCAGAAGAGGATCGTGCCGACGGCATTCCTCGCCTCGGCGACCCCCCGGTCGTCCCGCCGCGCCTCGAACAGGCTCGCGTAGCGCTCCGCCGTCTCGAGCGAGGCTCGTTGGTCCTCCTCGGGGTCGATGTGCAGCCGCACGAAGATGCGTCGTACGGCGGCGCGTCCCTCGATACCGAGAGCACCGATCCGATGGGCCGACGCGACGGCCTCGGCGAGCACCTCGTCGGCGGCGTGGAGGTCGAACTGGGCGAGCGCGAGGCCGAGGTCGGGCAGGATCGACACGCGACGCTCGTCGTGGGACGGGAGGAGCTCGACGGATCTCGAGAGGAGGTTCGCGGCGGCGGCGACGTCCCACCGAGCCAGGGCTCGCCGCCCCGCGGACGAGAGGTACCCGGCCGCCCGCTCGGCGACGCTCCTGGCGGTCTCGTCGATGGGACCGAGCTCCGCGCGGTAGCGGTGCGCCTCCGCGAGGTGATAGCCGGCGATCTCCTCGAACTCCGCGATCCGTTCACCGGCCTTGTTCTCGAGCCACGACGCGAACCGCTCGTGCAGGTCGGCCCGCTCGCGCTTGGCCAACGACCCGTACGCGGCGTCGCGGATCAGGATGTGTCCGAAGGCGAACGCATCCTCGTCGGCGAAGCCGGAACGGTCCGGCCTGATCAGGTCCTTCCGGAGCAGCGTCTGGAGGTGGGATCCGACCCAGGTTGGCGGTCAACCTGTCGCTCTCGCGCTAGCTGAGCGGCTGAAGGACCACGAGCTCGGCACCGTCGATCGGCTCGGGCCTGAGCTCGCGGATCTCCGGTCGCGCCGTGCACAACAGGAGCAGGGGGTAGCCATGGCTGAACCCCGCGACGTACTGGAGCAGGTCGAGGAGCGTGGGCTCCGCCCAGTGGATGTCCTCGACGATCACGATGAGCGCGCCCCCGCCGGCCAGGGACTCGAGGAACCGTCGGACGGCCCAGAAGGTCTGCTGCAGATCGCCGGCGCCCTCGGCCGCTCCGGCGATCGCGAGGACCGGATCCACGATGTCGTCCAGAGCCTCCTCGCGGCTCTGGACGACGATGTCCCGGATCCGCGACCCTGCGACGTCGGGAGGGTCCGTCTCGAAGATGCCCGCCGCCTCCCTGACGATCTCTGCGATCGGCCAGAACGTGATCCCCTCTCCGTACGGGAGGCAGCGCCCGCGCAGCGTGCGCGTGGCGCCGTCGACGGTCGAGACGAGTTCGCCGACCAGCCGTGTCTTGCCGATCCCGGCGTCGCCGACCACCGTCACCAGGCGGCATGTGCTGCGCGCCACGGCATCGGCGAGGGCGTGCCGGAGCCGCTCGAGCTCCTCCGCTCTGCCCACCAGGGGTGAGTCGAGCCTCCGGGCGAGCCCGGGGGCTCCACGGGTCACGTCCACCACGCGGAAGGCGGACACGGCCGACGTCTTCCCCTTCAGCTCGAGGGCCCCACGGCTTCGACCGTGACCTCGTCGCGGACGAGCCGATGGGTCTCCTCCCCGATCAGGATCTCGCCGGGCTCCGCGGCCTGCTCGAACCGAGCCGCAACATTGACCGCGTCGCCGCTCACGAGGGTCTCGGAACGCGCCGGGTCTCCCGCCACCACCTCGCCGGTGTTCACGCCCGTCCTGATCCGCAGCGTGGCGCCCCACTCGCGTCCGAGCTCGACGTTGAGCCCTGCGAGGGCCTCACGCATCTCCCACGCCGCCCTGACCGCCCGGAGCGCGTCGTCCTCGTGGAGGACGGGCACGCCGAAGACCGCCATCACCGCATCGCCGATGAACTTCTCGACGGTTCCGCCGTGGCGCTCGATCACCAGGCGCATCTCATCGAAGTAGCGAGACATCACGGCGCGCAGGGACTCGGGATCGAGCTGCTCGCCCAGGGAGGTCGAGCCCGTGACATCGGCGAACAGCACCGAGACCGTCTTGCGCATCTCCACGGAGCGGGAGTGTAGGAGGGTGGGCCACGCGTGATAAGCCCCCCGCGGCATCGCGCGTCAGACGAAGTGGCTGGGGTCGGGCTCGGTCTCGGCCGGCCAGCCCGGATAGTTCTCCCCGGGGAACTCCCACGGCGTGCCGTAACACCCGCCGTGCTTGCGCAGGGGCTCGGCGTCCGTGCGAGGGTCCCGGTCGAAGTCGAAGACGTGCTCGAAGTTGTGGGTGCGCTCGATCCGGGGGGTGAGGTACGGCAGTCCCCAGTTGTCCTCGATGAACTTCAGCGGGCTCGAGAACTCGCCCTCGGCGTCGTCGACGTACCCCTTCTTCGCGTACGGGCTGATCACGAGCGTCGGCACCCGGAAGCCGAGCCCGACGTCGTCGATCTCGGGCGGCGGGACGTGGTCGTAGAAGCCTCCCCACTCGTCCCACGTGACGAACAACGCGGTGTGCTCCCAGCCGTCGCTCTTCATCACCGCGTTCACGACGTCGGTCAGCCAGTCGTGCGCGAAGCACGTGCTCTCCGGCGGGTGGTCCGAGAGCTCGAACCGCGGCGTCACCCAGGCGACCGAGGGCAGGCGCCCCGCCTCGATGTCGTCGACGAGCTTGTCGACGCCGCGGATCCGTTCGGGGCGCCACAGGTCGGTGTGGTACACGTTCGAGATCCCGTTCAGCGCGTTCCAGAAGTAGCCCGTCTGGTACTTGCCGGCCGAGTAGTACGCCCACGAGACGCCGATCTCCTCGAGCTGCTCGGGCACGGTGCGGAAGTTGAAGCACGTATCGTGCTTCGCGAGGTTCCCCTGCTCGTCCTTGACGAGCACGAACACGTTCTCGCCGACGGCGTCGCAGCCCCACGACTTGAACCGCTCGTTCCCGTCGTCGAACCGCACCTCGATGTTCTCGGGGTTGTCGAGCACGCCGCCGGACTGTCCCGCGACGAAGAAGAAGTGGTTCGGGTAGGAGGGACCGCCGACCGAGGCGAAGAAGTTGTCGCACAGCACGTAGTCGCGGGCCCACCGCCAGTAGTTCGGGACCATCCGCCCGTCGAACTGCGTGTACGCCCACGGGTCGCCGAACTGCCCGATCGCGAACCCGTCGTAGGCGCCGCCGTTCACGTTGTTGAGGTGCGCCGCGCGGTCGTGCGGGATGTCGCCG
Source organism: Actinomycetota bacterium (assembly GCA_035762085.1). Taxonomy (GTDB): domain Bacteria; phylum Actinomycetota; class UBA4738; order UBA4738; family HRBIN12; genus HRBIN12. The sequence continues at coordinate 37,280 of DASTPT010000094.1, read as the reverse complement.
GGCAGCCAGTGAGGGCAGTCCAGGAGCGGCACCTCCTGTCCGAACTTCACCCCGACCCTCGCGCCGTTCGCGCCCGGGAAGCGCCCGTACAGGTTGTCGAACGACCGGTTCTCGAGCATCACGTAGATCACGCGCTTGATCGGCCAGCGCGTCTGGGTCGCCGCCACGGACACCGTCGCCGAGGGGCTGGCCACCGGCCCCTTGCGCCCCCCGCCCGTGCACGCGTACAGCGTCGCGCCGGCGAGCGCGAGCCCGGACGTGGCCAGGAACCCCCGGCGCGAGAACGTCGGGCCCGGCGAGCGGTCGTGCTCCAGGCGCCGGTACGTCGGGGCGGCCTCGACCCCGGGGTTCCGATGGCCGTGGGGACGCTGGGCGTGGTCGCGCGGGCCGTCCATGGGGGCATCACGCTATCAAGGGAAGGTCGGGCGGTATCCTGCGGGGGCCCGTCCCGCAGGAGATCCGGTGCAATCGCGTAGGTTCCAGCCGCTCTCGATCGTCGTCGCCCTCGCGCTCGGCGCGACGGTCGCAGCGTGCGACGGAGGAGGGGACGGCGATCGGCCGACCACGGCGACGCCGCGCCCGCCCGTGACCCCGACCGAGGCCTCGAGCGTCACGCCCTCCGTCACCCCGCCGGCGTTGCCGGAGGAGCCGCCCCCTACGCGCGGCGAGGCGACGCCGGACTGCGTCAACGGCTGGGTCACGCCGAAGGACGGCTCGCCCGCGTTCCTGCAGCCGCTCGGGATCGTGCGGCGGGCGACCGGCGTGAAGGGACCGCTCACGGTCGTCGACATGCGGTACTTCGAGGGTCCGGAGTCGCCGCCCTCCGACAAGGGATACCTCCTCGTGGTCGAGCGCTGGTACATCAAGCTGTTCGCCGAGCGGGAACCCGGGTTCCAGGGCCGGTTCCTGATCGAGGCGCGCCGGTTCGGTCGCGGGCTCGTGGCGGTCGCGCCGTACGACACGGAGGGCTTCGGGTCGCCCGACTGGATCGCCTTCCAGTACGACAGCGCCGACCTGGAGCTGAGGTCCTACCCGGGTCTTCCGGGCCGGTGGGCGGGCGTCCCGTACGACTTCGTCCGGGGCGGCGGGGGTCCGGACACCCCCGGCCCCGGGATCCCCGGCCTGCCCGAGGAGGTCCTCGGCTGCCTCGACGGCACGTAGGGCTCAGCCGCCGGCGAGCACCGCCGCGCCCACCGCGCCGGACAGGTCCTTGAACTCGGTCGGCAGCGGCACGGGCGGACGGCCGGGGACGAACAGCAGCGGCGCCATCTCGGCCGCGATCCGGTCGATGAAGGGCTGCCCGAGCCGATCGCCGAGCCCGCCCCCGATCACCATCGCCTCCAGGTCGAGCAGGTTCTGCACCGACGAGAGCGCGAGCCCGAGAGCCCAGACGGCCTCGTCGATGAGCATGTTCGCGATGCGGTCGCCCTTGCGCATCGCCTCGAGCCAGACCCCGCTCGTCACGCGATCCTTACCCTTCTTCTGCTGGAGCTTGAACAGCGTGGTCCGGCGACCCTTCTTCGCGAGCTCGCGGGCGCGTGCCTCCATCCGCCCTCGGCCCGCGTAGGACTCGAGGTGCCCCCGTCCGCCGCACCCGCACAGCCTCCCGGCCGGCTCGACGGTCATGTGGCCGATCTCGCCGGCGGCCCCGTGACCCTCGAACAGCTCGCCGTTCAGGATCAGGCCGCCTCCGACGCCCGTCCCGACCCAGACGCCGAGCACGTTCCCGTAGCCGCGGGCGGCTCCGCGCCGATGCTCGCCGAGCATGGCCAGGCTGGCATCGTTGCCGAGCGCGACCGGGACGCCGTCGAGCGCCCTCGACAGCGAGGGGCCGATCGGCACCGGCGTCGCCGACTGGAACCCGGGGAGGTTCGGAGCGCTCCAGAGCGAGCCGGCCTGGCGATCGACGGCGCCGGGCATCGCCAGCCCGACCGCGTCGAGCGCCCCCCGATCCGCGCCCGCCTCGCCGAGCGCCCCGTCCAGCGCCTCGACGAGCGCACGCCGGACGTCGCGAGCGCCGGTGAGCGGCGTCGGGGTGCGGAACGAGCTCACCACCCCCTCGCCTCGGAGCGCCGCCGCCTGGATCTTCGTGCCCCCGACATCGAGGCCGACCACGACGCTCATCGGAGCCGCCCCTGCGAACGGGATGGTGCGGGCACGGTCAGGACGGCCATCAGGACGGCCCGGGCCAGGCACCGCGCAGCGTCGAGCGGGTGAGGAGCAGCCGCACGCCGAGGCTGAGCAGCGACGTCGACGCCACGATCACGAGGGCCAGCACCGGCAGGTCGAGCGCCGCGCAGACCGCGATCTCGAGCAGGCGCGCGTCGCGCCCGCCCATGAGGAAGCTGATCCACCGCTCGGGGGCGGGGGGGATGCCGAGCGCCGCGATCCGGTCCTTCGTGGCCATCGAGAGCATCGACCCGGTGGTCGCGGCGACACCCAAGCCGACCGCGACCGAGCCGCTGGCGCCGTCCTCGAGCGCCCACACCATGAGGCCGGCGATCACCGCGGCGTCCGCGGCGCGGTCCAGGACGCCGTCGAGCAGGGCACCCCCTGGGCTCGCGCGCACCTGGAGCCGGGCGATCTCGCCGTCGACGCCGTCGAGGATCGAGGCGAGCAGCACGAGCAGGGCGCCCTCGACCCCACGGCCGACCCACAGCGCCCACGCCCCCGCGAGGGCGACGAGGCACGCGATCACCGAGACGACGTCGGGGTGGAGCGGCAGGTGCGCGAGCGCCATCGAGATCCGGGTCGAGACCGGGCGGTTGAGGTACCGCGAGACCGGACCGTCGGCGTCCTTCGTGAGCGAGCGGCGCAGCAGGCGCGAGACCCGTCGCAGGTCCTGCGGTGTGTCGACGTCCTGCCACCACGTCCCGGGCGGCAGCGCCACGGCGGCGAGCGGGACGTGGCGGGCCAGGCCCGTCACCGCGCCGGCGAGCGAGGCATCGTGGTTCGCGAGCGCCCGCCGGTGCGCCGCGAACACGGCCGGCGGCAGGAGGAACGCCCCGCAGTCGATCGACGGATCGCCGAGCTCCTTCGAGAACGCGACCGCGTGCTCCTCGTGGAGGCGGACGCGGGTGCCCTCGGCCCATGCCTCCGCGTCGGGCGCGTGGTCCACGAGCACGCCGGGCCGACCGGCATGCACGAGCGGCTCGAGCGCGCCCTCGCCGAAGACGTGGTCGGCCGTGACGAGCAGGAACAGCTCCTCCTCGGCGACGAGCGGCTCGGCCGCCGCGAGCGAGACGCCGTTGCCGAGCTCCCAGCCCTCCGCGTACACGGTCTGCACGCGACCCGGCGCCGAGCGCCGGGCCACGGTCGCCACCGGCCCGGCCTGGTGCCCGACGACGACCACCACCCGCTCGACCCGCGCCGCGAGCAGCGTGCGGATCGCGCGCTCGAGCAGCGAGATCCCGCCGACCCGCAGCACGGCCTTGGACCCGTGGCCGGTGACGTCGGCCAGCCGGCTGGAACGGCCGGCGGCCAGGATCACGCCCACCCGCGGGTGACTCCGAACCTCGCCGGTCCGTTCGGCGTCGAGCGTTCGCCGTTCGATCGAGATGCCCATGCGTTCCCCCGGCATGCCCCGCCGAGAGCATGGACGAGGGGCGGCGCCGGTGGCAAGCGCCCTACGCGCCGGGCCAGCCCGTATAGGCGCCGGCGCCGCGTTTCCGCAGCTCGTTGGCGACGACCATGCGCTGGATCTCGGAGGTGCCCTCCCAGATCCGGTCCACGCGAAGCTCCCGGTACAGGCGCTCGACCGGCTGCTCGCGCATGTAGCCACGGCCGCCGTGGATCTGAACGGCCCTGTCGACGATCCGGCCCGCGGTCTCCGGGCACACGAGCTTGACGGCGCTCGCGAGGGCGTGGACCTCCTTGCGCGGCGTACCGCCGCGGGAGGCTTGCCAGGCGACGCGGTAGAGCATCGCCTTGGAGGTCATGAGCTCGGCGGCCATGTCGGCGAGCATGAACGCGATCGCCTGGTGCTCGACGATCGGTACGCCGAACTGCACCCGCTCCGACGCGAACGCGAGCGAGAGGTCGAGCGCGCGGGTCGCCGCCCCGACCGTCCGCGCGCCGATCATGATCCGCTCCTCGACGAACCAGTCCTTCGTGAGCTCGTACCCCTGCCCGACCTCGCCGAGGACCTTGTCCGGGCCGACGCGGACGTCCTCGAGCGCGATGATCGGGTGCTCGAACACGAACGTGTGCATGTACTTCGGCGTGCGGACCACGCGCACGCCGGGCAGGTCCTTGTCCACGATGAACACCGTTGCCTTCGCCGGGGCGCCGTCCACGTGCGCGTGGACCAGGAGGAAGTCGGCGACGTCGCCCGAGGTCACGTGCCACTTCGTGCCGTTCAGCACCCAGCCGTCGCCGTCGCGGACGGCCGTCGTGCGCACCATCGACGGGTCGGAACCGGCACCCTCCTCGGTGATCGCGTAGCAGTCGCGGCGCTCGCCGCGGCACGCGGGCCGCAGGTACTCGTCCTTCTGCGCCTCGGTCGCGACCGCGAGCGGGATCGAGGGCCGCCACGGGATGTCCCACAGGGCCCCGGTCGCCTTGCCCCACTCCTCTTCGACGAGCACCTGCTGGAAGACGTCGAGTCCCTGCCCGCCGTCCTCGACCGCGTGGTTGATCGCCGCGAAGCCGTGGTCGAGCACCTGGGCCCTGGCTCGCCCGAGGCTCTCGGGCGTGAGGCCGTCGCGCTCCTCGCACTCGTCCTCGAGCGGCATCAGCACCTGCTCGCAGAAGTCGCGGGCGCGCGCCTGCAGCCCTGCGTCCTCGGGGGTCAGCCGGATGTCCATGCGCGGATCTCCCATCTCGAACGGCGATCAGGGGCGGAGTGTAGGCTCGCGCCGGCCGGCGCGCAGCCGACCGCGCAGGAACGGGGAGGGGCGATGACACGGACGGTGTTCACGGGCGGCCGGATCTTCGACGGGACGGGCGCCCCGCTCGCAGAGGCGGATCTCGCGCTCGAGGACGGGAGGATCCTCGAGATCGGGGTCGGGCTCGAGGGCGACGACGCGGTCGACTGCTCGGGCAAGGCGCTCCTGCCGGGTCTCTTCGACGTCCACGTGCACGTGGCGTTCTCGTACGAGGACTTCGACGAGGTCCGCATCATGAACGAGCCGTTCTCGCTCCGCTTCTACCGGGTGGCCGAGAACCTGCGCCGGACGATCGCGCTCGGCATCACGACGGTCCGCGACGCGAGCGGCGCCGACGCGGGGATGCGCGCCGCGGTCGAGCGGGGACTCCTCGTTGGACCTCGGATGCAGATCTCGGTGAACATGCTGGGGATGACGGGCGGCCACAGCGACGCGTGGCTTCCGAGCGGTGCCCGGGGCGCGTGGGGGTCGTCGTATCCGGGGATGCCCGACGGCGTGTGCGACGGCGTCGAGGGCGTCGCCGCGAAGGTCCGCGAGATGGTCCGCGCCGGCGCCGACGTGATCAAGATCGCATCGTCCGGTGGCTTCCTCTCGCCGACCGACGACCCGCGCCAGCCCAACTTCACCGAGGCCGAGGTCCGCTCGATCGTCCAGACGGCGGCCGACCTGGACCGCTGGGTGATGTCCCATGCGCACGGCGCCGAGGGGATCAAGCGCGCGGTCCGCGCCGGCGTCCGCTCGATCGACCACGGCACGTTCCTCGACGACGAGGCGATCGAGCTCATGCTCGAGCGCGGGACGTGGCTCGTGCCCACGCTCACGGCCGGCGACACCACCGAAGAGCTGGCGAACGACCCGAAGATCCCGGAGCCGGTGCGCGAGAAGCTGCGGTCGCTCGGCCGCCCCGAGCTCGGTGCGTTCCGGCGCGCCGCGCAGGCCGGTGTGAAGGTCGCCCTGGGCACGGACTGCCCGGTCGCGCCGCACGGTACGAACCTGCGGGAGCTCGAGCTGATGGCGACGCACGGGTTCACGCCCGAGCAGGCGCTCGTCGCGGGCACCTCGAGCGCCGCCCAGCTCATGGGCTTGGAGGACGAGCTCGGCACGCTCGAGCCGGGCAAGCGCGCCGACGTCGTGGTGGCCGACGGCGACCCGTTCGAGTTCTCGACGCTGAAGGACCGCGTCGAGCAGGTGTGGAAGGACGGCGTGCGGGTGGTCTAGGAGCTCAGCCCTCGAGCGACCGGCGCATGCCGGCGATCGCGTCCTTCCCCGTCTTCTCGAACCGGCCCTTCATGAACGGCTCCGCGAGCTTCAGCAGACCCTTCAGTCGCAGGTCGGCCGAGTAGCGCACCCGGGTGCCGCGCTCGGTCGCCTCGAAGCGGATGTCGTCCACCGCCGTCACGGTCGAGCCCTCGCCGCGCAGGACCACGCGGTTCGGTGGGTCCCAGATCGTGACCTCGTAGGTCATCGGGAGCGTCCGGCTCCCGAACACGACGTCGACCGCGTACCGGGTGCCGACGCCGACCGGCCCGTCGGTGACCTTCCGTGAGTCCGAGACCCCGGGGTCCCAGTCCTTCGTGTTCGCGAAGTCGCCCACGAAGGCGAACACCTCGTCGAGCGGCCGGGCAACCTCGAGCGTCTCCTGCAACAGGGCCATGGGTCCAGGATAGGTGCATCGGTTCGAGCCGTAGGCGGCGAACCTATGCGTGCTAGGTTGCCTGCGGAGGGTGGCCACGTGGACAGCGGCATCGGTCTCGTCCTGGTCTCCGCGGCGGTCGTGGCCGTCGCGATGGCGATCGTGTGGCTCGTCTCGGTCGCGGTCCGCAACGTCAGCATCGTCGACGTGGTGTGGGGGCCGGCGATGTGGCTGGTCGCGATCGTGGCGCTCGTGCTGGGCCCCGGGGTGTTCGAGCGCCGGCTCTTGGTCTTCGCGCTCGTCGGCATCTGGTCGCTCAGGCTCGCCGTCCACATCGGGCGGCGGAACCGTGGCAAGGGCGAGGACTACCGGTACGTCGCCTTCCGCGAGCGGTACGGCCCCGGCTATTGGTGGATCAGCCTGTTCCAGGTCTTCTGGCTCCAGGGCGCGCTCGCGCTCGTGGTCTCGCTGCCCGTCCAGGCCGCCGGGGCTGGGGAGACGCCGGACGCGCTCGGCTCGCTCGACTGGCTGGGGGCCGTGGTCTGGGCGATCGGGTTTGCGTTCGAGGCCGTGGGGGACGCCCAGCTCGGGCGGTTCAAGGCCGACCCCGCGAACCGGGGCAAGGTCATGGACCGGGGTCTGTGGCGCTATACGCGGCATCCGAACTACTTCGGCGACGCCGTCCTGTGGTGGGGGATCGGGCTGATCGGGCTCGCCACGCCGTGGGGCTGGGCGGCCCTCGTCGGCCCGGCCCTGATGACGTTCCTGCTCGTGCGCGTCTCGGGCGTCGCGATGCTCGAGAAGACGATCGGCGAGCGCAGGCCCGGCTACGCCGAGTACATCCGTCGCACGAGCGCGTTCTTCCCGCTCCCCCCGAAGCGCGCGTAAGGGAGGCCTAGCCGACGCTGTTCCGGATCTCGCGCTTCAAGACCTTGCCGAGCGCGTTCCGCGGCAGCGCCTCGACCACCACCAGCTTCCGAGGCTCCTTGTAGCCCGCGACGCCCTTGCGCCGGAGATGGTCCCGCACGTCGGCGAGCTCGACCGTGACGCCCTCCCTGGGGACGACAACGGCGGTGACGATCTGCTCGCCCTCCATCCGCTCGTCCGGGATGCCGACGACCGCGACGTCGGCGATCGCCGGGTGGTCGCCGAGGAGCGACTCGACCTCCTCGGGCGCGATCTTCATCCCGCCGCGGACGATCAGGTCGCGCGCCCGGCCGACGAACCGGAGGTGGGCCTCGTCCTCGAGCTGGAACAGGTCTCCGGTCCGGAAGAAGCCATCCTGGTCGAAGGCGGCCGCCGTGAGATCGTCGCGACGCCAATAGCCGGCGAACACCGTGGGACCGGAGATCAGCAGCTCGCCGGGCCGGCCGACCTCCGTCACCGGCTCGCCGGTCTGCGGGTCGACGAGCTTGGTCCGCATGCCCCGCGCCACGCGGTTGGACCACGTGCGGCCCTCGGCGCCGAACCGTGGAAACACGCGGGCACGCTCCTCGGGATCCGGGACGTCGGCCGGTCCGCCCACGAGCGCGATGCCCTCGTTCGATCCGAAGAAGTTCACGACCTCGATCCCATGCCGCTCCTTCCAGCCCCGGACCATCGATGGGGCGAGCGGCGCCGAGCCGGAACCGATCGTCCGAAGCGACGACAGGTCCACGCCCTCCAGGGCGGCGGGATCCGCGAGCAGGAGGTTGAGCAGGACGGGCGGGGCGACGGTGTAGTTGACGCGCTCGGCCACCACCTGGCGCAGGAAGACCGGTGGGCTCATCGGCTGGTGCAGGACGAGCGTGCCGGCGATCTGCAACCAGGGCACGAGCATGCCGCCGATACCCGACATGTTCACGAGCGGGAACGGCGTGAGCAGCACGTCGCCGTCGCGCAGCTCCGCGCCGTCGGTCGTGCCGTACGCGATCGCGGTCCACAGGTCGTGCGTTCGCGGGACGCCCTTCGGCTCGGCCTCGGTGCCCGAGGTCCAGCAGACGGTGATCACGTCGCCGGCGGTCGCCGAGGCCGTGCGGGCATCCAGGCCGGACGTGTCCGCGGTCGCCTCCAGGATCTCGGCGAGCGATCGCGTTCCCCCGCGCGACCCGTCGCCGAGCGCGAGGACGGTGCGGATCGAGGGAAGGTCGTCGCGCACCGCGTCGAGGAGCTCGACGAGGTCGACCCCCGCGGCGTTCGTCGTGGTGATCGCGAGGACCGGCTCGACGAGGGCGCCCGTGAGCCGGAGCTCGTGGGCCCGGAACTGGATCGGGAGCGGGCTCACGATCGCGCCGATCCGCGAGCTCGCGAGGTACGCGAGGACCAGCTCGGCCACGTTCGGCAGGTGAACGAGGATCACGTCTCCCGGCCGGACGCCCTCGGCGACCAGGGCGGCGGCCAGCCGGTCGGCTCGGTCGCGCACGTCCGCGTACGTCCACCGCACGGGCTCGCCGACGCAGAACTCGGCGCGGTTGAGCGCGTCGACGAGCGCGAGGCGCTCGGGCTCACGCTCGAGGTTGCGGACGAACAGATCCCAGACGGTCAGGCCATCCCACCAGCCGTCGGCGCGGTCGTCCTGGGGGCGGGCTGCTTGGCCCATGGGGACCTCCGGTCGACATCGGTCAGACCGCTGAGCCTACCCGCTCGGGCGCCGTTCGGGGAGACCGAGGCCTACGCACCGGGGCACGTCGTGCCGCTGATCGCGAAGGTCGCACGGCCCCGCGGGCCGTCGCGGTACCCGACGGCGATCACCGTGCCGTCGCGGGCGGCGCTCACGGCCGTGAGGCTGATCGACCCGGGGGCCCCCCGGCCGCGCAGGACCTCCCAGCCGCTCCCGTCCCAGCGTTGCACGAGCGGCTTCAGGATCGAGGCCTCGGTGGGCCGGTCGCCGACCGCCCAGACGTCGTCGGTCCCGACCGCCGAGACCGCCCGCAGGAGGCCCTTCGAGCGCACGGCGCCGGTCTCGGACCAGGCGGTGCCGTCCCACCGCTGCACGCGCTCGCCGACCACCCACGCCTCCTGAGGCCCGAGCGCCGCCACGCCGAGCACGTCGCCCGGGACCTCGCTCATCGACAGGGCCCACGCACGGCCGTCGAAGTGGAGGATCACGGGCTGGTTCCGCCGGTAGCCCACCGCCCACGCGTCCGTGCGCGAGGTGGCTGCCACGGCGAGCAGGGCCGTGCGTCCGCCGCCGAGCGTCGGCAGCACCGGTGCCGAGCGCCACTCGGCGCCGTTCCAGCGCAGCGCGACGGCGCGCTCCGTGCCCGCCTCGACGTCGCCCTCGTAGCCGACCGCCCACACGTCGTCGGTCTGGATCGCCGCGACCCCCATCAGCGCGCCCTCGGCCAGCTCCGGCGGGAGGGGCAGGAGCGTCCAGTCGCCGCCGTCCCACTGCGCGGCGATCGGGTAGTCGTCCGTCCCGTCCGAGGCGCGCCCGACCGCCCACGCCGCGTCCGGGGAGAGCGCCGCGACGGCCTCGAACCGGTTCGCGGTCGAGCCCGGGTTCGGGCTCGGCACCACGTCCCACTCGTCGCCGTCCCACTGGATCGCGAGGGTCGCGGTCGGGTCGACCGGGTCACCCGCGCCGCCCACGGCCCAGCCGTCGTCGGGCCCGACAGCGGCCACGCCCAGGAGCAGGCTCCCGCCGTCCTCGGGGTCCGGGCTGTCGACGCGCTCCCACCGCGGCGCGCACGCGGCCGCGGGGCTCGGCGACGGCGAGGGCGAGGCGGGGGCAGCGGCCTCGCGCTCCGCCGGCACGAGCTGGCCGACGACCAGGCCGATGAGCGCCGTCAGTCCCGCGGTCACGGCCGCGTTCGTGAGCGCGCGCTGCTGCTTGGGGCTGAGGGCCATGGTCACCAAGATGCCCGGCGGGCGTCCGGGGGGAGCCTATCGCGCGGTGGCGGCTCGCTTGTTCACCGCGCCGCCGCCCGATACGCTCGCGGCCCGATGGACCCCGTCCCGCGGACCCGGCCGTGACCCTCGCGCAGCTGTCGAGCGCGGTGCGCGAGCGCCGGGCGTCGGCGGTCGAGGTGCTCCGGATCTCGCTCGAGCGCATCGAGCGCCTGAACCCCCCGCTGAACGCGGTGATCGCCACGCGCCCCGAGCAGGCGCTCGCCGAGGCCGAGGCGCTCGACGGGCGGATCGCGGCCGGGGAGGACCCGGGTCCGCTCGCCGGCGTGCCGCTCCTGGTGAAGGACAACGAGCGGCTGACCGGGATGCGCACGACCCACGGCTCGGAGCTCCGCAAGAACCTGCCGCCCGAGGAGACGGACGGGCTCGTTCCGGGTCGGCTTCGGGCCGCCGGCGCGATCGCGGTCGGGAAGACCAACGTGCCGGAGTTCACGTTCGCCGGCTACACGACGAACACGCTGTTCGGCGCGACGGTGAACCCGTGGAACCCCGCGTTCTCGCCCGGCGGGTCCTCGGGCGGCTCGGCCGCGGCGATGATGGCCGGCATGGCGCCGCTCGCGACGGCCACCGACGGCGGTGGCTCGATCCGGATCCCGGCGTCGTTCTGCGGGCTCGCCGGGCTGAAGCCGACGAACGGCGTGATCGCTCGGGACCCGATCCCCGCCTGGATCGACCTGTCGACCTACGGGCCGCTCGGCCACACGATCGACGACGTCCGGTTGCTGCTCGAGCTCGAACGCGGTCCCGTGCCGGGGGACCCGACGGCGCTCCCGGTCCCGCTGCCGCTCGATGGTCCGATGCCCGCACGGGCGTTCGCCGCCGGGCGGATCGTGGAGTTCGACCCGCTGCCGCCCGCGATCGAGGAGCGGTTCGCGGCGGCGCTCGCGAGCGTCGAGCGCGACCTCGGTCTGCCGGTCGAGCGGCTCGACCACGTCCTCGCCGGCGGCGACCCGTACCGCGAGTGGTTCGTGCAGTGCGCGTACGAGCACCTGCACCTGCTCGGACGCGAGACGGTCGTCGCCGTGATGGACCGGTTCTCGCCGGATTTCCGCGACGCGATGGAGAGCGCCCTGCGGATCGAGCCGTCCGAGTACATGGAGGCGCGCCGTCGCCGCTTCGACTACTGCCGCCAGCTCGACCTGCTCCTCGGCGAGGAGGCGGTGCTCCTCACGCCCACGATGACGCTCGAGGGCTGGGCGCCGGACGGCATCGTTCCGGGGACCGAGCGCGTCGCCGACGGCGCCGAGGGCTACAACTGCGAGCCGTTCAACTTGAGCGGCCACCCGGCGCTCTCGGTGCCGGCCGGGGTGAGCCCGAACGGCGTGCCCTTCGGCCTGCAGGTCGTCGCCCCGCGCTTCCGGGACGACCTGGCGCTCACGTTCGGACGGGCGTGGGAGCGCGCGAACCCCTGGCCGATGTCGGCGCCGGGCTACGAGCCATTCCCGATCCCGTAGGGCTCACGCGGCCAGATCCCGCCGCTCGAACAGCAGGACCGCGGCGCCGAACGCGACGACGGCGATGCCCGCGAGCACGAGCGAGTTCCCGACGTCCAGGCCGCGCATCATCGGCTCGGCGCCCAGGTAGTAGTGGAACGGCGAGAGCAGCTGGAGGAACTCGATCGAGTCGATCGCCGGCACCAGGAGGTCGAGCAGGTACGCCCCGGCGGCGATCCCCGCCGTCACGCCGACCGCGAGCGCGCGCCGACCCGTCGCCGCGCCGATCGCGAGCGCGATCGCCCCGAAGGCCATCGCGAGCAGGAAGCACATGAACACGGCCGCGGTGAGATCCACGAGGCTCGGGGTCAGGTCGAACGGGGGGCCGGTGAGCGGGACCGAGAGCCATAGCGCGACGGAGAGCACGGCGCCCCCAACGAGCATCGCCCCGAACTTGTGGATCACCACCCGGTGTCTCGGCACCGGCGTCGAGAGCAGGATGTCGAGCGTCTGCCGCTCCTCCTCGCCGGCGATCGCCCGGGCACCCGCGCCGATCGCGAACAGGAGCAGCAGCAGCGGCGCGAAGAGGTTGAACAGCTCGGTGTTCAGGTAGCCGGCGGGCGACGTGAAGTCGCCGCTCGCACCGAGGAACGCCTCCTTCATGAACTCGGGCATGCTCTCCATGTACTGGTCGAGCGTCTCCGCGTTCTCCACGATGCTCGGGTAGAACGGCGCGTACGTCGCGCCCGACAGGAACAGCCCGAGCGCCCACCACAGGAGCGCGCGGCGCTGCTCGCTCACCGTCTTGCCGAGCACCGTCCGCAACATCGGCCGAGCGCGGAGCGCCTCACTCGCCACCGCCGTCACCCCCGTAGAACGTGAGGAAGATCTCCTCGAGGCTGAGCTCGTGGCTGCGCAGGTCGACGATCTCGAACGCCGCGGCGCGCTTGATCACGGCATCCATCGGGCCGCCGACGGTGATCCGCGCGGCGTCGCCGACCACCGCGGCCTCGTGGACGCCCGGCACGCCGTCGAACGCGTCGGGTCGGATCGGGGCGGCGAAGTGGACGTCGAGCGTGCGGATCTCCTTCGCGCGCAGGTCGCCGATGTCCTCGACGGCCACGAGCCGACCCTCGCGGATGATCCCGACACGGTCGCACACGCGCTCCACCTCGGGCATCACGTGCGAGGACAGGAACACGGTGCGCCCGTCGGCCCGGGTCTCCTCGACGAGCTCGTAGAACACCTGCTGGATCAGCGGGTCCAGTCCCTGGGTCGGCTCGTCCAGGATCAGCAGCTCGGGTCGGTGCATGAACGCCTGGACCAGACCGAGCTTCTGCCGGTTGCCGTGGCTGAGCGTCTTGATGCGGATCCCGAGCTCCACGTCCAGGCGCTCGGCCAGGTCGAGGACGTGGTCGGCGGGCACGCCGCCGCGCAGGTTGCCGAGGTACGTCAGGTACTCCCCGCCGGTCATCCGCTCGTACAGCGAGAACTCGCCCGGCAGGTACCCGACGCGACCGTGGATCCGGACGGCGTCGCGGTGCGTGTCCATCCCGAGCACGGTCGCCCGGCCGCTCGTCGGGCGCAGGAGGTCCAGCAGCGTGCGGATCGTCGTGGTCTTGCCGGCGCCGTTCGGCCCCAGGTAACCGAACACCTCACCCGGGGCGACCGTGAAGGTGAGCTCGACCACGCCCCGACGGGTCCCGTAGGACTTCGTGAGGTTGTCGGCCACGATGACGTCGGCCACGAGATCCTCCCCCGTGAACCTCCAGCCTACGACGGCGACACCGGCGCGTCGGGAGGCCGAACGCGGCCGCCTACGGGCCGAGGTGGTAGCCCATCCGCCGCGGCAGCCGGGCGATCAGGTCGACGAGACGGTTCGGGCGGCGGCCCTCGTCCTCGGCCTCGTCCTTCCGGACGATCGCCTCCTGCGCGATCGCGGCGCCGACCGAGCGGACGGGCTCGGGAGGGAAGGGCCGCGGTCGGATGCCGACGAGCGGCAGCGTCGTGTGCTCGTCCTCGACCCCGAGCGCCAGGCCCGACAGGATCTTGCCGCCCAGCCGGCACGGGCCGACGCCCCCGCCGGTGTAGCCGAGCCCGTAGTGGACCCCGCCCCCGGGCAGCGTGCCGAAGAACGGGATGTGCAGGGCGGTCACGTCCATCGGCCCCCCCCAGGCGCACTCGAACCGGACGTCGGCTAGCGCGGGGAACCAACGCGCGAAGTCGTGCAGCAGCCGACGGACGCTCCGCTCGTCGTACCGCAGCCGAGGTCCGAGCCCGGTCCCCAGGCCCGCGCGCGAGGACGCCGCACCGAACGCGATCCGCCCGTCCCGCGTCGTGCGCACGTAGTGGAGCGCGGTGCGGAGGTCGTAGATCCCCTCGCCGCCCGTCCACCCGAGCCGGTCGAGGCGGTCGGGGATCGGCTCGGTGAGGATGATGTACGTCCCCCGGGGGAGCACGGTGCGGCGGAACGGTCGCAGCGGGGCCGCGTATGCGCCCAGGCCGAGCACCGCGGCTCTGGCGCGCACGGTCCCGCCCGGCGTCTCGACGTGGACCGCGCCGTCGCGGCCGCGGAACCGCGTCACCGGCGTGCCCTCGTGGATCCGGACGCCGCGCTCGAGCAGGACCCGGCGGAGCCCTCGCGCCAGCCGGGCCGGCTGGACCATCGCGGCCCCGGGCGTGAGGACGCCGGCGCGGAAGACGGGCGAGTCGCAGCGCTCGCGCACCTCGGACGGCGCGAGCTCGAGGTACCAGTCCGAGCCCAGGCTCTGGGCCGCCTCGACCGTGGGTCGCCATCCCCCGTCCTGCGACGCCGAGGTCGAGACGCCCAGGTGCCCGACGGGGTCGAACCATGCGTCGACCGCATGCTCCTCGCACCACGCGCCGATCTCGCGGACACAGGCCTCGGCCGCGAGCGCGGTCCGACGCGCGCCCTCGGCCCCGAGCTCGGCGATCAGCAGGTCGGCCTCCTCCCACAGGCCGTTGCAGAACCCGCCGTTGCGTCCGCTAGGCCCGCCGCCGCAGATCCCCTGCTCCAGCAGGACGACGTCGATCCCGGGCGCGCGCTCCAGCAGCGACCACGCCGTCCACATGCCCGTGTAGCCGCCCCCCACGATCACGACGTCGGCGCTCGTATCGCGTCCGAGCGGCGGGGTGTCGGGGCCGGCGAACTCCGGGAGCGCCAGGCACTCCTCGAGCCACCACGAGCCCTCGGCCGGGCGCGGGAGGTCCGTCGGTCGGCGCCTCGGCCTCATCGCGGACCCAGGTTGAAGCCCATCCGGCGCGGCAGTCGGGCGACGAACCCCGTGAGCGGGTCGACGCGCCGGCGCGCGTCCTCCAGATCGTCCTTCCGGCGGATCGCCGCGTTCGCCAGCATCATCCCCGGCGAGCGGATCGGCTCGGGCGGGAAGCGCTTCGGCTCCCGGCCGACGACGGCCAGACGCGTGAAGCCGTCCTCGGCACGGGTGGCGAGGGCCGCGAGGATCTTGCCGCCCAGGTGGCTCGGCCCGACGCCGTTGCCCGTGTACCCGACGCCGTAGTGGACGTTGCCGGCGGCGCCCATCGAGCCGAAGAACGGCATCGTGAACCCGCTCACGTTGATCGGACCGCCCCAAGCCGCCTCGACCGGCACGTCGGCGAACGCGGGGAACAGCCGCGCGACGTCCCGCGCGACGCGGACCGCGTACCGTTCCTCGTAGTCGTACCGGCGGTCGATCCGACGAGCCAGATCGGGCTGCAGACCGCCGAGACCGAGCGCGATCCGTCCGTCCGGGGTCGTGCGCCCGTAGTGGATCGAGGAGCGGATGTCGCGCACCTGCTCGCCACCGGTCCACCCCATCTGCTCGAGCCGCTCCGGCGCCGGCGCGGTGATCACCATGTACGAGCCGCGGACCGTCAGGATCGGCTTGAACGCCCGCCACCACGTGGCCCATGCGCCGAGCCCGATCACGGCCTCACCGGCTCGGACCGTGCCGCCCGGGGTCTCGGCGACCGCCGGCCTCGAGGCGCGGAAGCGCGTGACGGGCGTACCCTCGAAGATCCGGACGCCGCGCTCGATCAGGATGTTGCGGAGCCCTCGAGCGAGCCGCGCCGGCTGGACGTTCGCGGCGTCGGCGATCAGCATGCCGCCGCCGAACGCCGGCGACGCGCAGCGCTCCTGGACCTGCTCGGGCGTGAGCGCGCGGTACTCGTCCTCGACGCCCAGGCGGTGCGCGGCCTCGATCGTGCCCTCCCACCGGCCCTCGGCGCTGGGGCTCGTCGCGACGGCGAGGTCGCCGCCCTGCGTGAACCATGCGTCGACGCCGTGACGCTCGCACCAGGCCCCGATCTCGGCCGGCGAGCGCCCGCAGGTCATGAGCAGCTCGAGCGCGTCGGCCTCCCCGTACGTCTGCACCATGTCGCCGATGTGACCCCACCAGCCGTCGCAGAAGCCGCCGTTGCGGCCGCTCGGCCCGCCCCCGCAGATGTCGGCCTCGAGCAGGACGACGTCCAGGTCCGGCTCGCGCTCCTTCAGGAACCAGGCGGTCCACATCCCGGTGTACCCGCCGCCGAGGATCAGGACGTCGGCCGTCGTGTCGCCGCGCAGCGGCGGCGTGGCCGGACCGACGAACTCCGGACGGGCGAGCGCCTCCTCGAGCCACCACGAGCGCTCCGCGGGACGCGGCACTGCGGGCATCGAGGGGTCACTCCTTCGGTCGGGCTCTCCGTCATCCTGCCCCATCGCCGTGGGGAGCGTCTCGCGGATGCCCGGGGTCGTCCATCATGGTATGAGCGGCGTCGGCCGGGCGATCACCTCGGCCGCGGAACCGACCGCGGTCATCGGTACGTCCCAGCGTTGGACGCCTGCGCCGAAAGGACGCTTCCGATGCGCACCCCCCGGTTCGCCGTCACGATCGCCCTCACCGCCGCGGTCCTGGCCGCATGCTCCGACGACCCGTCCGTGCGCGGCGCGGACCCGGAGCTCATGGGCGTCACCTGGATCCTCGATCCGAGCTCGGTCGCGACCCTCGAGCCCGATGCGCGCGGCGACGCCTGCGCGACGATCCGGCTCCGGGACGGTGAGGCCGGTGGGACGGCCGCATGCAACCTCTATGGCGGGACGTACGAGGTGGGCGAGGACGGCGAGATCTCGATCCGCGTCGAGGGCATGACCGAGATGGCGTGCGACGAGCCCGTGATGGCGCTCGAGGCGGCGTTCGTGGCGGCGCTCGGTCGTGTCGCGTCGTACCGCTTCGACGGCGCGGACCTGCTGCTCGAGGGCGGCGGGCCGGCGCTCCGGTTCTCGGCAGAGCGCGCGCTGCCGCTCGAGGGGACGGCATGGCGGCTCGACGGGATCGGCGGCGAGGGCGGGACCGTGTCCTCCGTCCTGGCAGGGACCGAGGTCACCGCGACGTTCGACACCGAGGGCAGGCTGGCGGGAAGCGGTGGCTGCAACGGATACGGCGCCCCGTACGAGGTCGATGCAGACGCGATCGTGGTCGGCGAGATCGAGGCCACCGCGATCGCGTGCGAACCGGACGTGATGGCGCAGGAGACGGCGTTCTTCGAAGCGCTCGACCGCGCCGCGACGTTCGGGATCGAGGGCCGGACGCTGACGCTCCTCGACCCGTCCGGCGCGTTCCTCCTGTCGTTCGTATCCGCCTGACGCGAGGTCCATCGGACAGAGCTTCGCTGCTATCGTGCGGGCACGTCCCGGCGAAGGAGGTGGCACGCGATGAGCCCCGACCGCAGACCGCGGAGCTGGATGGTCACCGAGGGCCCGAGGAGCGCACCCGCTCGCGCGATGCTCCGAGCCGTCGGCTTCGGCGAGGACGACTTCGGCAAGCCGCAGGTTGGCGTGGCCTCCAGCTGGAACGAGGTGACCCCCTGCAACTACCACCTCGACAAGCTCGCGGCGCTCTCGAAGGAGGGCGTGCGGCAGGGCGACGCCGTGCCGATCGAGTTCACGACGATCGCGGTGAGCGACGCCATCTCGATGGGGCACGAGGGGATGAAGGCCTCGCTGATGTCGCGCGACCTCATCGCCGACTCGGTCGAGCTCATGATGCACGCCGAGCGCATGGACGCGCTCGTCGGGATCGCCGGATGCGACAAGTCCGAGCCCGGGATGCTCATGGCGATGGCCCGGCTGAACCTGCCGAGCGTCTACCTCTACGGCGGCACGATCCTGCCCGGCACCTACGAGGGTCGTGACGTCACGATCCAGGACGTGTTCGAGGCCCTGGGTGCCCACGCGAAGGGGACCCTGTCCGACGAGGAGCTCCTGGGCGTCGAGCGCTCGGCGTGCCCGGGGGCCGGGTCGTGCGCCGGGATGTACACGGCGAACACGATGGCCGCGGTGGGCGAGGCGCTCGGGATGTCGATCCCCGGCAGCGCGAGCCCACCCGCCGTCGACTACCGCCGCGAGGTCGCGGCGCGCGAGTCCGGAGCGCTCGCCGCCCGGCTCGTCGCGGACGGCGGCCCGCTCCCGCGCGAGATCATGACCACGGAAGCGTTCGAGAACGCGATCGCCGTCACGATGGCGCTCGCGGGCTCGACGAACGCGGTCCTGCACCTGCTCGCGATCGCCCGCGAGGCGCACGTCGGGCTCGAGCTCGAGGACTTCGACCGCATCGCGCGCGACGTGCCGCACCTCGTGGACGTCCGCCCGGCCGGACGCTTCGTGATGAGCGACCTCGACCGGGTCGGCGGCGTGCCGGTCGTGATGAAGGTGCTCCTCGATCACGGCCTGCTGCACGGCGACTGCCTCACGGTGACCGGCAAGACACAGGCCGAGAACCTCGAGGCCGTGAACCCGCCGGCGCCCGACGGCGTGGTCGTGCGGGCGTTCGACGCGCCGCTGCACCCGTGGGGCGGGACCGCGATCCTGCGCGGGAACCTCGCGCCCGACGGCGCGGTGATGAAGGCGGCCGGTGCCGAGGGCCTCGTGTTCACCGGCACCGCGAAGGTCTTCGACTCCGAGATCGACGCGTTCGCGGCGGTCACGGGCGGCGCGATCGTGCCGGGCGACGTCCTCGTGATCCGGTACGAGGGTCCGAGGGGCGCGCCCGGCATGCCCGAGATGCTCGCGGTGACGGCGGCGGTCGCCGGCGCGGGTCTCGGCAAGGAGGTGGCCCTCATCACCGACGGGCGGTTCAGCGGCGCCACGAAGGGCTTCAGCGTCGGGCACATCGCGCCCGAGGCGTTCGTCGGCGGCCCGATCGCGCTCGTGCGCGACGGGGACCGGATCGTGATCGACGCCGACGCGCGGAGGATCGCGGTCGAGGTGGACGACGCCGAGCTCGAGCGCCGCCGCGCCGAGTGGTCCGCGCCCGCCCCGCGCTACACGCAGGGTGCGCTCGCGAAGTACGGGGCCGTGGTGGGCCAGGCCAACCATGGCGCCGTGACCTGGTGAACGAGATCCGGCCCCCGCGCCCAGTCGGGGGCCGGATCTCGAACGGACGGGCCCGCTACGCGGAGGCGGCGGCCTCGGCGTTCACGAGCCCGTGGCCGAAGAACGACGTCCGGCCGTTCCTGCCGTAGCAGCGCTGGCGGTCGTCGCCCGGGAACAGCGGCTCCCAGTCCTCGGGACAGGGGAGCTGCTCGGCCGTGCGTTGCACCGCCGCCTTCACCGCGCCGGGGGCCCAGGCCGGGTGCATCTCGACGACCAGTGCCGCGACCCCCGCGGCATGTGGCGACGACATCGACGTGCCGTTGAGGAAGATGTAGCCGGCTCCGGCGTCCGTGGTGGTGATGCCCGGGAAGTTGGCGTTGAGCGGGTCGAACGCGTTCCAGATCGCCGAGCCGATCGGGATCGCCCCCAGTACGGCGTCCTGCACGGTCCCGCTCGCCCGGAAGTAGTCGCCGCCGGGGGCGGTGACGTCCACGATCGACATCCCGACGCTCGAGTAGTCGGCGATCCAGAGGTCGTACTCGGGGTACCCGATCGGTCCGGTCGCCGAGACGGTGAGCACGCGGGCGATCTCGGCCGGCGCCACGCGGCAGTTGTTGTGGATGAAGCGGATCTCCGCGGAGTCCGGCGGCCAGTCCGGGCTGATCTCATCGGTCGTGGGGTGCTGCAGGTCGTCGGTCTCGTTCCCGGCGGAGGCCACGACGAGCACGCCGCGCTGCTGCGCGTAGCGGACCGCGCGCTCGAGCGTCTTCAGCATGCCGCGCTGCTCCGGGTCGTCCGTGCAGTAATAGAGGAACGGGTCGACGAACAGGCTGAGGTTCACGACGTCCAGGCCCTGGTCGCCGGCGTACCGGAGCGCCGCCGCGACCGAGTCGACGAAGCAGAGCCCCTGCTCGGTGCAGGCCTTGAGCCCCACGATCGTCGCTTCGGGGGCCACGCCCGCGATGCCGACGCCGTTGACCGGCGCCGCGATGAGCGACGCGACGTGCGTGCCGTGCCCGGCCAGGTCCTGAACGGCGGTCTTGTTCGTGCAGTCGCCGTTCGCGATCTCGGCGGGGTTGGCCGTCGGCGTGTCGTCGAAGATGAACGAGCACGACAGGGCGACGTCCAGGTTCGGCGCGATGTCCGGGTGGTTGAAGTCGACGCCGCTGTCGATGACGCCCACCTTCACGCCAGCGCCGGTCGCGAGGCCGTAGCTGCCGTCGTCCGACGCGTCGATCAACGCCATGTTCCACTGGCACGCCGCGAAGGTCTCCGTGTTCGGGGAGCCGAACGTGCCGCCGAACAGGCTCTCGCACAGCTGGACCAGATCGGCTCCGGGGATCGCCGCGTTGCCCACGGGCGCCGATACCACCAGCGATCCGAGGAGCAGTGCGGCCATCATGGCCGCGACGCGTCCGCGCATGCGGGTCCTCCCTTCCTCGGGGGTCGCCCGATGCTAGGGACCCTCATCCAGCCGGTGCAAGTCGGGACACCGGGCGTCGCCTGGCCACGGGACGCTAGGCTACGGACCTCGCGGTAGACGCCGAGGACGGGACGTATGACCACGATCACCAGCCCCGCGGCGCTCGAGTGCCGGGAGTGCGCCACGCGCTTCCCGGTCGAGGCCCGCACGATCTGCGAGGAGTGCTTCGGCCCCCTCGAGCCCGCGTACGACCTGGCGCACGTGGACGGCTTCGACTTCCGCAAGGACGTCGAGGCCGGGCCACAGAGCCTGTGGCGCTACGAGCTCCTCCTTCCCGGCGGGCCGGATATCCCGCGCGTGGACCTGGGCGCCGGGTACACGCCGCTGCGGCGCGCCGACCGCCTGGCCGAGCGGGTGGGCCTGCGCGCGCTCTGGGTCAAGGACGACTCGGTGAACCCGAGCAACTCGTTCAAGGACCGGGTCGTGAGCGTGGCCATCACGATGGCCCGCGCATTCGGGTTCGAGGCCATCAGCTGCGCCTCGACGGGCAACCTCGCGAACGCGACCGCGGCGCACGCGGCGAAGGCGGGCATGCCGTGCTACGTGTTCGTGCCCGAGGACCTGGAGCGCGCGAAGATCCTCGCGACCGAGGCCTACGGCGCGAAGGTCGTCGCCGTGAGGGGGAACTACGACGCGGTGAACCGCCTGTGCTCCGAGGTGGCCGAGGCCCTGCCGTGGGCGTTCGTGAACGTGAACATGCGTCCGTACTACGCCGAGGGCTCGAAGTCGCTCGGGTTCGAGGTCGCCGAGCAGCTCGGCTGGCGCCTGCCCGACCACGTCGTGGTTCCGATCGCGTCCGGCGCCCTCATGACGAAGGTCCACCGTGCCTTCCGCGAGCTCGAGGCGATCGGCGCGGTCGAGCCGACGCCCTACCGGATCAGCGGCGCCCAGCCGGAGGGTTGCTCTCCCGTCGCGCAGGCGTTCCGGACGAACGCGACCGAGGTCCGTCCGGTCAAGCCGGACACGATCGCGCGCTCGCTCGCGATCGGCAGTCCCGCCGACGGCTGGTACGCGATCGAGACCGCGCGCGGCACCGGCGGCGTCGTCGAGCTGTGCACGGAGGCCGAGGTGATCGAGGGTATCGCGATGCTCGCCGAGACCGAGGGCGTGTTCACCGAGACCGCCGGCGGCGTGACGATCGCCGTGCTGAAACGGCTGGTCGAGCAGGGCGTGGTCGGTCCCGAGGAGGAGACCGTCGCGCTCGTCACCGGGAACGGCTACAAGACCGTGGAGGCGCTCGAGGGCACGCTCGAGCCGAGCTTCCACGTCGAGCCCGACCTCGACGACTTCCTCGCGGCGCTCGGCTGAGCCCGCTCGAGGAACGCCGCCCTCCGGCTCGGCGTCAGGGCGTGACGATCGCGAAGTCTGGGTTCTGGTCCTCGAGCACCGATATCAGTCGCCCGATGGCGCCGAGGTCGCCCTCGTGCACGACGCCCTCCGCGCTTCCGCTCGCAAGCATCCCCAGCAGCTGCGGCTTCGTGAGCGTGAGCGTCAGGTCGACCTCCCCCGCGCCTGGGTCGGGGTAGTGGATGAGGACCCCGTTCGACAGCGTCATCCGGTGGTGCTCGCCCAGGTCAGTGAGGTGCCAGTCGATCGTCAAGTGCTCCGACCACGCCCTCGGGCCATCGACGCGGATCGCGATCGAGTCGAACAGCTGCTCGACGGAGAGTGCGGCGACCATCCCCACGTTGGCCTGGATCGGGACCGGCACGATGCCCTCACGGAGCTCCCTCGCGCCCATCAGGAAGAAGTTGCGCCAGGGGCCGTTCTCGGACCCGTGACCGAGTCGCTCGAAGGTCGCGGCAAGGAGCTCCTTGGCCTCCGCGTGGTCCGGGTCGGCGAAGACCGCGTGCTTCAGCAGCTGCGAGGCGAACCGCAGGTCGCCCGCGTCCACGTACGCGCGCGCTCGCTCGACGACGGCGTCCACGCCGCCGAGGCACTCGACGTAGCGCGCCGCGGACTCCTCCGGGGGGAGCTCCCACAGTGAGGCCGGGTGCCCGTCGAACCAGCCCATGTAGCGCTGGTAGATCGCCTTCACGTTGTGGCTGACCGAGCCGTAGTAGCCGCGGGCGTGCCACGCGTTCTCGATCGTTGGGGGCATCTGGATCATCTCGGCGATCTCGATCCCCGTGTACCCGGCGTTGAGGAGCCGCAGCGTCTGGTCGTGCAGGTACGCGTACAGGTCCCGCTGCTCGGACAGCCACGTCACGATGCGCTCGCGACCCCAGGTGGGCCAGTGATGCGAGGCGAAGGCAACGTCGGCCCGGTCGACGAACAGCAAGATCGCCTCCTGGAGGTAGCGGGACCACACGCGAGCGTCGCGCACGGGCGCGCCACGTAGCGTCAGGATGTTGTGCAGGTTGTGGGTCGCGTTCTCCGCCATGCAGAGCGCGCGATGCTCCGAGAACAGAAAGTTCATCTCCGCGGGGGCCTCGGTCCCCGGCGTCAGCTGGAACGAGATCCGGATGCCGTCGAGGGTTTCCTCCTGGCCGGTGTGGGTGACGCTCAGGGTGGGCGGGATCAGTCCGATCGAGCCGGTCGAGTTCGTGATGCCGAGGCCGGTACCGATGTGACCCGCCGGTCCCCTCTCGAGGACCGCACCGTACATGTACAGGGCCCGGCGACTCATCGCGAGGCCGGCGTAGACGTTCTCCGAGACCGCGTGCTCCATGAAACCCTCCGGCGCGACGACCGGCACCTCGTCGGTCACGACGCCCTCCACCCCGCCGAAGTGGTCGACGTGCGAGTGCGTGTAGATCACCGCCGTGACCGGCCGGTCGCCGCGGTGCTCTCGGTACAGCCCGAGGGCGGCCGCCGCCGTCTCGGCGGAGACGAGCGGATCGATGACGACGACACCGCGATCGCCCTCCACCAGGGTCATGTTCGACAGGTCCAGACCGCGGACCTGGTAGATGCCCTCGGTGACCTGGTACAGGCCCTGCTTCGCGCAGAGCTGCCCCTGGCGCCACAGACTCGGGTTGGCCGTCTCGGGACAGTCCCCGGCCAGGAACGCGTACGCGTCGTTGTCCCATACCACGCGGCCGTCGTCCGCCGTGACGACCCCCGGGTCGAGCTTCGCGATGAAGCCTCGGTCGGCGTCCTCGAAGTCGGTCCGGTCCTCGAACGGGAGATCGGACATCGCGGCACCCCTTTCGCTCGAGCTCGCTGCCGGGATGCTAGGTGGACGCCGCTACCTTCGACCTCTACCGTTCGGCACATCTGCAGGGGGAGGAGTGGCCGAGGATGACGCACGGTGTCGTGGTGGGCAAGTTCTACCCGCCGCACCGCGGGCACCGGTACCTGATCGACACGGCGGTCTCCAGGGCCGATCGGGTGACCGTCATGGTGGTCGACGGCCGTGGGGAGGACCCGTCGTCGCGCCTCCGCGCCTCGTGGCTCCGGGAGCTCCACCCGGACGCATCGGTGATCGTGGTCCCCGATATCGAGGTCGAGGACGACTCCGAGGCATGGGCCCGCCACGCGTGGGAGTGCGTGGGACGCGAGCGGATCGACGCGGTGTTCACCTCCGAGCCCTACGGGGCGCCGTGGGCCGCGGCGATCGCCGAGCTCCAGGGCTCACCGTGCCGGAACGAGTACGTAGGACGGAGCTACATCGACGTCTCGGGGACGCAGATCCGGGCCGATCCCGCCGCGTACTGGCGCTACATCGACGCCCCGGTCCGCGCCCACTACGTGCGGCGGGTGTGCATCGTGGGCGCCGAATCGTCGGGCTCGACCACGCTGACCCGCCAGCTCGCGTCGGCGTACGAGACGATCTGGGTTCCCGAGTACGGTCGCGAGTACACCGTGGAGAAGTTCACGATCGGCACGGGCGACCAGTGGCTGCCGAGCGACTTCCTGCGGATCGCGCTCGAGCAGAACGCCCTCGAGGACCGGATGGCGCGAGAGGCGCCGACCGGGATCGTCTTCTGCGACACGGACAGTCTGGCCACCGCCCTGTGGGAGGAGGTCTATCTGGGCTCGACCTCGGACGCCACCTGGCGGGCCGTCGAGGCGCACGGAGCCCCGTACTCGCTGTACCTGCTGACCGACCACGTCGGGGTCCCATGGGAACCCGACGACATCCGCCTGGGCGACGAGACCCGCGCGCACATGACGGCACGGTTCGAGGAGGTCCTCGAGGAGCGCGGGCTGCCGTGGATCGAGGTGACGGGCAGCCGATCGGCGCGTCTGGCGCGGGCCGTCGAAGCCATCACGCCGTTCTTCGCCTAGCGCCGACGCCCGGTCTATGCTCCGCCGATGAGCGGGGGTCCCGCCAACCGCAGCACCGGTCACCGGTACGGCAAGGGTCGGATGGAGGCGTTCAGCGACGGCGTCGCCGCGATCGCGATCACGCTCCTGGTCCTGGAGTTGTCGCCCCCCGCGCTCGAGAGCGGGTCTGTGTGGGAAGGGATCGTGGAGCAGTGGCCCGAGTACCTCGCCTACCTCGTGAGCTTCGCGTCGATCGGCGCCGCGTGGGTGGCGCACGCCGCCGTCACCGATCACATCGCCGAGGTCGACTCCGTGTTCTTCCGATTGAACCTCCTCTTCCTGTTCTTCGTGTCGGTCCTCCCGTTCCCGACGGGGATGATCGGCGCGTACCTGCACGACCTCGACGCTGAGCGCGTCGCCGTCTCGATCTACGGCGTCAACCTGCTCGCGATCTCCGCGACGCTGAGCGTCCTGTGGCGGTACGCGGTCGCAGAGGGTCTGATCCACGGCGACCGCCCCGAGGAACGGGTGCGCGCCGTGACGGCGAAGCTCGATCCGAGCCTGGCCGTCTACGCGCTCGCGATCGCGATCGGCGTGGTCGCGCCGACGGCCGCGGTCGTCCTGTACCTGGCCATCGCGCTGTTCCTGCTGATTCCGTTCCGCACGTTCGTCCGGCACGTACGCGGACGACCCGAGCGGTGAGCGCTCGGGCCGCCGCGGTGGCGGGGGTTCAGCGGTCGGCGAGCTCGGCGAGCGCGCGCTCGTCCTGCAGGAGGAAGTGCAGTTCGATCAGGTCGTCGAGCGTGAGGGGCGGAGCGTCCGGGACCGGGCTGCGGTCCTCGGGTGGGAGGACGAGCTGGTCCTCGAGCGGGAGGGGGATCGTCTCGACCCCCGCGGCGATCAGCAGCGCGGCCGTCTTGCGGCTTGCGGGGCGGTCGACCTCCAGGCTGCACTCGGGGCACGTGAAGCTGTAGGAGAGCCGGTCGCCCGACGGCGCCATGAACAGGGACATCTCCCCGGGGCTCAGGTCCACCTCTCCGCATGTGGGGCACTTGGTCCTGATGGCTGTCATGACTTCCGTATCGGCCGTTGGGGGGAGGAACGCGAGCCGGAACAGGCATGACGGGGCTACCCAACCGTGATGGTTTTCCCCGGCCGCCCCACTGCCGTAGGGCGTTCGGGGACGGCCGCGGGCTAGGCCGGAAGTCGGTGAGCACGAGGCCGCGCCCCGGCGCCGGCGCCGGCTGGTAGCGTCGGCTCGACGTCGGAGGAGGGGTGCCATGCGGGTGTCGCCAGGGAGCGAGGGGACGTTCGAGCGCGGGGACGTGGCCAGGTTCACCGGCGAGGTATGGCACCGCAGCACGCTGGCCGACCGGGACGGAGACAACGTCGGCGTGGTGCACTTCTCCCCCGGCGCTCGAACGCACTGGCACCGGCACCCCGGCGGTCAGTTCCTGTACGCCGTCGCCGGCCGGGGGCGGGTGCGCTCGGGCGGCGAGGTCGGGCGGACGCTCCAGCCGGGCGACGTGATCCACGTCGAGCCGGGCGAGTGGCACTTCCACGGCGCGACACCCGACGCGCCGCTCGTCCACGTCGCCGTGAACGGTGGTGGCGACGCCGAGTGGGGGCCGCCGGTCACCGACGAGGAGTACGCGGAGACCTTCGGGGAGACCCTCGAGGGGTGAGCGCGGCGACCCTGCCCGAGGCGCGAGATCGAGGGCTGTTCGCGCGCGGGCTCCGTCTCATCGCCTCGTACGTCCGCGCCCATCCGAAGCCGTTCGTGATCTCGGTCATGGGGGCGGCGGTGTTCGCCGCGGGCTCGATCGCGGTGACGGCCGCGCTCGGCCGGGTCACCGACGAGGTCCTGCGGCCGGCGTTCTCGACCGGCGTCTCGACGAGCACGATCTGGCTCGGTGCCGCCGCGATCGTCGGGCTCGCGATGATCCGGGCGCTCGGGATCGGCGTCCGCCGCTACTTCAGCGGCGTGCTGGGGTCGGCGGTGGCGGCGACGCTCCGGCGCCGGGTCTCGGATCGCTACCGGGACCTGTCGCTCGCGTACCACCGCGCGAAGCCGACGGGAGAGCTCCTCGCACACATGGAGGCCGACGTCGAGGCCGCGGTCGACGTGCTGTACCCGGTCCCGTTCGCGGTCGGCGTGATCCTGCTCGTGGTGTTCGCGATGGTCGCGATGCTCCTGATCGACCCGCTCCTTGCGCTGATCGGGTTCCTGCTGTTCCCGACGCTCGGGGTGCTGAACCGCACGTTCGCCGCGCGGATGCAGGGGCCGGCGCAGCGGGCGCAGGAGCGGATCGGCGAGGTCTCGTCCGTCGCGCACGAGTCGGTGGACGGCGCGCTCGTCGTGAAGACGCTCGGCCGCGAGCGCGCCGAGACCGAGCGGTTGGCCGCGAAGGCCGAGGAGCTCCGTCGCGCGCGGGTCGAGGGCGGCCTGATCCGCGCGGGGTTCGAGCCGGCGCTCGAGGCGCTGCCGGCGATCGCGATCACCGTCCTGATGGCCGTAGGATCCTGGCGGATCTCGGTCGGCGCGATGTCGATCGGCGACCTCGTCCAGGTCGTGACGCTCTTCGGGCTCCTGGCCTGGCCGATGCGGTTCGTCGGGTGGATCCTGTCCGAGCTGCCCCGCGCGATCGTCGGACACGACCGGATCGTCGCCGTGCTCGAGGAGCCGACCACGATCCGCGTCTCGGAGCGACCGGTGCCGATCCCGGACGGCCCGCTCGATCTGCGCGTGGAGGATCTCGGGCACGCGCTCGACGGGACCCGCGTGCTCGAGGACGTCTCGTTCCGCGTCCGGCAGAACGAGTCGATCGCGCTCGTGGGGCCGACCGGCGTG
Organism: Actinomycetota bacterium; assembly: GCA_035762085.1. GTDB lineage: Bacteria > Actinomycetota > UBA4738 > UBA4738 > HRBIN12 > HRBIN12. The sequence goes on along the minus strand of DASTPT010000094.1, from coordinate 9,522 downwards.
GGCAAGTCGACGCTCGCGCAGCTCCTCCTGCGGCTGGACGACCCGACGGACGGCCGGGTGCTGCTGGGCGGCGTGGACCTGCGTCACGCCGAGGCGCGGTCGCTCCGAGGCGCCGCGATGCTCGTGTTCCAGGAGTCGTTCCTGTTCGCGACGACGGTCGCCGAGAACATCGCGCTCGACGAGGCGGTCTCGCGGGAGGAGATCGAGCGCGCCGCCCGGATCGCGCAGGCGGACCGTTTCGTCCGAGCGCTGCCCGAGGGCTACGACACCGTGCTCGGCGAGCGCGGGGCGACGCTGTCGGGCGGGGAGCGGCAGCGGGTGGCGCTCGCCCGGGCGATCGTCCGCCGGCCGCGGCTGCTGATCCTCGACGACGCCACGAGCGCGGTCGACCCCACGATCGAGGCGCGGATCCTGGCGGGCATCCGCGAGGAGCACGACGCCACGCTGATCGTGGTCGCGTATCGCCTCTCGACGATCCGACTGGCTGACCGCGTCCTGTACCTGGAGGGCGGCCGGCTGCTCGCCTCGGGCTCGCACGAGGAGCTCATGGCGTCGCAGCCGGGGTACGCCGCGATGGTGCACGCGTACGAGCGAGGCGAGCGATGAGCGCCGCAACCGCCGAGGCCGAGGTCGTCGCCCCGGCGGACGAGCTCCCGGTCCCGGAGAACCTTCGGAGCGCGTGGGGCGTGCTGCGCCGAGGCCTGCGGGAGAGCCCCGAGCTCCGCCGTGGCCTCGCGCTCACCGTGGTCGTCTCGCTCGCGGCGACGGCATCCGCGCTCGTCGCGCCGATCCTGATCCAGCAGGTCTTCGACCACGGGTTCGAAGACGGCCGGCTCCGCACGGACTTCGTCCTCGGCGTGTGCACGGCGTCGTTCGTGCTGGTCGCCGTGACGTACCTGGCGGGCCGGACGGCCGCCCGGCGGCTGGTCCGCGCCTCGGAGGAGGCGCTGAAGGTCCTCCGGGTCCGCACGTTCGAGCACATCCACGGGCTCTCGACCGCGGTGCAGTCCACCGAGAAGCGCGGCGTGTTCGTCGGAAGGGTCACGGCCGACGTCGACACGCTGTCGCAGTTCACCGAGTGGGGCGGGATCGCGTGGATCATCTCGATCGCCCAGGTCGCCGGCGCGCTCGCGCTCATGCTCGCGTACTCGTGGCGGCTCACGATCCCGGTGGTCCTGCTCGTCGGCCCGCTGCTGTTCGTGATGGGCAAGCTCCAGGTCTCGCTCTCGGCCGCGTACGACCTGGTGCGGGTGCGGGTCGGGCAGATGCTCTCCGAGGTGAGCGAGAGCGTGATGGGCGCGGCGGTCGTCCGCGCCTACGGCCTCGAGGAGCGGATCGACTCACGCGTGAAGCGCTCGGTCGAGGCGCGGTACCGCGCGCAGGTCCACGCGCACCTTCGCACCGCGATCCTGTTCCCGATGACGACGCTGTTCTGGGGGGTCTCGCTCGCGGTGGTCGTCGTCGTGGGCGCGACGTTCGGGCCTAGGTGGGGGCTCACGTTCGGGCAGGTCTCGGCGTTCCTGTTCCTGGCCGACCTGTTCCTGCACCCGTTCGCCGACCTGCCCGAGATCTACAGCGAGACGCAGACCGCGATCGCCGGCTGGCGGAAGATCCTCGCGCTGCTCGACAAGCCCGTCGAGATCGTGGAGCCCTCGCCCGGCGTGGACCTGCCGCACGGCGCCCTGGGCGTCGGGGCCGAGGACGTCCGCTACGCCTACGAGGACGGCGCGCCGGTGCTCCACGGCGTGAGCGCACAGGTCGCCGCCGGCGCGCACGTCGCGGTCGTCGGCGAGACCGGCTCGGGCAAGACGACGTTCGCGAAGCTGCTCACCCGGCTCGCCGACCCGGCGTCGGGCCGCGTGTCGGTCGACGGGGTGGACCTGCGCGAGGTCTCGGCCGATGCGCGGCACCGCTCGATCCGCATGGTTCCGCAGGACGGGTTCCTGTTCGACATGACCGTGCGCGAGAACGTCGCCGCCGGCCGTGAGGGCGCGACCGACCGAGACGTCGAGGCGGCGTTCGAGGAGCTGGGGCTGGGCCCGTGGGTCCGGACCCTGCCGGCGGGCCTGGACACCCGGGTGGGGGAGCGCGGGGACGCGCTCTCGGTCGGCGAACGGCAGCTCGTGTCGCTCGCTCGGGCGCAGATCGGCGGCCCCGGCGTGCTCATCCTGGACGAGGCGACGAGCGCCGTCGACCCGGCGACCGAGCGCCGGATCTCAGAGGCGTTGCGACGGCTCTCGGCCGGGCGGACGACGATCACGATCGCGCACCGGCTGTCGACCGCGGAGGCGGCCGACGAGATCTTCGTGTTCGACGCCGGTCGGATCGTTGAGCGAGGCACGCACGCCGACCTGGTCGCGAGCGGCGGCGTCTACGCGCGGCTGTACGAGAGCTGGCTCGGCAACGTGCGCGCGACGCGCTGAGCGCCCCGAGCGGCCCGGCCCCTACGGCCCTCGCGCCTCCGCGGTCGGAACGTGACGGTGCACCAGGGATCCGAACGGAGGACGGAGCCATGTCGGTCCGGCTCGAGGTCACCGCGCCGGCCACGGGCGCTCGCCTCGCGTACCTCGACACGCTGATGGGGCGCACGCCCCTCGGCCGGGTCCTGTGGGCGTCAGGCGGTGTCGGCCAACGTGCCGGCGAACACCTGCCACGCGAGCGCGGACTTCGCGACCAGGCTGAGGATCACATACACCCTCTCGCCGAAGAGGTAGTCCCTCCACGGTCCGATGCGCCGGTACTGCAGCCACTGGTTCACGGCGAACGACATGAAGAACGCGAACAGCGAGAAGAAGATCCCGTACACGAACCCCGGGACCTGCACGTCCGTCCCGACGCCCGACATGTACACGCCGATCGCGACCCACGGGAAGATGCCGACCAGGCTGCCGAGCCAGAACGGCAACATGCGCCCGCCGGGTCGCTCGTAGCGCTCCTGGAGGAGGCCGAAGAAGATCATCGCGGCGTTCACGCCGAAGATCGCGATGAGCGCGGCGGCGTCCGTGATGCCGGGGAGCATCGCGATCAGCACCGCCATGATCGAGGCACTGATCGAGTACTCGACCCAGCGGTAGTCGTTCCTGCCCATCAGGAGCATCCGCTCGTACCGCGAGAACACCCCGGGTGAGGCGATCAGCAGGTGCGCGATCGCCGAGACGAACAGGAACGCGGCGACCGCCCACCCGATGTTCAGGTCGAAGAGCGTGACGGTCTCGGACGGCGAGCCCGGGGGGCCCGTCAGGGTGTGCACGACGACCGGGATCGCGAAGCTCGTCGCGAGCGCGAGGATCGCGACGCCCTGGCCCGCGTGGAACAGGGCCATCACGAGGTTGAACACGCGGAGCCGCCCGAGTCGACGGCTCAGATCGTCTGGGCTCGTGCCGGGGAACAGCAGCTCGTCCGGCTCCATCGGGGTCACCACCTTCGTCAACGACTCACTCACTTCATACTCCCTCTACGGTGTCGAGGTCAGTATCCCAACGGCTGCATGGGTACGGTGGTTCGAACCTATGCAGCAGCTCGGAGACACGCGCGGGGATCACCGGTGGAGCAGCTTCGGGATCGTCAGCTCGTCCTGGAGCAGGAAGTGCAGCTCGATCAGGTCGTCCAGCGTGAAGGGCGGCGCGGTCGGGTCCGGGGCCCGGTCCTCGAGCGAGATCCCGGCCTGGGCCGTCGCCTTCTCGCCCGCCGCGACCAGCATCGCCACGATCTCGCGGGTTGCGGCGTGGTGGACGCCTCGGCCGCAGACCGGGCACGTGAACGAGTAGAACCACCGGTCGCGTGCGGGCGGCAGGTACAGGAGCACCGAGTCGGGCGCGATATCCACCTCCCCACAGGTGGGGCAGGTGGTCCGGATGCGGGTCATACATCGGATATCGGCCACCGGGGCACGGAGGTGAGCCTGAACGGGCGGACTGGGGCTACCCATCGCGGGCAGTCCCCGCGCCGGGCAGGTACTCGCCCACCCCGGGCTCGGCGACGGCCTCGTCACCGGACGCCACAAGCGTTCCCCGGAGGTAGGTGCCGATCGCGCGACCGGTGAGCCTGCGTCCCGCGAGGGGCGACCAGCCCGCCTTCGAGATCACGTCATCGTCGCGGACCGTCCAGTGTTCGGTGGGGTCCACGAGGACCAGATCGGCGTCGGATCCGACGGCGACCCCGCCCTTGCGGGGGAACAGGCCGTACGCGCGAGCCGGTGCCTCGGCGTACGCCTCGGCGACCCGCTCGTAGCTGAGGAGCCCGAGCGCGGCGCCGTCGAGCAGCACCGGCAGGGTCGTGTCGAGCCCGGGCAGTCCGAACGGCGCCTCCCAGATCGACCCCGACGCCTTCTGCGCCCTGGTCGAGGGGGCGTGGTCGGTCGAGACGTGATGGATCGTCCCGTCCACGAGCGCCGTCCACATCGCGCGCAGGTCGTCCTGGGTCCGTGCGCGGGCGGGCGGCGTGAACTTGCGGAGCGCGCCGTGCTCGCGCACCTCGTCCTCGAGCAGCGTCAGGTACTGTGGGCAGCATTCCGCGAGGACCCGTGCGCCGAGGTCGCGCTCCCGGGCGACGACGTCGAGCGCCTCGCGGTGGCTGACGTGCGCGAGGACCACCCGCGCACCGGTCTCGCGCGCGATGCCCGTGACGCGCTCGAGCGCCGTCAGCTCGGCCTCGCGGCTCCGCCACTCCGGGATCACCCCGCCGTCGTCGCGGCCGGCCGCTCGGAGCGCGCGCTCGGCCTCGGCCGTCAGCGTCTCGTCCTCGCTGTGGACCAGGCACGTGGCGCCCAGCGCCGCGACGCGCTCGAACAGGTCGCGGAGTCGGACGTCGTCCAACCCCGGGACGCCGTGCGTGGTGCACGTGAACGCCTTGAAGAACGTGACGCCCTCGCGCCACAGCGGCTCGACCTGCTCGAGCATGTCGGGCCACGCGTGCGCGGCGAGGCCGAAGTCGACGCGCGAGCGGTCCCGCAGGTACTCGCGCTTCTCGACCAGGTCCTCGGGCCGCCGGACGGGACCGGCGTGCGTGTGCTCGACGATCGTGGTGACACCCGCCCTGGCGGCGGCCGCCGTGCCGGTCGGGAAGTCCTCGCGCTCGGTCTCGGCGGGGTCCATCAGGTGGACGTGGGTGTCGACCATCCCGGGGAGCAGGAGCAGCCCGCCCGCGTCCACCACCTCGCGAGCGGGCTCCCGCCCGTCCGAGATGGCGGCGATACGCCCGCCGGAGACGTAGACGTTCGCCCGACGCCGCTCGCGGGCCGTGACGACGGTGGCGCCCTCGATCCCCAGGTCGAACGTCGTCACGAGGTCATCACGGCGGGAGGGTACCCTGGAGCGTCGTCGCAGGGGGGAGCGTGGGAGAGTCGAACGCCGCGATCGTCCGGGGGCGCGAGGCGCTCGCCCGAGGCGCCTGGGCCGACGCCTACGACGCGCTCCACGCCGTGGACGCCTCGGCGCTGACCCCGAGCGACCTCGAGGCGCTGGCGGATGCGGCGTGGTGGACCTCGCGGTTCCCGGAATCGCTCGAGCTGCGCACGAAGGCGTACGCGGCGTGCGCTGCCGAGGGGGACGACCTGGGCGCCGCGGGTATCGCGGCGCGTCTCGCGATCGAGCACTTCGTCCGCGACGAGCACTCGGTCGGCGCCGGGTTCCTGATGCGCGCGCGCCGGCACGCCGAGGCCGTGCCGGAGGACGCAGAGCACGGGTTCCTGCTCATGGTCGAGGCGACCGTCGCGCGCTTCTCGGGCGACACGGACGGCGCCGCCCGGCTCGCGGACCGCGCGGTCGCGATCGGGCAACGGACCGGCAGCCGGGACCTGGTCGCGATGTCGCTCCACACGAAGGGGCTCGCGTTGATCGAGGCCGGACGCGTGGCGGAGGGTCTCCCGCTGATGGACGAGGCGATGGCGGCGGTGGTGGCCGGCGACCTCAGTCCGTACTTCACCGGCATCATCTACTGCGCGCTCATCGGGGCGTGCCTCGAGCTCAGCGACGTGCGCCGCGCGGGCGAGTGGAGCGACGCCGCCCGCGTCTGGTGCGAGTCGCTCCCATCGTCCGCGCCGTTCCCCGGCATGTGCCGGATCAACCGTGCCGAGGTGGCGCGTCTCCAGGGCCTGTGGACCGAGGCCGAGACGGAGGCGGTCCGGGCGCTGGCCGAGCTCGAGCCGGTCGAGCCGGGGCTCGCGGCCTCGGCGCTGGTGCAGGTGGGCGAGATCCGGCGCCGCACGGGCGACCTGGCCGGTGCGGAGGAGGCGTTCGTCCGCGCCCAGGAGCTCGGCGCCGACCCGCAGCCCGGGCTGGCGCTGCTTCGCCTCGCGCAGGGAAGGGTGGAGCCGGCGCGCGCGGCGCTGCGGCTGGCCCTGACCGCCGAGCGCGTCCCGGCTCGGCGCGTGCGGCTGCTGGCGGCGGACGTCCGCGCCGCGATCGCGGCCGGAGCGCTGGACGAGGCTCGTGCGGAGGCGGACGAGCTCGCGGCGATCGCCGCCGAGACCGGGTTGCCGGCCTTCGATGCCGCGGCGACCACCGCGGCCGGCGAGGTGCGGCTCGCGCAGGGGGATGTGTCCGCGGCGCTCGAGCGCCTGCGCCACGCGATCGACGCCTGCCAGGCTCTACGGCTCCCGTACGAGACGGCCGTCTCCCGCGCGCTGTACGGACGGGCGCTCGGCGAGGGCGGGGACGAGGACGGCTCGCGCGCGGAGCTCCGAGCGGCGCTCGGGGCCTTCCAGCGGCTGGGCGCCCGGCTCGACGCCGAGGCGACGGCGCGGCTCCTCGGGGAGCCACACGCCCCGCCGAGCGGCCTCACCCCGCGCGAGATGGAGGTCCTCCGGCTCGTGGCGGCCGGCAAGACGAACCGGGACATCGCCGTCGAGCTCGTGATCAGCGAGCACACCGTCGCCCGGCACCTGCAGAACATGTTCGCGAAGCTCGGGGTGTCCTCGCGCGCCGCCGCCACCGCCTACGCATACGAGCACGGCCTGGCCTGAATGGTGCGTTCTCACCACGACGGACGGTGGTGGGTTGGCTGGTTCCGGCGATGTGCCGGCCCCCTCCGCCGACCTACCGTCGACCCACGTCGACGGGGAGGTCATGCCATGCAGGTCGAGCGGTTCGACACGGTGGTCATCGGTGGGGGACAGGCCGGTCTCTCGGCCGCCTATCACCTGAAGCGGGCGGCGCGCTCGTTCGTCGTCCTCGACGCGAACGACCGGATCGGCGACAACTGGCGCCAGCGCTACGACTCGCTGCGCCTGTTCACGCCGGCGCGGTACGTCGGGCTGCCCGGCGACCGCTTCCCCGGACCTGGCTCGGCGATGCCCACGAGGGACGAGATGGCGGACTACCTCGAGGCGTACGCCGCGCGGCTCGCGCTGCCCGTCCGGACCGGGATCCGGGTCGATCGGCTGTGGCGCGAGGGGGAGACGTACGTCGTGACGGCCGGCGACCGCCGGTTCGAGGCGGCGAGCGTGATCATGGCATCGGGCGCGCATCGCGACCCCCGTGTGCCGGCGGTCTCGCGCGAGCTGGACCCGAGGATCCTGCAGCTGCATTCGAGCGAGTACCGGAACCCCTCGCAGATCCCCCACGGCGCCGTGCTCGTCGTGGGCGCGGGGAACTCGGGTGGCGACATCGCGCTCGAACTCGCCCGGACGCACGCGGTTTCCCTGTCCGGACCCGACCGCGGGCATGTCCCCGCGGACATCGACCGCGCGTTCGCGCGGTTCGTGGCCGTTCGGGTGGTGGTCTTCTTCGGCCGCCACGTGCTCACGCTCCGGAACCCGATCGGGCGCAGGGTGCTGCGGAAGTCGGCCTCGCACGGGGATCCGTTGATCCGCGTGAAGCCGAAGCAGCTCCTGGCCGCGGGCGTCCGGCGCGTCCCGAAGGTGATGGCCTCCGAGGGAGGCCTGCCGGTGCTCGAGGACGGCCGGGTCCTGCCGGTCGACACCGTGGTCTGGTGCACGGGGTTCCGCCAGGACCTCTCGTGGGTCGACCTGCCGGTCTTCGGCGAGGACGGCGCGCCGATGCACGAGCGCGGTGTCGTGACCACCGAGCCGGGTCTGTACTTCGTCGGGCTGCCGATCCAGTTCTCCTTCGGCTCCGACGCGCTCCCGGGGGTCGGGCGGGATGCGGCGTACGTCGTGCGCAAGCTCGTGCAGCAGAGCCGCCGTCGCGCCCGAGCCGACGTCGCGACGATCGCGGCATAGCGAGCCCGCCGGTCCGACGGATGGGAAGCGGATGAGGAGCTTCTCATCGGGCTCACACGGAGGGCTCATCGGCGCGGCGTACCCTGGGTGACATGGATCGACAGGGCCAGGGGGTCGTCATGAAGAAGTTCGCCGGTGCGATCGTGCTCGTCGTCTCGCTCAGCGTGGTCCCGGCGACGCCCGCCGTGGCCGAGGAGTACACCTGCCGCGGGACGGTGGGAGCCGTGACCCTGGACAACGTGAAGGTCCCCGACGGCCGCACGTGCGTGCTCGAGGGCACCTACGTGAAGGGCACGATCAAGGTCGAGACGGGCGCCACGCTTCGCGCGAAGGGTGTCCGCGTGATCGGCAACGTGCAGGCCGAGGACGCCGCGAACGTGGTCGTCAAGGCGCGTGCGCGCATCGGCGGCAGCGTCCAGGTGGTGCAGGGTGGCAAGGCGTCGGTGATCCGCTCGCGGGTCAACGGCGACATCCTGTACGACGACAACAACCGGGCGCTCAGCGCGATCCGCAACAAGATCGGCGGGAACCTCCAGGCGTTCCAGAACACCGGCGGCGTCGAGATCCGCCGCAACCGGATCGACGGCAACCTCCAGTGCAAGGAGAACCGCCCCGCCCCGACGGGTGGCAACAACATCGTCGAGGGCAGCAAGGAAGACCAGTGCGAGAGGCTCTGAGCTCCCTCGCGCGCCCCGCGGAGGGCGAACGCCTCAGGCGGGGTCGAGCGCGACGGCTGGGATGATCCGCGAGGTCTTCTTCGGGTAGTCGCGGAAGGAGGGCCAGCGCTCGACCTGGCGCGCGTAGAGCTCGTCGCGCTCGGGTCCCGTGATCTCGGTCGCCCGGACGCGGATCGTCTGCGTCCCGACCTCGACGGTCGCGTCCGGGTTCGCCTCGAGGTTCAGGTACCACTCGGGGTGGCTGGGCGCGCCGCCCTTGGAGCCGAACACGACGAACCGGTCACCGTCGGCCAGGTAGACGAGCGGCGTGACGTGCTCGCGCCCGGTCCGACGGCCGGTCGAGTGCAGGATCAGGAGCGACGCCCCCTCGAAGTGGCCCCCGACCACGCCACCGTTGGCTCGGAACTCCTCCACGATCCGTCGGTTCCGTTCGTTCATCTGAGCCATCTTGCCGCGGTTGCCCGGATCGTGCGGATCGGCGCGCGCGCCGACTCCGGGTCCCGTGTCGAACGCGACCTTGTGCCCTGGTCCCATCGACGAGCGGGGACGACGCTCGGGTTGGCATCGAGGAGTGGGTGGCCCGATGGAGGGGATGGCACCGTCGGTCGGTCGCCTCTGCGACGCGCTCGAGGCGGCGAGCGCGCGGTTCGTTGGGATGCTCCGGAC
>DASTPT010000093.1:0-9406 GCA_035762085.1 Actinomycetota bacterium | reverse complement strand
ATCGAAGCGCTCAACGAGCAGGCTGCGCTGCTCCGTGCCGCGACGGTTGAGGCCATCAACGACGAGCGGGACGTCCGCTTCGCGCTCGATCCGGACGGTGAAGGGCTGGGGGCTGCCGCGCCTTAACGTCCCGACGGCCGGCCGAGTCGCGGTCCGGAAGCGCTCGACTCGCTGCGGTCCGCGAGAAGGAGGCCCAGGCACCCAGGGCTGCCGAACCGCCGGAGCGATCCAGCAAGGAGGGGCCCGGTCTCGCGTCGCCCGGCCGTCCTGCTCGTCGCGGGTCGTTGTCCCCTGGCTCGGCCACGTGGGACGGCCATCCTTGGGGGCCGAGAGGGTAGACAACGGGCCCAAGTGGGTGTGGCCGAGTCCTCGCCTGGGGTGGCGGTCATATCGGATCGTTCCGCTCTTGGCGTGAGAGGGGGTCGATGATGAAGAAGATCGAGTGTTTCGTGCAGCCCTTCGACTTCGACGCGATCGCCGAATCGATGGTGGCGGCGGGCGTCCCGGGCATGAGTGTCACCGAGGTGAGGGGGTTCGGCGTTCAGCACGGCTCTCGCCGGGGCGAGGACATGAAGCCCGGCGGGTACGTGTTCCACCCGAAGATCAAGATCGAGGTGGTCGTCGAGGACTCGGATGTGGATCGCGTGATCGAGGCATGCAAGACGTCCATCAAGAGCCGCCAGATCGGTGAGGGGAAGATCTTCGTCGCGCCGATCGAGGACGCTGTCCGCGCTCGGACCGGTGAGCACGGCGAGAGGGCGCTCGTCTGAACCGTGGGTCTCGTGCCCAGGATCGATGTTCGTCGGGCAAACGAGAGGAACCTGCCTCAGTCTCCGACCCTGCGGACACGAGTCATGTCGTCTCCGCGGGCGATCACTCAACGCGCGTCGGGTAGACGCGAAGGCGTCGAGGAGGGCCACGATCGTTCTCCGCGTCCGGCGACCTCACATCTCGGCGGGTATGGCCGGATGAGCGCCTGGAGATCCTTACTTGGTGCGTGAGGAACAACGTCGGATGCCGCTCTTACCACATGATCTTCATCGACGAGACACGGTTGGCCCGCGCCTCTCCGATGCGAGCGAACGGCTTCGTCCCACTCCCGGGTGTTCTGTGGGTCAAGGGCCAGCGGTCTCAGACGCGCCAGGACGTGTCGTCCGCATGCAGGGATTTCCGGCGAGTGCCATCTCCACGAACGTCGCGCGGTTCGGACAGGAGTGCGCGCTCAGGAAGCGGGGTGCGAGCCGGGTGGACCGGTGAGCACCGTGGGGACGTACTCGAGCAGCTGGAGTCTGCCGTCGAACGTTCGGCTGGCAACCATCTCGAGGGTGACATCGGGGTACCCGTCGTAGATGCGGTCGCGGCCGGTGCTTCCGGTGATCACGGGGAAGACGACCACGCGGAAACGGTCTACCAGGCCTGCCTCGAGGAGCGACCGGCACAGGCTCAGGCTGCCGAGGGTGCGCATCGGGCTGGGGCCGTCCTGCTTCATCGCCGCCACCGCCTCGACCGCATCTCCGCCGATCAGCCGGGTGTTGGGCCAGGGCAACGGAGGCTGCAACGTCGAGGAGAACACGATCTTGGACGCTCTGGCGAGCTCGGCGATGGCGGCGTCTTCATCGGTTACGGGCTCGTCCGAGGCCGACGCCGCGGATCCGGTGGCGAACCCGGACATCAGACGGTACGTGTTCGCTCCCATCAAGATCGTGGAGTCGCGTTCGGGCTGCTGGCCGAGCCAGGCGAGGTACTCGGGTCCTTCGAGTCCCCACCATCCGGGCCAGCCCTCCGCGGCTCCGTAGCCGTCCAGTGAGGTGATGAAGTCAACGAGCAGTTCCTGCATGGAGTTCCTCCTCGTGCGTCGAGCGGGTCATCGAGGATGGTCGGTTCACACCGTCGGTCTACGAGTGAACGCGTGCCCGAGCGGCTCACGCCGCCCGCGTGAACGTCACATGGGTCACTCCGCTGGGCGAGGAGGCGGCCTCGACCTGATAGTCCTTCTCGAGCCCCTCCAGCCCCTCCCACAGGCGCGCGCCTCGGCCGAGCAGGATCGGGACCACCACGACATGCAGGTGGTCCACGAGTCCCGCGGCGAGGAACTCACGGATCACGGTGGCGCCGCCACCGATGCGCACGTCCCGTCCGTCCGCAGCCTCCCGAGCGGCCTCGAGCGCCTCGACGGGCGACACGTCGAGGAAGTGGAACGTCGTACCGCCCTGCATCTCGATCGACGGGCGCGGGTGATGGGTGAGGACGAAGACCGGTGTGTGGAACGGCGGTTCGGGGCCCCACCAGCCCCTCCACTCCGGGTCCTCGTGCCATCCGGGATAGCCGAACTTGCCGGCACCCATGATCTCGGCGCCGATCCCCGGGTCGTGCAGCCGGACGAAGGCGTCGTCGAGGCCGCGGGTGCCGCCGGGCTCGCCGACCATCCCGCGCCACCACCGGCTCGCGAACATCCACTCGTGCAACCGTTCGCCGGCGTGGCCGAACGGTTCCTCGTGGCTCTGAGGTTCGCCGGCGCCGAAGCCGTCGAGCGAGATGGAGAAGTTGTGGACTCGAACGAGTGACACGCTGACCTCCTTCAGGGATCGGGGTTCAACTTCACTGACCTTGCCTTGGGGATGTCGGCTCTCATCGCTGCGGCACCTCCGTCACATGGTGGCGGTCGCATACTGCGGGCGCCCGGTAAGCCGGTAGACCTGGATCGTCACCCCCTTGCTGGTGACTCGCGAGTCGACCAGGTCAAGCGCCATATCCGGGCCGGTGTCGGGGAAGAGCCGCGTGCCCTGGCCGATCACCACGGGATACGTGAGCAGGGTGATCTCCTCGACCAGGTGGTTGTCGAACAGCCAGCGGACCAGGCGGCCGCTGCCGTGCACCTGCAGCTCACCCGCCAGTTCGGCTTTCAGCTCGCCGATAGCCGCCGCGAGGTCACCTGGGAGGACGGTCGTGTTCGCCCAGCGCGGTTCGGTGAGCGTGGTCGATGCGACGTACTTGGGCTTCGTGTTCAACGCCGTCCAGATCGGGCTGTCGCCCGGATCTGCCCACGAGCCCCAGGAGCCGGCGAAGATCTCGTAGGTCTGCCGGCCGAACAGGAACGCGTCGGCGCGGCCGTAGATCTCGTTGAGCGACGTCGCGGCCTCATCGTCGTTCTCGAAGAGCGGCAAGGCCCATCCGCCGCGCTCGAACCCGCCCCTGCGGTCCTCATCGGGGCCGCCGAGTCCCTGCATGACTCCGTCGACGGAGACGTTCGTGACGGTCGTCAGCTTCATGGTGGTTCCCTTCCTCGCTGGGCGTTGTCGCACGATAAGACCGGACCGCGGCGCCGACCTCATCGGTCGCCCCTGAGAACGTGCGGCCGATCCATTCCGCGTCCTCCCGAAGACGGCAGGTTCGGCGATGTCGCACTCCTGAACGTACACCGCCGCGTGCATAGCCAGGCCGTCGTTGGCGTCGTACGCGTGATGAATGAGCGACTGCGTGGTCACGGGCTCCGCGCGACCGTGAGAGCATCAGAGGATGCCGCGGATCCTCGCTGCTACACGGGACGGGCTGCATTCGCTGGGCGCCGACGGGCAGAGGCTGGCGGTGGCGCACGCCGGCCGGTCCGTGAACGCCGTCGTCCGCGACGGACGCCAGCTCTGGGCGATCGTGGAGCAGTCGGAGGTCTGGTACGCGCCCGCCGGGCGATGGCGCTCGATGGCTTCGCTCGAGGGGCACAAAGCGACCTGCATCGCGATGACCGATGCGATCCATGTCGGGACGTCGGAGGCACGGCTCTTCCGACTCGAAGGGACCGCCCTGGAACCGGTCGCTGCATTCGATGCCGTCGAGGGGCGGTCCGCCTGGTATACGCCCTGGGGCGGGCCGCCTGACACGCGGTCGATCTCCGAATGGGGCGACGACGTCTACGTGAACGTGCACGTCGGAGGCATCCTGCATACCGACGATCGCGGTGCGACGTGGAACCGGACGATCGACATCGACGCCGATGTCCACCAGGTGGCAACCGCCGATGGCGTCGTCCTGGCGGCGTGTGCCGGCGGGGTCGCGACGAGCTCCGACCGCGGCACGACGTGGACGATGCGCAGCGAGGGTCTCGAGGGGCCGTACTCACGTGCGGTGGTAGTCAGTGGAGACGAACTGCTCGTGTCTGCATCGGACGGACCACGCGGCGGTCGAGCCGCGGTCTACCGAGGTGGCCTGAGCCACGGCCGTTTCGAACGCTGCACGGACGGGCTCCCCGCCTGGTTCGACGACAACATCGACACGTACTGTCTCGACTCGCTGAACGATGGTTCGTTCGCCGCATTCGGTACCGCCGACGGACGAGTGTTCTGCTCCGAGAACCGGGGCAGGCGGTGGCGCGAGCTCAGCGTGGGCCTGCCGGCCGTGCAGCACGTGCTCGTGGTGCCTGATTGAGCCGACCACGGATCCGCGGATCGTTCCGAAGTCGGCCCCCCTCTCCGGAGTTCGATCTCGCGCCGGCGCATGACCCATGTCGGCCCTGGCGCACGGATCTCCCGGTTCCCACCTGACCCCGGGGGGTCAGTCGATGCGCTGGGCCAGGGACACGATTACCCCCTCCGGCCCGCGCACGTGCGCCATGCGCCAGATGTGCTCGTACTGACCGATGCCGCCGACCAGTCCGTAGCCGTCCGCAGCGAGCCGGTCGACGATCGCTTCGAGGTCGTCCACTTCGAAGCCAATGTTGCGCAGCCCCAGTTCGTTGGCCATGGCCTCGGGCGATCCCGGCTCGTGGTTGGGCCGGATGAAGCTCGACAGCTCCAGCCCGGTTCCTCCCTCGGGCGGCCGCAGCATGACGATCTCGGTACGGGAGTCCGGGATGCCGATGACGGTGTCGACGAACTCGCCTTCCAGGAACGTCCTACCCTCGACCTCGAGACCCAGCCCGACGAAGAACGCCGTCACCGCGTCGAGGTCCGCGACCGTGATACCGACGTGGTCGAAGCGTCGGATACTCGACACGTGAGACCCCCTCCTGTGTTCGTACGTCAGGTCAGGCGCGCGTTGCTTCCGCTTGCTACGAAGCCCGCCACCGTGACCTTACCGTCGCGTGGAACGGGTGCCGGTCCGCGCGAGGCGCCGATCGAGCGCCCCGTTTCGCGAGGCGCCGAGCGCGCGCCGGATCCGCCGCCCCGATAGCTCGGCGGTTTCACCGACGCACCCGGTCGATCCGAGCAGCCGGAGGCGGCGTTGACGCCGGCATGGATCTGCGTCATCAGCGTGGCCCGGCCTCCTCGATCACGTAGATGAGGAACGGCCCCTCATCGGCCCACATCGCCTCGCGCTCGACCGTGAAGCCGAGCTTCTCGGCGACCCGGCGCGACGCGGCGTTGACCGGGGAGACCATCGAGATGATTCTGCGAAGACCGAGCGAGCGCAGTCCGTGGTCTCGCCATGCGGCGCCCGCCTCGGTGGCGATCCCGCGCCCCCAGAACGCGCGCCGCGTGATCCACCCGAGCTCGATCTCGTCGACGCCCTCGACGACCGTGCGGTGAAGCCCACAGTCGCCGACCAGCTCACCGGTCTCCCGCCAGATCACCGCGCATCGGCCGAACCCGTGGGCCGCGTATCGGGCGATGTTCCGCTCGATCCACGCCCGTGCGCCCTCGCGGTCGAGCGGCTCGCCCCACAGGCGCAGCGCCTCGGCGTCGCCGAGCAGCGTCGCCATCTCGTCGAGGTCGCCGAGCGCGAGGGGCCGTAGCGTCAGGCGCTCCGTCTCGATCACGGGGACGGTGGGTGGCATCGCTTCAGCGGGCCCGATGAGCGGTCATCCTACGCGCATGCGCGCGCCCGTACTAGGCTCGCCCGTGGGTGAGCGCTACGACCTCGTGCTGATCGGCGCCGGCCCGGCCGGCGAGCGCGGCTCGGCCCGGCCGACTACATGGCACGCGCGTTGCGATCGTGAGCGGGGACTCCGTCCGGGGGTGGCCCGAGACTTAGCCGGTCCCGTGTCCCGGAGGGATTCGAGACATGACGCGAGACTCGAGTGCATCATCATCGTTCTTCCCTGCGTGTCCGAAGGAGAGCGGAGAAAGGCAGCTGACCAAGCCTCGTGACCTCGCTAAGGGTAGCGTGCAGAGGTGGCGTCCCGGCTCCCTGCCCCTCCTTCGTCATAGGGGTAGCCGAAGTACGCCTTGTACCAATCCGTCAGCAGATTCCGGATCTCCCGGATGTCGTGCGCCGCGCGGATCAGCATAACGACCAGATAGATCTGAACGACGATGACTCCAACTGTGATGACGAGCGGCAAGATCGAGATGAATGGTTCGCCGGTGGCAGCGAGCATCTGCTATCCCCTCCCTCGCGCTGCTCACCATCGCTGTCAACCGCGGCGTCATGCAGGGCCGGAGGACCTTCATGCCGCAGGCCGGCCGCGTCACCGAGGGCCGGGGCTGCAAGGCCCAGGCCAGTTGCCTGAGCGAAGGAGATGCGTTCGGATGGCGGTATGGGGACGGAAGAGATCCGCGCCGGGGACATCATCGGCTGTTTCATGCAGATGGAGTACGGCGGTGAGCTCGTTCTCGCGATCGTCCTCGAGCTGGACGGCAGTATCAACAGGATGGGCGACGGGACCCCGTCGCCCGCCGACTCGTCCTGGTACATCGGCCTCACCCAGGAACCGTTGTTCCATTCGCTGATGGAGGTCGTTCCGGACGATCTGTTCCGCTACGTCGGGCGACTCGAGCTGCCAGATCGGAGCGGCGTCGACTGCAAGCTCAGCGTCGCCTTCCACCACCGAGACGGTCGAGCCGTCCCGTTCGAAGTCGTCTTCGGGTCCGAGAGTGGCGGTTTGCCGCTCGAGCTCGTGACCATCCTCAACCGGGCGTTGGAGTTGACCGATCCGTGGTGGAACGCTCAGCCAGGTCGTCAGCGCACGGCCCCACGCCCGAACGCACCGCAGGCCCGGCCGTCATCCGGACGGCGGATCGCGGGAAAGGGGAAGCCGAAGCCTCGCGGGCACCGTGAGCCGCCAAGCTGACGGGGCACGAGCGGTCAGGCAGCTGGACGATCTCGGGGGTGTCGGCTCAGATCCAAGGGCCACGGATCGTGCGCTAGGACGAGATGTCGCGGAACCCCCATCCATCGTTGTCGACGTTCAGGAGATGTGCGTCATGAGCGACTCGGAGGACGTCAGGCACCGCGCCTCGCGAGAGGAGGATCCGGCGAGGAGAGAACTTCCGTTCACGCGGCAACTACCTCCTCGGCCTCGCGCTCGACCGCGTGCTGCGTCCGACGGCCCGGACGCCCGAAGCGCCCCGGCCACGCGCTGATCGGACCGACGGCGGCGACGAGCGCCGGTACCAGGAGCGCCCGGACGAAGAACGTGTCGAGCAGGATGCCGCCCGCCATCACGAACGCGAGCTGCTGCATCGGGCGGATCGGCACGAGCGCGAGCATCGCGAAGCTGCCGGCGAGCGTGATGCCCGCCACCGCGATCGCGCGGCTCGCGTCGGGCGCCGCGACCGAGATCGCGTCGCGGAGCGGGCGGTGGCGCGCCTCGTCCCAGATCCGCCCCACCAGAAAGATGTTGTAGTCCGAGCCGAGCGCGACGAGCAGCACGGCCGAGGCGAACGGGACGAAGAACGTCGTCGTGACCGTCCCGAGGACGTCGCCGAACACCCACGTCGACACGCCGAGCGTCGCGACGTACGCGAGCGCGCTGACCGCGAGCAGGTACACCGGTGCGACGAGTGATCGAAGGAACGCCGCGAGCAGCAGCAGCATCACGATCACCACCACGACGCCGATCACCCGCAGGTCGTGCATCGTCTGCTCGATCGTTTCGCTCGCGAGCGCCGTGTCGCCCACGACGGTGGCCTGTACGTCCGGTCCGAGCCCAGACTGCTCGAGGAGCGACGGCAGGTCCGCGTCGAGCCGCTCGACCGTGTCGATCGCGGGCGCGCCGAGCGGCTCGCTGTCCAGGATCACGAGCATGCGGGCCGAGCGACCGTCGGGCGTGAGCACCGCGCCGAGCACGTCTTCCTGCGCGGAGGGCGGCGCCTCCGGGGCGCCCTCGACCGCGTCCGCCTCCTCGACCAGGGAGCCGAGCGCGACCGCCTCCCTCGGACCCACGACCCCGGCGACGCCCGACCTGTCCGCGATCGCGTCCTGCAGGGCGCCGAGCCGTTCGACGTCGAGCGTCGAGCCGCCGTCGGCGTCCAGGACGAGCATCGTCGGCGAGATGATGCCCGGGGCGAACCCCCGACCCGCCGCGACGGCCGCCTCCTTCGGCTCGCTCTCGTCGGGGAGCGCGCTCGCCAGGCTGAACCCGAGGTTCATCGAGCGGACGTTGAGCGCGAGCGCCACGAGGATCCCGAGCCCCACCACCGCGACGAGCGTGGCAACGGCGCGGTTCGTCATCGCGTACGTCACCTTCCGCCGCCATCCCGAGCGGCGGAGTGCGCGAGCCTCCCGGCGCGTCGCGTCCGCCGAGGGCCAGAACAGGCGCCGTCCGAACACGGCGATCGCGGCCGGGACGAAGGTGATCGACACCAGGAGCCCGACCAGGACGGTGAGGGCCAGGCCCGGGCCGAGCGTGCGGTACGTCTCGAGGCTGGCGGCCAGGAGCGATGCGGCGCCTGCCGCCACGACGAGCCCGGCCGTCGTCACGATCGACACCAGCTCGCCGGCCGAGCGACGGGCGGCCTCCTTCGGCGAGCGTCCGTCGCGCAGGTGCTGACGCGCGTGGTCGAGGAAGAAGATCGAGTAGTCGGTGACGATCCCAAGGAGCAGCACGACCATCAGCGGCTCGAGCTCCTCGGGGAGGGCGACGCCGAGCCGGGACAGCCCCCACCCGACCGACCGGCTCGCGACGATGTAGGCGATGCCCGCCGCGCCGAGCGTGAGCAGTGGGGCGCCGACGGCGCGGAAGTACAGGCCGACGGCGAGCAGGATCACGAGGACCGTCGCGGCCTCCACGAGCCGCTGGTGGTCGAGGATCTCGCGCACTTGCTCCAGACGCCCCGGGAGCGCCCCCGTGATGCCGACGACGTGCCCCTCGGAGCCGCGGGCGAGCTCGGCGTACCGGGATGCGAGCGACTCCGCCTCCTCGAGCCCGGTCCCCGGCCTGAAGAACAGGTACGTCAGGCCGGTCGTGCCGTCCTCGCTCGAGGTCGGGAAGAGCGAGAGCGCGTTCGTGACCGGGAAGGCCCCCGCGATGCCCTCGAGGTCGGGGAGGTCGCCCAGGTTCGCCGAGACCGCGCGCAGGACGATGTTGGCCTGCTCCGACGCGGTCAGGCCCTCGGGGTCGCGCTGCACGACGACGGTCCGGCTGAGCAGCGGGAAACCGAACCGGTCGATCGAGTCGAGCTCCGCACGCAGGGCCGTCGAGTCCTCCGGCACGAGAGCCTGCAGGCCCGCGCCGTCGGGCTCCGGGGCGGGG
>DASTPT010000092.1:0-16422 GCA_035762085.1 Actinomycetota bacterium | reverse complement strand
ACGCGAGACGGGAGACGAGGGGCGCGCCAGGGCGCGCCCCTCGTCATCGTCCTCCAGTCACAGCGGCGGATCGTTCGAGAGCGTTTCGACGACCGACCCGAGGAACAGGAGGATGCCCATGACGATCCCGAGGACGATGCTGAGGACGATCCCCGCCACCCGGGTGCTGCGGTTCGGAGACCTCCCGGCGCGAACCAGACCGACGACAGCCGCGACGAGGCCGATCAGACCCACGACGATGAGCGGCACCCCCGACGGGCCTCCGGTCCCGAGCATCGAGACGATCATGTCGGCCTCCCGCGTCGGCCATCACGCGGCGACAGGGTGGGTTGTGTGCAGCTGATGGTGGCACGGCGAAGGTACCGGGTCAGAGCCGACCGATCCGCCCGAAATGGGTCGAACGACCCCGCTTCTGAGCGGGCGGTCGACCCTGCTGTGCGTCTGCGTGATCGCTCCTGAGGGCACCCGTCACGCGAGATGCGCGATCAGGTCCGCGAGGCCGTTCGCGGCCCGGTTCAGCTGCCGCTTGGTGATACGACCGACCCGGCCGATGTAGCCGTGGCCCCCGAAGATCCGCACGAGGTCGTCGTAGGGGACCGATGCGCCCGTTCCGCGATGCGCACCGTCCGCCGGTACGGCTCCGTGCGGTCGACGCCGTCGAAGCGGAACGCGTACACGTCGTCGCTCGGCTCGGATCGCGAGTCGACCGAGGACTCGTACGGACCGTGGACGTCGTCCTCGGCCGGGTGGCCGTCCGTGTGCATCGGCTGGGCCACGTCGGCGAGCAAGTGCGCGACGATGCCGAGCGCCTTGCTCGCCGCGCACTCCCGGCCACGAGCCAGACGCTGCTGGGCACGGTCGAACCACACGTCGACCGCCTCCGGGGCACCTCCGTACTCATCGCCCCAGACGTCGTACACGTGCCACCACGTGCTGCTCGCGTGGTCGAGGCCATCCTTCGAGTCCGGGTCGTCGGTCGCTCGGAGCGCCGCGCGGACGCACACCCAGTCGGCTCGGTCACCGAGCGCGTCGAGGGCCTGCTCGACCCCCAGTCGTGGGTTCCCCGTGCGTTGTACCCGTCAACGCCGTTCGACCACGCCAGGGCGGGAGCGGCCCCGGCGAGGATCAGACCGACGGTAAGGACGGAGTACATGAGGGCTCGGAAGCCGAGCGTCACGCGGCCGCGAGCGCCGAGCTCACCAGGTCTCGAGGTCTCGAACACGGAGAACACGGCACACCATCGGCATGGCGAGCGCCGTGGCGGAGGGGCGAAGGTCCCAGGTCGGTGAGGACCCGGGATCCTCGACCCTAGCGTAGGCGCCGCGGAGCAGGCGACGTCCGGGTGCGTCATCATCATCCCCGAGAGATGACCGACCTCGACCATGGAGGGTTGGCGATGAGCAACGGCGGTGCGGGCGCGGCGGCAGGGGGAGGGGCGATCTACGGCCTCGGCATCTTCGGGGCCTTGGTCTGGTTCTGGCAGCAGGCGGACGCGTTCTGGGAGTACGTGCTCGCGATCTTCCAGGGTCTGTTCTGGCCGGCGTGGATGATCTACGAGGTCTTCGAGGCGCTCGCGTAGGAGGCGCCGGGGGCGGCCGCTCGGGACCCCACCCGCTCGGGTACGCTGCGCGGGAGGAGGGCGTCGTGGACTGCTCGGCGTGCGGGACACCGAACGAGGAGGGGCGCAAGTTCTGCAAGGAGTGCGCCGCCCCGCTCGCGCTCGTGTGCCCGAACTGCGGCGCCCCGAACTCACCGGACAGCAAGTTCTGCGGTGAGTGCGCCGCACCACTGCGACCCGCCGCCGCCGAGGCGCCGTCGGCCACCTCGACGGAGCGCCGGCTGGTCTCGGTCCTGTTCGCCGACCTCGTCGGCTCGACCACCCTGGCCGAGGGCCGGGACGCGGAGGACGTCCGCGAGCTCCTGAGCAGCTACTTCGACGCGGCGCGCTCGGTGGTCGAGCGTCACGGCGGGCTGGTCGAGAAGTTCATCGGCGACGCGGTGATGGCCGTCTGGGGCACGCCCGTCGCGCACGAGGACGACGCAGAGCGCGCCGTGCGCGCGGCCCTCGAGCTCCTGGACGCCGTCGAGGCGCTCGGGCGATCGGTGGACCTCCCGCTCCGGGCTCGCGCCGGCGTGCTCACGGGCGAGGCGGCCGCTGTCACCGGCGCCGAGACCCAGGGGATCGTGGCCGGCGACATGGTGAACACCGCCTCGCGGCTCCAGTCAGCGGCGGAGCCGGGCACGGTCCTGGTCGGCGACGCTACGCGGCGGGCGACGGAACGCGCGATCGCGTTCGAGGACGCCGGCGAACTCACACTGAAGGGCAAGGCCGAGCCCGTGCGCGCGTGGCGGGCGCTCCGCGTCGTCGCCCAGCGGCGCGGCGCGACCCGGGCCGCGACGATCGAGCCGCCGTTCGTCGGCCGCGCCGAGGAGCTGCGCCTGATCAAGGAGCATCTCCATGCGGTCGGGCGCGAGGGCAAGGCGCGGCTGATCTCGATCGTCGGGATCGGCGGGATCGGCAAGTCGCGCCTGGCCTGGGAGTTCCTGAAGTACATCGACGGGCTGAGCGAGGACGTCTACTGGCACCAGGGGCGCTGCCCGGCGTACGGCGACGGCGTCACGTTCTGGGCCCTCGGCGAGATGGTGCGGATGCGCGCCCAGATCGCCGAGACCGATCCGCCCGGGGAATCACGCCGCAAGCTGGGCGAGGCGGTCGAGGAGTTCATCGGCGATCCCGAGGAGCGGCGGTGGGTGCTGCCGCGCCTCGGACATCTCCTCGGCCTCGAGGACCGCCCGTCGGGCGAGCGCGAGGAGCTGTTCTCGGCCTGGCGCACGTTCTTCGAGCGGATCTCGGAGCAGGGCACCACCGTGATGGTGTTCGAGGACCTGCAGTGGGCCGACCCGGGTCTGCTCGACTTCATCGAGTCGCTGCTGGAGTGGACGCGCAACCGCCCGATCCTGATGGTCACGCTCGCCCGGCCCGAGCTCGCCGACCGCCGGGCCGAGTGGGGCGCCGGTCAGCGTGCGTTCACCTCGGTGCGGCTCGAGCCGCTGCCGGACGAGGCCGTCGATCGGATCGTGCGGGCGTTCGTCCGCGGGCTGCCCGACGACGGGGTGAAGCGGATCGTCGCGCGCTCCGAGGGCGTGCCGCTCTACACGGTCGAGACCGTCCGGATGCTCGCCGACCGCGGGGTGCTCGAGCTGCGCGACGACGCGTACGAGGTCGTGGGCGACGTCGGCGACCTCGAGATCCCCGAGACGCTCCACGCGCTGATCGCCGCCCGGCTCGACGCGCTCGCGCCCGAGGAGCGCTCGCTCGTGCAGGACGCGGCGGTGCTCGGGAGGAGCTTCACGCTGGACGCGCTCGCCGCCGTGTCCGGGGTCGGCCGCGACGTCGTCGAGCCGCTGCTGCGGGATCTCGCCCGCAAGGAGTTCTTCCAGTACGACGCCGACCCGCGCTCGCCCGAGCGCGGCCAGTACGGCTTCGTCCAGGCGATGATCCGTGAGGTCGCTTACTCGACGCTCTCGAAGGCCGAGCGGCGACGCCGCCACCTGGCCACCGCGCACCACTTCGAGTCGCTCGGTGACGAGGAGCTGGGCGGCGTGGTCGCCTCGCAGTACGTCGACGCCTACCGGGCGACGCCGCCCGGTCCCGACGCCGAGGCGCTCGCCGCTCGGGCGCGCGACTGGCTTGGCCACGCTGCCGAGCGCGCGACGTCGCTCGGGTCGCCGGAGCAGGCGCTCGTGTACGTCGAGCAGGTGCTGGAGATCACACCCTCGGGACCGCAGCGCATCGCCCTGCTGGAGCGGGCCGGAGAGGCCGCGGCGATGGCGGCGCGCGCGCCGCAGGCGATCGCCTTTTTCGACGAGGCGATCACCCTGGCCGAGGAGGCCGACGACGCCGCGACCGTCGCGCGCGTGACGGCCGCGATGGCGCGTCCGATCATCGGCCTGGATCGGCTGGGGGAGCACAACGAGCGGATGCGCCGGACGCTCGATCGCCTGGGCGGCCGGCTCGACGACCCGATCCGCGCGCGGCTGATCCTCGCGTTCGCGACGTCCTCCATCCAGCTCGGCCGGTCCGAGGAGGCGCTCCCGTTGCTCGACGATGCCCTCGCGATCATGGAGCGCGACCGGCTGGACGACGTGCTCGCCGAAGGGATCAGTCAGAAGGCGTGGGCCCTCGCGAACGTCGGTCGCCATCGGGAGGCCACGATCCTGATGCGCGGCGCGCTCGAGCTCTCGGAGGAGCAGGGCTCCATGGAGTTCCGTGCCGAGGTGCTGATGGCGACGGGGATCGTGGAGATCGAGGACGACCCACGGGCGAGCCTGCGCTATTCGCTCGAGGCCGTGGACGCCGCACGCCGCGCCGGGGTCCGCGGGCTGGAGATCCAGGCGATGGCGAACGCGGCCGAGGCGGCGGTGGACACCGGTGAATGGGAGACCGCCGATGGTCTGCTCGCGGATCTCCTCGGCCGCCCGGAGCTCGACGAGCTGATGCGCCTGGCCGCGTTGTTGGGCGTCGCGCTCCTGGCCGCGCATCGGGGCGACCACGAGGGCGCGCGGTCCACGCTCGGGGAGAGCGAGACCAGGGGGCTCGGGACCGACCTGACCGCGGCGCGGACGTGGTTCCATCGGACGCGCTCGACGGTGCTGCTGTTGGGCGGCGAGCTCGAGCAAGCCTTCGAGGCCGGGATGGAGGCGATCCGCGAGGACCCCGCCGGGATGAACACCCCGACGTCGTCGTGGAGCAGCGCCCGCGCCGGTCTGTGGCTGAAGGACCCCGAGCGGGTGCGCTCGGCGCTCGCCGCGATGGGGCCGCTCAGGGGGCGATGGATCGACGTCGCCCAGCGCACGATCGAGGCCGGCCTCGCCGCGCTCGAGGGGCAGGTCGAGGACGCCGCGGCGGCCTACGCCGAGTGCCTCGACACGTGGACCGCGCTCGACCTGCCGCTCGATCGTGCGCTGGCGGTCGTCGACGCGGCGATGCTGCTCCCGCCCGACGCCCGGCCGAGCGACGAGATCGAGCGGACGATGGACTACCTGCGCGCGCTCGGCGCACGCTCGCTGCTCGAGCGGCTCGAGGGGATGGTGGCCGTGGAACCGCTCACCGGGGCGACCGGGAGTTCCGTCCTCGGTCCATAGACTCGAGTGGCAGCCACCGCGAAAGGGGGTGGACCCGACGTGTCCCGGCGATCGGCCTCGGATCTCCTCGTCTCGTGCCTGGAAGCGGAGGGTGTCCGCTTCGTCTTCGGCGTGCCCGGCGAGGAGACGCTCGAGCTCAACGAGTCCCTCTCGCGTTCGGAGGTCCGGTTCGTGCCCGTCCGGCACGAGCAGGCGGCCGCCTACATGGCCGACGCGTACGGGAGGCTCACGGGAAGGGCGGGCGTGTGTCTCGCGACGCTCGGTCCGGGCGCCACGAACCTGGTGACCGGGATCGCGGACGCGTTCCTGGATCGGGCGCCCGTCGTGGCGCTCACCGGCCAGGCTCCGCTCGAGCGTATGCACAAGGAATCGCACCAGTACATCGACGTGCTCCGGATCATGCGCCCCGTCACCAAGTGGAACGCGCGCCTGACCGATCCCACCGTGATCCCCGAGGTCGTCCGCAAGGCGTTCAAGGTCGCCGAGACGGAGAAGCCCGGGCCCACCCACATCGAGCTCCCCGAGGACATCATGGCGAGCGAGGTCGAGGGCGAGCCGCTGCCCCGGACCGCGCGGGAGACCCCGGACGCCTCGTCCTCCGACATCGAGCGGGCCGCCGCGCTGATCCGCGGAGCGGCGCACCCGATCTGCCTGGCCGGGAACGGCGCGATCCGTGGCGGAGCCGCGAGGGCGGTGCGGAGCTTCTCCCGGAAGACCGGGATCCCGGTGGCGACGACGTTCATGGCCAAGGGGATCGTCGACCCGGACGATCCGCTCACGCTCGGGGCCGTCGGGCTGCACCCCGGGGACTACCACGCGACCGGGTTCGAGGACGCCGACCTGGTGATCGCGATCGGCTACGACCTCGTGGAGCACGCGCCGCGGAACTGGAACCCCGACAAGGACAAAGCGATCCTGTGTATCGACCCGGTCCCCGCCGAGATCGACGAGGCCTTCATCCCGGGCGTCGAGCTGATCGGCGACATCTCGCGCACGCTGAGCCGCCTGACGCGCAGGCTCGAGCGCGTGCGTCATCCGGCGGGATCGTCACGCCTCCGAGACGCCGTCCGCGCCCGCCGGAGCGCCGCGACCGAACCCGGGTCGCCGCTGCAGCCGCCGACGGTGCTCGCCGAGCTCCGACGGGCGATGGGGCGGCGCGACATCCTGGTCTCGGACGTCGGTCTGCACAAGCTCTGGATCGGCCGGATGTTCCCGGTGCACGAGCCCGGTGCGGTCCTGATCTCGAACGGCCTCTCCGCGATGGGGTTCGCCCTCCCGGCCGCGATCGCGGCGAAGCTCGTCCATCCCGATCGCGCCGTGGTCGCGGTGAGCGGCGACGGCGGCTTCATGATGAACGCGCAAGAGCTCGAGACCGCGGTGCGGATGCGGACCGCGGTCGTGAACGTCGTGTGGGAGGACGGCGGGTTCGGCTCGATCACGTGGAAGCAGGAGCGGCGGTTCGGGCGGCACTTCGGGACTGAGTTCGGCAACCCCGACCTCGTCGCGTTCGCGGGGTCGTTCGGCATCCCATCGTGGCGGTGCGAGACGGCCTCCGAACTCGCGGAGCGGCTCGGGCAGGCTATCGGTTCGGCCGGGCCCTCGCTGATCGCCGTGCCGATCGACTACTCGCCGGACGTGAGGCTCGAGCGCGAGCTCGAGGGCCCGATGCTGTGAGGGTGTCTACTCGACCGTGAGCGAGATCGGCACCGAGAGCGCCTGCGAGACCGGGCAGCCGTCCTTCGCGGACTCGGCCGCCTCGCGGAAGCCGTCGGCGTCCAGGCCGGGCACGTCGCCCGAGACCCACAGGCGGACCCCCGTGATGCCCTCGCCGGGCTGGAAGTCGACCTCGGCGCGCGTGTTGAGCGTCGTCGGCGGGTGACCGGCCTTCGCGAGGCCGCCCGACAGCGCCATCGAGAAGCAGGCGGCGTGTGCCGCGGCGATCAACTCTTCCGGGCTCGTGTGGCCCTCGGGCTCCTCGGCCCGCGCCGCCCACGTCACGTCGAACCGTCCGGTCCCGCTCGACTCCAGGGTGACCTGGCCGTTCCCCTCGAGCAGCGATCCGTGCCAGACGCCGGTCGCGGTCCGTGTCGTCGCCATCGCCGTCCCCCTCCGTCGGTGTCGAGCCTCGGAGCCTAGCAGCCGCCCTCGGATGTCCGACCCGGGGCGTCGACAGCCTCGTTGGTCGGGGATCTGGCTAGCCGACGTTCAGCGTCCCCGTCATCGACGGGTGGAACTCGCAGTGGAAGCCGACGGTCGCCGACACGTCGAGGGGGATCTCCGCCGTCTCGCCCCCCGCGATCTCCGTGTCCGAGCTGCCGTCGTCGAGCGTGAACGTGTGGTCGGCGCTGTCCTCATTGGTGACCGTGAGCGTGACCTGGCCGGCGCTCACGTCGAGCGAGGCCGGGTTGAAAGCGAAGTCCTGGATGACGACCGTCGTGCCGCCTCCGCCGCCTCCGCCGTTCGACCCGGTGGTCGAGCCGTCGTCGGACCCTCCCTCGCCGCTCGAGCATGCCGCCAGCGGCAGCGCGAGCGCGAGCACGAACGCCACGATCCCCACACGTCTCCTCACGGTGATCCTCCGATCGCAGGTGGACGGGCGATTCTACGGGCAGGAGGACCAGTCGGTTCATCTCGGCCGAGGTTTGCGGGGTGGTTGGGGAGGGGTAGAGGTCCGACACGAAAGGAGGCCAACCACATGCTTGCAGCTCTGAACATGGGGATCGTCGGCACGATCATCGTCGTCGCGATCGTTATCGCGCTCGCGCTCTTCTTCCTGCGCCGGACCGCCTAGGCGCCCCCTCTCGCCCCTTCGAACCGGCCGTTCTCGACGTCTCCACTTGTCGAGAACGGCCGTTCCCGTTCGTCGTCGTGGTGTCGGACGAGACGGCCCTCGGGCCGGGAAGGAGGGGACATGGCCGACTACGTGCTCCTGTACACGGGCGGTGGGGAGCCCCCGAGCGAGGAGGAGCGGGCCGCGGCGCTCGCGGCCTGGACCGACTGGTTCGCCCAGATCGGCGAGGCGCTGAAGGACGGCGGGAACCCGTTCGGGCCGGCCGCGAAGGCCGTGGCGAGCGACGGCTCGGTGCGCGACGCGACCGGCACGCTGCACTCGGGCTACACGATCGTTTCTGCGGACTCGCTCGAGGCCGCCACGGCGGTCGCGAAGGGCTCGCCGGTCCTGCAGGGCGGCGGGAGCGTCACGGTCTACGAGACGTTCTCCGCGATGTAGCGACGGACGCCTACTGGCCGCGGGGAGCTCTCCCCGGGCCGGAGTCCCTCCGGATCCGAGGGGTGCGATCTCCATGGTCCGCCCCGACGGCACCGGCTTGCGGACGGTGGCGGGAGCGTCGGGAGCCCAGCAGGGGCAGCACCCCGACCGGGCATCACCGTGAGGCTCACGGACCGGACCCGTGTCCTCCCGAGCCCCGCCCGACGCCCCGCGGCTCGCCGCCGTTCGGGGCGCTCTCGGACCCAGACCCCGCCCATGGCGGTCGCCCCCGGGGTGGATCGGCGGGGGTCGGCTGCACGAGATCGTCAGGGGCGGGTGTGGGCGACTCGCTCGGGCTCGGCGTCGGCGACTCGCTCGGGCTCGGCGTCGGGGAGTCGCTCGGCGTCGACGATGGGGGACCGTTCGGCGTGGGCGACGCCGGGTCGCCGGAGGCCGGGGGGCCCGTCGCGTTCGGGTCGTTCGCCGGCGCCTCGGTCGGGTCCGGAGCCGTGGTCGTCGCGCCCGGCGTGGAGGCGGCCCCGCTCGTCGGCGGATCCGATCCTTCGGTCGTCAGGAGGTCACCGAGGACCGCGGTGACGCCCGCGGCGACATCCCCTGGCAGCGTCTCGAGCATCGGATGGATCCGCTCGGCGATCTCGGCGTCGAGCGCCGTGACGTCGACGTCGCTCGACAGCAGCATCGCCCGATGGCTGATCAGCGTGGTGGCGAGCGACACGGCCTCCTCGGGGGTCGCGTCGGGGAGTTCCTCGACGAGCGAGCCGAGGGACTCCTGCGCGGCCGCCAGGCCGCCGTCGAGCCCGGTCGAGGGCAGGATGACCAGGATGCTCAACAGCAGGATCGAGGCGGCGAGCGCCCCCTGCAGCCGTTTCACCCACCGCTCGCCGCGCGCATCCGGGGTTCGGCGGTCCCGTCGCGTCGGCCGCCGAGGCGGCTCGCTCCCCCCACCGGTCCCCAGCACCGAGGGGAGGTCCTGGAGTCCTCCGCCCTCCTCGACGACGGCGTCGGCCGCCGCCGCCAGCGCGGAGGGCGTCTCGCGTCGATCGCTCGTGAGGACGACGACCGTGGAGGCGGGGGACGCACATCGGATCCGCTCGATCACCTCCGAGCCGCCGAGGCCCGTCCCCTCGTGCAGGATGAGCACGTCGGGTCGATGCTCCGCGGCGGCGTCGATCGCCGCGGCGCCGGTGGACACCTCGCTCGCCGTGACGATGCCGAGCTCGTCGAGGGCCACGCGGAGCAGGTCGCGCATGAGCGCGCGGTCGTCGGCGACGATGGCGGATCGGCTGGTCATGGGTGTCTTCATGGGGCTGGCGCGGTCTGAACCTGGACTGTCTAGCCTACCCGGCCTGCTTCGACAACCCCCACCTGCATGAGGGGTCGGCCGCCTGGGGACGGGCGCTACTCGATCGACCGCACCCGATACGCCGGAGACGCCTCGGCCGCGGCGCTGTGGCAGGTGAGGAACACCGGCGATTCGGCCTCGATCGAGAGGCGGACCGTGGCGCGGCCCCCTGGGACCCGGAACCTCACGAGCACCTCGCGACCGGACCGCTCGGCGCGCTCCGGGGTCACGTCCTCGATACGGTCGAGCCCGCGGTCCGAGCGGAGGGCGTGCTCGGCCGCCTGCACCGCCATCGGGTGGCACGAGCGTCCCCGCAGGTGCTCGAGGGCGATCGTCCCGTCCAGGTAGGCCCGCGCCACCCGCACGCCGTCGTCCGGCCCGACGCGGCCGAAGTAGATCCCGTGCGGGAACGCGACGAGGTTGCCGGCGAACCGGTCGCCCCCGATGTGGCTGCACTCCCAGGTCTCCTCGGGGAACGTCTCGGTGAGGGACAGCGCGAGCGGGCGACCCCGCTCGGCGCAGCAGGGGTCGTGGCGTCCGTGCGTGCAGACGAGGAACAGGGCGCCTTCGACGGGCCCCGCCCCGACACGCTCGCCCCGCCCGAGCGCCTCCAGGTCCAGCCCGAGGGCGTCCTCGACGTCGTCGAGCTCGATCCGCTCGATCCACGGCGACCCGGGACCGGAGCGGATCGTGAAGCAGGCCGACGTTCCCCGGTCGCCGCCGGGGCGGCGGATCAGGAGCGGACGGACGCCCGCCCGGCGGCAGCGAGCCACCAGGGCGGAACCGAGCCCGTCGGGGAGGCGGGCATCGAGCAGCCCGTCGCGGCCCCACGGTCCGGCGTGCTCGAGCAGCAGCCACGATCGCACCGTCGATGCCGTGCCCGCCATCGGCTCGTCCCGAGCCAGGCTGGCCGCTGCGCAGCGCTCCGGGCCGACACGCACGAGGTCAGCGCAGCGGACGGAGGAGTCCCTCGCGCACCAGTCGTCGCGCGAGGACCACGCGGCTCGCGGGATCGGGGATCGTATCCGCCAGGTCGGTCACGGCGACCGAGGGCGAGCCGGCGATCCGGCGCATCGCCGGCTCGAGCCAGGCGGGCATCTCGAGCCGGCGGTCGCCGAGCAGCGCGAACAGGTGGTCCCCTTTGGCCCGGAGCTCGCACACCGAGCCGGGGCGGCGCTCGAGGACGGTCGCGTCGTCGATCCGCCCGAGCTCGTGCTGCTCGGTCAGCACGCCCCGCAGGAGCGGCGCCCTCGTCGACAGGAACGCGACCGCGTGATCCTCGGCCAGCTCCTCGGCATCGATCTCCCGGAGCTCCTCGCTGGCGAGGGTGAGCCGCTCGCCGAGGGCATGGGCGAACCCCTGGGGGTCCCGGGTCCAGCCGGCGGGCAGCGGCTCGTCGAGCACGGGCCGGCGCTCGATCCGCTTCCACGCCTTCGCGAGGACGTCCCGCCACGACGCCACGTGGATGCCGACGGTGAGGTGGCCCGAGACCGCCTCCTGCGCGGCCGCCGCGTGGGGCGTCCCCTTCGGCATGTAGATCGAGTCGCCCGAGGCGACCGCGGCATGGATCGGCTCACGCTCGGTCTCGTCCGGCGCGGCGTGGACCTCCCAGCCCTTGCGGCCGAACGCCTGCAGCACCAGGACGTCGTGGGGATCGTCGTGCAGCGGCAACCCCTGTGCACCGGGGGGCGTGATGTACGCGTTCACCTGGCATGCATGGCCGAGCTCGATCTCCAGGTCCCGGACGAAGCGGCCCACCGGCTCCCAGTAGCGATGCAGGCCCTGGAGCACGATCGTCGCGCCGCCTCGGAACAGCTCGGCGATGCGAGCGGGGTCGGCCATCCCCGTGACGAGTCTGGAGCCGGTCGTGCCCGAGCGCGTGTAGGCGGACTCGGGGATCTGCTCCCCCGCCTTCACGAGCCGGAACGCCGGCGTGCGGATCGACGTGGTGGAGACGATCCGGTCGACGTCGTCGAACCCGAGGAGGTCCTGGAAGCCGTTCGGGTCGACGCCCTGGTGGACGACGGCACGGCGACCCCACGTCGTCTCGAGGAACGCCGACGGGTCGCCGACGCACCGCGCGAGCGCCGAGGCCGTTCCGGCCCGTTCGGGCGCCGCGACCGAGCTCACGAGGTCGTGTCGACCCCGTCCGCGTCCTGCGCGTCGGTACCGTCCGCGTCGGCCGCGTCCTGCGCGTCGGTCGCGTCGCCGTCTCGGCCGTCCGCGTCCTGCGCGTCGGTGCCGTCGGCGTCCTGCGCGTCGGTGCCGTCCGCATCCTGCGGCCGCTCCGTCTCGGACATCGCGGACGCGGGTCCGATCGTCCGGATGTCGTCGTCGGAGAGGACGCGATCCGTCGTCTCGCTCATGTCGCCTCCCTTCCTGGTCCGACGGGCGATGATACGCCGTCCCGCGCGGATGGAGTGCCGACCACCCCGTCCGCCGCGCGGGACTCGTCAGCCGGTGTCGAGCGCCGTCTCCAGCCGGTCCAGGAACGGCGCCTGCGCCGCCACGATCTTGCCGCGGGCCTCCGGCAGGTCGAACCACGCCACGCGGTCGATCTCGGGGAAGGTCTGCCTGCGGCCCGAGCGGGGCGGCCACTCCATCTCGAAGGTGTTGCTCACCGCCGTGTCGGGGTCGAGGTCGCCCTCGACGGCCCAGGCGACGACGACCTTGCCGCCCTTCTGGCGGATCTCGCCGAGCTCGCGCATCGGGCCGTCGGGGAGCTCGTGACCGGTCTCCTCGGCGAACTCTCGGCGCGCGACCGCGGCCACGTCCTCGTCCGGCTCGACCTCGCCCTTGAGGATCGTCCAGTGGCCCTCGTCCTTGCGCGCGAAGTACGGACCGCCGTTGTGGCCGAGCAGCACCTCGAGGCGCCCGCCGCGCCGGCGCCACAGCACGACCCCGGCGCTCGTGCGACCCGACCTCGGTGACTTCCCCACTCCCGCGATGATGCCACCGGGGGGATCGGACGCCGTTCACGCGTGAACGGCGCTCGCCGTCGCTCGAACGAGACGCGGCGCGGAGTCTCACGTCACACGGAAGACGAGGGACGCCTCCATCGCCGCGCCGTCGCCACCCTCCTGGAGGACGACGATCGGGTAGTCGCCGGGAGGGACCTCCGGAACCCTGAAGGGGACGACGAACGAGCAGGTGTCGCCGCCTCCCTCGCCCAGACGGGTCAGCGGCGAACCCGGCACGGCCGGCGAGGGTTGGTTCTCCGAGAACGACGACAGGGATGGCCAGTCGTCGGGAGACGCGTTCCACCAGACCATCATCCTGGTCTCGCCGCTCGTGTCGTACGAGCCGTCTTCGCGCTGGAACGGCATCGGCCCGGTGATCGTCACGTCGTCCCCGGGAGCCCCGCGGTCGGTGCTCAGCTCGGCTCCGGAGCCGCCCTCGGCCGGCACCGGGCAGATCGGCGGCAGCTGGAGCGTGTCGAGCTCCTCCTGAGCCCGGGCGATGAGCCGCCCCGATGGCGAAGGGTCCCCGACGTACACGCGGATCAGCACGGGCTCCGAGACGATCTCGAGCACGATGTAGTCGCCCGAGGGCTCCTCGTCGGCGGGTCCCCGCATCCGAGCGCCGGCGAGGGACAGCCCCGACACATCGAACGGGAACGGCCCGAGCGCGGGATCGTGGTCGGACGGCACCATCAGGGCCGTGACCACGATGCCGTCGGGCGGCAGGGAGGCGATCGTGTTGGCGGGGATGGCGATCGCCTCGTGCTCGCGCTCGAACGGCACCGTCGAGGCCCACGCCACGGTCGCCGCCCGGGAGGGCGCGGGGGCGGAACTTTGCGTGTACCAACCCTCGCCACCGCGGAGGTACGGAGCGAGGTACACGACGTCGTCGGTCTTCGGCGTGTCAGCGACGTCCGAACGGGTCTGCCAGGCGGGTCCGTGGTCTGGAGCGCGTCCGTTGGTGAGCTGCGTGACACCCGACCCGTCGCGGTTCACGACGTAGATGTGGGTGTCCCCATCGTTCGGCCCCGCGGCGAAGGCGAGCTTCGTCCCGTCGGGCGACCACGCGACGCCGAAGACGAGGTGCGCGCCGCCCACGAGCCCGGCTGCGTCCAGGATCCGTCGCTGCCCGGATCCATCGGGTCGGATGGCCATGATGGAGCCGGCATCGGTGTCCACGTACGCGATCTCCGAGCCGTCGGGCGACCAGGCCGGGTCCTCGACATCCTCGACGCCGGGCTCGATCAGGCCTGTGCCGTCGGTCCTCATGATGGTGAGGCGAGTGGGCGACGGCGGCTCCCCATCCACCGCGAGGTCGTAGGCGACGAAGGCGATCCTGGATCCGTCCGGCGACCAGGTGGGGGCTCCCTCGATCGCGGGACCCTCGGTCAGGCGCTGGAGATCCGTCCCGTCCGAGCTCACCGTGTAGATGTCGGCGCTGCCCGTCTCCGCGCTCGCTTCCCGCCCCCCGCGGGAGAACGCCACCCGCGTCCCATCCGGCGACCAGGCCGGGTCGGTGTCGGAGGCGTCGACGAGCGACGCGGCGGGCGCGAGCCTCCGGACCCCGGTGCCATCCGCGGCCATCATGTGGAGGCCCCACCCATCACCGTCGAACCGGACGAACGCGATCCTCGACCCATCCGGGGACCATGTGGCGTCGGTATCGCTCGGGTCCGAAGAGAGCCGCCCGACGTCCGCGTCCCCGGGATCGATGACGTAGAGGCCCGGTTCGTGGCCGCCTCTGGAGAACGCGATCAGACCGTTCTCCATGGGGGAGGCCGGCGCCGCGGTTCGCGGGTCCGTCGGGAACGCGCGCACCGCGACGACGATGCCCCCCGCCGCCAACGTCAGAGCGATCGCCGCCGCGCCGAGACGCCGACCGAGCGTGGGTGCCGGGAGCGGTCTCGTTCGCCGCGCGTCGAGATCGGGCCAGCTCTCGGGGGGGCGGACCTCCCGCAACGCCCGGAAATGGTCGTCGAGGCTAGGCATCGTCGATCTCCAACAGCTCGCGGAGCCGCTTGCGGCCCCGGGTCAGGAGGACGTGGACCCCCGGTGCCGTGGAGCCGATGATCCGGGCGATCTCGCTCGCCGGGTATCCCGCGGCGTGATGGAGCACGACGGCCGCCCGCTGCTTCTCGGACAGCCGAGCGAGCGCCGCGATCAGATCCTGCGCGAGCCCGTCCATCTCGTACGAACCCTCGGGGTGATGGACGTCAGAACGTCCGCGCGCCTGCAGCTCGCCGGCGGCGATGCGGAAGACCGCCCGCCAGACCCACCGCTCGGGGAAGCGGATCGCCGCACCCCGTCGCAGCGCCTGCGCGAACGCCTCGGCGACGGCGTCACTCGCGACGTCCGGGTCTCCGGAGAACGCGAGCACGGCTCTCCACATGCGATCCCGTTCGGCCCGATAGAGGCGCTCCAGCTCGGCGTGGGAGGTCGTTTCCACATGCATCCGGCCCTCTGTCATATAGGGACCGACCGGCGCCAGAACCTTACGGGTCCCACCCGACCGGCTTGCGCAGTCGGATCCGTTCAGGCAGGATCCTGCGCCCGCGGTCGGTGAACCTCGGGGCCGGCGTCCTCGTGCCGGATCTGCTCGCGGGCCTCCATGTACCGCACGGCCTCGGAAGCGACCAGCGCGACCATCACCGCACTGAGCAGCCCCAGCGCCGCGAGCGCGGGGAGCTGGGCCGCGAGCGGCCCGAGCGCGATCACGACCACGGCCACCACCAGGCGACGTAGGGCCAGGCTGCGCCACGTCCGGTACTTGAATGCTGCGAGCGCGAGTAGGAACAGCGCGACGCCCCAGTAGAGCGCGGCGAGAGGCGGGAGCGCGAGCGGCTCCGAGAGCCCCACGCTCTCCTCGGCGACGGTCTCGAGCACCTGCTCGATGCCGAGCGCGGCAAGGACGATCCCGGCCACCATCGGGAGGTGCAGGTAGCTGTAAGCGTCGCGGGCGAGGCGGGCGCGATCCTCGCCCTCGGCCTGGCGGAGGATACGCTCCGCAACGATCGACACCACGTCGAAGTACGACCACCAGAGGCTTGCCGCCACCGTGAGGCCGAGGACCGACGCGACCACGATCGGCCACGAGACCGGCACGTGCGCCACGCCGACGCCGATCGCGACGATCGACTCGCCGAGTGCGACGATGACGATCAACCCGTGTCGCTCGGCGAAGTGGGAAGCCGACCGCAGCCGCCATCCCGTGGCGCCGCCCAAGATCGTGCCGACGTAGTCCACGACCAGCGCCGCGACCCACGCGATCGTCTGCGCCGTCCCCTCCAGCTGCGACGCCACGAGCAGCACCGCCGCGCCGCCGAACGCCGATGGCGAGAACCGCCAGACCTGCCGCCGCAGCTCGGGATCCTCGTCCGAGGCGAGCACGAACATCACGAGGTGCAGGACGCGCACCGTGAGGTACGCCAGCGCCACCACGACCGGTCCGGGAAGCCCGCCGAGGAGGTCGTCGAACGCCTCCGGGACCGCGAGCGCCAGCACGAATATCGCGGCCATCGCGCCGAACATCGCCACGCGGCCGAGCCCCTCCTCGGCCTGCACGACGTTCGCGAGCCACGCGTAGCCGGTCCACGACCACCACAGGACCGCGAGCACGAGCATCCCGCGCACGATCCCGTGGGCCGTGAGGTCGCCGGCCATCAGCTCGGTGACCTGCGTGAGCGAGAACACGAACACGAGGTCGAAGAACAGCTCGATCGGCGTCACCCGGGCCCCCTCGGAGACCT
>DASTPT010000091.1:0-53840 GCA_035762085.1 Actinomycetota bacterium | reverse complement strand
AGCGCGGCGACGAGGCTGAGGATCGACACCAGCAGGCCGAGCCCGGCGCCGAGGACCTGCTGCACGATGCTGCCGGCGAACATGAAGGTCATCGACATCAGGCCGTACACGATCGCCACGGGGATCGCGCGCACGCCGCGTCGGAGCGTCTCGCCCACGGTGCCCTCACCCTCGTAGACCCGCACGATGAGCGCGGTGAGCAGCGCGAGCACGACCGCGCGGACGAGCAGGAAGCCCGCGGTCGAGATCAACCCGCTGAGGCCGGGGCCGAAGATCTCGAACGAGCTGTTCGCGTCGTAGTACGTGCTGATCGGCGGGAGCGCCATGAGGTTCACGAGCAGGCTGAACGGGCCCTCGAGCCCGAGCGCCACCAGCCCCAGCCACAACAAGAACTGGAGCCCGAACGCGGACAGCATCGTGACCGGCGAGGACCCCACCGTGATGAACCCTCGCGCGAGCGAGCGCCCGATCGGCGGCCACGTGCTGTCGACGCTCGGCGGGGCGAGCCAGCCGAGGAACCGAGGCACCTGGGGCCGCTCGTCCGTCGCGGCGGGGGTCCGGGCCGGAGTGGCGGACGTCGTGCGGTAGCCGGTCGGCTTCTTGCGCTTGCGGCTCATCCGTCCTCCCCGTCGGACCCGGGCCCGGCCTCCCGGTCCTCCTCGCGTGTGAACGCCGGCCCGATCCTGCCGCGCAGCACGCGGAAGGGCACGAGGATCGCCGCGCCCGCCAGGATCGCGGCCAGGGCGAACGCGCCGACGAGCACGCCGGCGTCCGGCACGGTCGGCGAGACCCGGCGCTCGAGCCCGGCCTCGGGGTCGTGCTCGAAGGCGACGAGGCCCGGCCCGCCGCCTCCCTTGACGGCCACGAGGACGTCGGGCGACAGCGCGATCGCGCCCAGGTAGCCGGGCGTCGCGGGCGTGGTCGAGACGAGGTCGCCGCTGGACGCGTCGAAGGCCGCGAGCTCCCCGGTGGACAGCCCGACGACCACAGCGCCGCCTGCGACGACGGGCGAGCTCCGGACGATCCGCTCGTTCGTCTGGTGCTCCCACGTCCGTCCTCCGTCCGAGGCGTCGATCCGGTACAGGCCCCCGGACTCGTCGACCACGAGCACGGCGTCCGCGTCCGCGGTCGGTGCCGACACCGGCCAGAACAGCCCGTGCACGAGCGCCTCCCACCGGACGCGGCCCGTCTGCGCGCCGAAGGCACGGACCGAGCGATCGACCGCGACGACGACCGCGCCGTCGCCGGCCGACACCGCGGACGCGAGGTACCCGGAGGTCGAGAACCTCGGCCACACCGGCTCGCCGCTCTGGGCGTCGAGCGCGAGCACCTCCACCCG
Source organism: Actinomycetota bacterium (assembly GCA_035762085.1). Taxonomy (GTDB): domain Bacteria; phylum Actinomycetota; class UBA4738; order UBA4738; family HRBIN12; genus HRBIN12. The sequence continues at coordinate 52,501 of DASTPT010000091.1, read as the reverse complement.
CGGCTCGTCCTCCGCCTGCGCCACGACGTACACGACGCCGTCGGCGACGGCACCTGGGGACTCGACGCGGCCGGCTGCATCGGCGGTCCACGCGACCGTGCCGCCGTCGAGCTCGACCGCGTAGATCGTGCCCTGGTCGTCGGCGACGTACGCGCGATCGCCGTCGATCGTGACGCCGCTGCGGCTCCGGCGCTGCAGCGTCGTCCGCCACAGCTCCGACCGGTCGGCGAGGTCGATCGCGACGAGGTCGCTGGTCGCCGCCCCCGGCGAGGCGCCGTCCGTCGGGCTCGTCGAGGGCGTCGGCGACGGTGAGGGCGTCGGGGTCGGCGACCCACCGTCGTCTTCCGGCGGACCTTCGAGGTACACGAGCACCCTGCGATCGCCGGCCGCGCCGAGCGCCGGGGGCGACAGCGGCCCGCCGTCCCGCGGCACCTCCCACGCGAGGTCGCCCGTCGCGAGCTCGAGCGCGTACACGGCACGCTGTCCGACCGCGATCGCCAGGTCGTCGCCGATCACGGCGGCCGAGAGGGCGCCCTCGGGCGGCGTGAAGCGCCAGAGCTGACGGTAGGGCGGCGCCGGCGCCTCCTGCACCGTCCCGGGGTGCCCGGGGCCGCCCTGGAACTGCGACCACGCGAAGCCGCCCTCCTGCGCGGTGGCGGGGAGCCCGGAGAGGCACACGAGCGCGAGCGCCGCGAGCGCGGCGCGGGAGAACGTGCGGCGTGGGTTCGAGCGCAGGCGGGCCGTCCTCGGTCGCGGGCGCACATCGTAGCGCCGGGCCGGGGGCCGCGACCGGAACTCGGGCGCGGCTCAGGCGGCGACCGGCGCAGGCAGATCGGGAGCCAGGTGGACGAGGTCGGCCACCGGCGCCGGACCGAGGTACGCGAGCGGGTCGACGTACGCGCCGTCGAGCCGCACCCCGAGGTGCAGGTGCGCCACGACCGACCCCGGATGGCCGGCGCCGGTCAGCCCGATCACGGCCCCGCGGGGTACGGCGTCCCCCTCACGGACGAGCCGGGCGGAGAGCCAGGAGTACGAGCTCCGGAGGCCGCCGCCGTGGTCCAGCGTGAGGAACAGCTCCCCGCCGACGCTCCCGGCGAACGCGACCACCGCGGCCTCGGGCGCCAGGATCGGCGTGCCGAGCGGCGCGACGATGTCGATGCCGCGATGTCCGGAGCCGTACGGGTCCTCGGGCGGGTCGAAGCCGCGGACGACCGGCCCGACGACCGGCCATGCCCACGTCCCCCCGCCGACGACCGCCCCGGTCGCGCCGACCGTCCGATCGGACGTGCGGGCCGGCGAGGACGCCGTCGGCGACGTCAGCATGCCGAGCACGAGGGGGAGGACCAGGCACCAGGTGGCGGCCATCGGACCTCCGTTCTCGATGAGACCGAGACGCTACCCGGCGTCGCACGCGGGCGCCGTGAGATCCATCACACCCGCGGGGGCGTCATTCGGTCTCGACGAACTGGAGGCGGAGCTGTCCCACCGCCTTCGTGTGGATCTGGCACACGCGCGACTCGGTCACGCCGAGGATCTCGCCGATCTCGGCGAGGGTGAGGCCCTCGAAGTAGTAGAGCGTGACGACGATCTTCTCGCGCTCGGACAGCGAGTTGATCGCGGCCGCGAGCAGGCCTCGGGTCTCCTGCCCCTCGAGGCCGGTCGTGGGGTCCACGCTCCGATCGGCGAGCGTGTCCATCAGCGACACGTGCTCGCCGCGGTCGCTGCCGACGGCCAGGAGCTCGTCGAGCGCGAGCACCGACACGAACGAGATCTGGTTGATCACGTCGTGGAGCTCGCTCATCGACACGCCGAGCCGCTCGGCGACCTCGCGCTCGCTCGGGGCTCGCTTCAGCATCGACTCCAGGTCAGCGTAGGCCTTCTCGATCTCGCGCGCCTTGAACCGGACCGAGCGGGGGACCCAGTCCATCGCGCGGAGCTCGTCGATGATCGCGCCCTTGATCCGCGGGATCGCGTACGTCTCGAACTTGTTGCCGCGGGCGGGCTCGAACTTCTGGAGCGCGTCGATCAGCCCGAACATCCCGTACGAGACCAGGTCGGCCTGCTCCACGCTGGCGGGCAGACCGGTCGCCACGCGACTGGCCACGTACTTCACGAGCGGCGCGTAGTGCAGGATCAGCCGTTCGCGGATCTCGGTCGAGCCGGTCGCTTTGAACTCGTCCCAGAGCGCGCGTAGCTCGGCGAGCGCGGCGTCCGCCTCCGCGGCCGACGTCGCGGAGGCCGGCGCTCGCGCCGTCGACTTCGCCGCCTTCGTCGCGCCCCTCGAGGCCTTGAGCGCCGGCTTCGAGACCTTCTTCGGCTCGGTCTTCGGGGGCCTGGCCATCACGCCCTCGGGTGGCTCTGCTTGTACGCCTCGAACAGCCGCGTCCTGGACACGTGCGTGTACCGCTGCGTCGTCGCCACGCTCGCGTGGCCGAGCAACTCCTGGACCGCCCTGATGTCGGCTCCTCCTTCGAGTAGGTGCGTCGCGAACGAGTGCCGCAGGGTATGCGGAGTCACGTGGCGTCCCCCGAGCGTTCGCTCGCCGTATCGTCCCACAAGCCGACGGATGTCGCGCGTCCCGATCGGCCGCCTCCTGCGGTTGAAGAACACGCTGGCCGAGCCGTCGGAGAGGTCGCGGCGCCCCTCGCGCAGGTACGCCTCGAGCGCCTCGCGGGCCGGGTCCGAGAGCGGGAGCTCGCGCTCCTTCGACCCCTTGCCCATGACGGTCACGCGTCCCCGGACGAGATCCAGCCGGTCCACCGTGAGCCCGGCGACCTCGGCGACCCGCAGACCCGACCCGTACATCAGCTCGAGGATCGCCCGATCGCGGAGCGCGATCGCTCGCTCGAACGCTGAGGCGTCCTCGGCCGCGTCCGGGGTCTCGACCAACTCGGCCGCCTCGCGTGGCCGCAGGACGCCGGGCAGCCGGTTCGCGACCTTCGGGCGTCCGAGCAACGCCGCCGGGTCCCGGTCGACGATGCCGCGGGCGCCCGCCCACCGGTAGAACGTGTGGATCGCCCCGACGCGGCGCGCGATCGAGGACCGGGCGTACCCGAGCGTCGCCTGCTGCGCCAAGAACCGCCGTAGCTCCGGATACGTGACCGTGGTGAACCCCCGACCCTGGCGGCCCAGAAAGACGGCGAGCTGCGTGAGGTCCCGACGGTACGCCCCGACGGTGTGCTCGGACAGCCGGCGCTCCAACCGCAGGTGCGCCGTGAAGGCCTCGATGAGCGCCTCGTCGTCCGATCGGGGAAGGGTCTCGCGGGCAGCCATCGTCCTCGGGTGTCGTGGGCCGGCCTCCTTGTACCAACGCGACCGGGGCGGTGCAAGCGTCCGAGGCCGGTTCGGACGCTCCCGACTACGATGCGCGGATGGATCCGGTGCGGGACCTCGACGTGATCGTGACGTCCGGACTCGGGGACGCGAGCTACCTGCTGGCGTCCGGCGACCAGGCGCTGGTCGTCGATCCCCAGCGCGATGCCGGCCGGTTGCTCGCGGCCGCGGAGGCGCGCGGCGTGCGCGTCCGCTTCGTCCTGGAGACGCACGTCCACAACGACTATATCTCGGGTGCCGCCGAGATCCGCGCGGCCACCGGGGCCCCGATCGTCGGGCCGGCCGACGCCGGCTACGACTTCCCCTTCGAGGCGATGGAGGAGGGCACCGAGCTCGAGCTCGGCGACCTGCGGCTGGTCGCGGTGCGGACGCCGGGGCACACGCCGGAGCACACCTCGTATGCCGTCCATCGCCCGGACGGCGACGGCCTCCTCGCGGTGTTCTCCGGTGGGAGCCTGATCGTAGGCAGCGCGGGGCGGACCGACCTGCTCGGCGCGGACCGCACCGAGCAGCTCACCCGGGCGCAGTACCGCTCGATGCGCCGGTTCGCCGAGATGCCGGGCGACGTGCTCGTGCTCCCCACCCACGGCGCGGGGAGCTTCTGCGCGAGCGGGCCCCCGAAGGACGACCGCACCTCGACGATCGATCGAGAGCGCGCTTCGAACCCCGCGCTCCGTGCGCCTGACGAGGAGACGTTCGTGCGCGAGCAGCTCTCGGGCTTGCTGGCGTTCCCCACCTACTACGCGTACATGGCGCCGATCAACCGGGCCGGGCCCCCAGTCGTCGGCGACGTGCCGTCGCCACCGGCGATCGGGCCCGAGGACGTGGAGCGGGCGGTCGCCGCCGGCGCGCGGCTCGTCGACGCCCGCCCGGGCGCCGAGTTCGCGGCGGCCCACGTCCCCGGGTCGCTCAACGTGCCGCTCGAGGACACGTTCGCCAGCTACGTCGGCTGGCTCGTGCCGTTCGGCACGCCGCTCGTCCTCGTCGCGGCCGATCCCGGGGCCGTCGCCGAGACGACGACCCAGCTCTTCCGCATCGGGTACGACCGCGTGCTCGGCGTCCTCGACGGTGGGCTCGACGCCTGGAGCGCGTCGGGCCGGCCGGTCTCCTCCTACCCTGTCGCGACCGTCGCCGATCTGATCGACGTGGCGCGCGACGGGGCCGACCGGATCCTGGACGTGCGTCAGCGGACGGAGTGGGACGCGGGACATCTGCCGGGGAGCCGCCACTGCTTCGTCGGCGACCTGCCCCCCCGCCTGGCGGAGCTGACCGCGGCGGGCGAGACGGTGGTCGCGTGCGCGAGCGGCTATCGTTCGTCGATGGCGGCGAGCCTGCTCCACGCGGCGGGTGCGAAGGTCCGCCTGGTAGCGCGGGGCGGCGTGCCGAACGCCCTTCGGCGCACCGGCTGAATCAGCCGGCCGTCGCCGCGGTCGCTGCGAGGGTGGCCTCGAACCGGCCGCCGACGCTGCGCACGAACCCACGCATCTCGAGCTCCATCAGCAGCGTGAGCGCATCCGCAAGGCCGATCCGCAGCTCGCGGGCGACGCGCTCGGGCAGCGTCGGGCCCGTGAGCACGCGCAGCGCGGCGAGATCGGCCAGCGTGAGCTCGGCGCGCCTGCCCCCGGACGCGCGGTCGAGCCCCAGATCCTCGAGGAGGTCGTCGGCCCCGCGGATCATCGTCGCGCCCTCGCGGATCAGCTTGAGCGGCGCGAACGACAGGGGGTTGTTGAGCGCGGCAGGCACCGCGAAGACCTCGCGGCCGAACTCGAGCGCGTGCGAGCCCGTGATGAGCGAGCCGCTCTCCCGTTCACCCTCGACGACGACGGCCGCCCGGCACAGTCCCGCGACGATGCGGTTGCGCGCGGGGAACCGGAAGGGGCGCGGCGGCACCCCGGGCGGGTACTCGCTCAGCAGCGATCCATGCTGGCGGATGCGCTCGAACAGCCTGCGGCTGCTCGCCGGGTAGGTGGCGTCGATGCCGCCGCCGAGCACCGCGGCCGTCGGCCCGCCGGCGTCGAGCGCCCCCTCGTGGGACGCCGAATCCACCCCGCGCGCCGCCCCGCTCACCACCGTGATGCCGGCGGCCGCGAGCCCCTTGCCCATCGCCCGCGCAAGCTCGCGGGCCAGGTCGGTGCACCGCCGGGCGCCGACGATCGCCACGGCGCGCGCGGCCTCGGGCAGCCCGCCGCCGCGAACGTAGAGCAGGAACGGCGGGTCGTGGATCTGCCGGAGCTGGGGCGGGTACTCGGGGTCGTCCCACACCAGCGTGCGCCCTCCGCAGCGTTCGAGCGCCGCCTGGATGCGCTCGGCGCGCAGGAGCGCGACGCACCGACGGTCCTCGTCGCTGCCGAGCCGTCCGCGCTCGACGAGCCGGATGCATGCGCTCGCCGTGGGCGCCTCGGCGGCGGCGCGGATCAGGGTGCTCGGCCGAAGGCCCGCGAGCGCCGAGAGCACCAGCGCGGCCCGGCGCTCCCGCTCCCCAGCCGTGAACCCGTCGGGCCACACGGGCCACGGGTCGCGGGGCCGGTCATCCCGCACGCGCCAGACCCTCGTCGACCAGATCCATCCGGTACATCAGCGCCTCGGAGACGTGGTCGCGCTCGACCTCCGCCGCGCCACCGAGGTCCGCGATCGTGCGCGCGACCTTCAGGGCCCGGTCGAAACCCCGGCCGGTGAGGGCCATGCCGTCCACGGCCTGCGCGAGCAGGTCCCACCCCGCCCGGCTCACCCGCGCGACGCGCCGCGCGAGCGGCCCCGGCAGCTGTGCGTTGCAGGGATAGCCGGTGCCCGCGTACCGACGGCGCTGGCGCTCTCGCGCAGCCTCGACCCGCAGACGGATCGGCGCCGAGGCCTCACCCGGGGCCTCGTCGAGCAGCTCTTGCTTCGACAGCCTCGGGACGAACAGCCGGATGTCGATGCGGTCGAGTAGCGGGCCCGAGAGCTTCTGGCGGTACGTCTGCAGTCGGTCGTCGCGGCAGTCGCACCGGCGCCGCGGGTCACCGTGGAACCCGCACGGGCACGGGTTCGCCGCCGCGACGAGCGTGAACCGGGCGGGGAACTCGACCGAGCCCGCCATCCGCGACACGACGACGCGGCCGTCCTCGAGCGGCTGACGCAACCCCTCGACGGCGTCGCGCCGGAACTCCATCAGTTCGTCGAGGAACAACACGCCGTGGTGCGCCAGGCTGACCTCGCCCGGCCGCAGGAACGCCGACCCGCCGCCGAGGAGCGCCGCGAGCGAGATCGAGTGGTGCGGCGCCCGGAACGGGCGCTCGCGTCGCAGTCCGCCGCCGTCGAGGAGGCCGGCGACCGAGTGGAGCTGCGTGACCTCGAGCGCCTCCTCCCGCGTCATCGCCGGCAGGATCGTCGGGAGCCGGCGCGCGAGCATCGTCTTGCCGGCACCGGGCGAGCCGACCAGCAGCACGTTGTGGCCGCCGGCGGCCGCGATCTCGAGCGCTCGGCGCGCATGCGCCTGCCCACGGATCTCGGAGAAGTCCACGGCGTGCGACGGCTCGACCGCATCCGGCTCGCCGGCCCGGGACTCCGGCGGCGTCCACGCGCCCCGGAAGAACCCGACCACCTCGCGGAGCGATCCGGCCGCGACCACCTGGAGACCCTCGACGAGCGCCGCCTCGGCCGCGCTGCCGGAGGGCACGACGACGCCGCGCAGCCCCGCCCGTCCCGCCGCCATCGCGACCGAGAGCACGCCGGGCGTCCTCACGAGCGTCCCCTTCAGGGACAGCTCGCCGGCGAAGGCGTAGCCCGCGACGCGCTCCGCCGGCACCTGCGTCGAGGCCACGAGCACGCCCATCGCGATCGGGAGGTCCAGGCCGGCGCCCTCCTTGCGCAGGTTGCCCGGCGACAGGTTCACGACGACGCGCCGGAGCGGCCACTCCAGGCCCGAGCTCTCGACCGCGGGTCGGATCCGGTCCCGCGCGTCCTGGACCGGCGCCCCGGGCAGACCGGTCAGCGTGAGCGAGGGCAGGCCGCGCCCGATGTGGGCTTCGACGGCCACCAGGTGACCGCGCACGCCCACGACGGTGACGCCGACGACCCGCCCGTACACGATCGGCGGACGCTAGCGCGAGGCACCGACATCAGCCCTCCTTGAACGTCGCGTACCAGACGCGTTCGGCGACCTCGACGAGATCCTCGCTGACACGCGAGAAGCGCCGGTAGAGCTCCCGTCGGCCCATGACCTCGCGGAGGTCGTCGACCTCGAGCAGCGCCGACATCGCGCCGCGGTAGACACGCTCCAGGTTCCGCTGGCTCTTCACCGCGTCGTCGGCGGCGTCGGTCGCCGTCCGTCCCTCGGCATCCTCGCGCCCGTCCGGTCCCAGCCGCTCGAAAGCCCCGGCCAGGTGCCGCACGCCCTCGGCGAGCAGCTCGCACATCGCGCGCACGTGCTCGTCGGGCGCCATCCCCATCACCTCCGCCTCGCGGACGGCGTCCTTCGCGCCGTTCATCACGGCGTCCAGGCGCACGGACATCGTATAGACGTCCTCCGCGTCGATCGGCGTGGTGTAGGCCTCGGTCAGGGCGCGCCGGAGCTCCCGTTTGCGATCGTCGGCGCGGTGCTCGCACTCGCGGACGAGGTCCCCCGACCTCGTGACCCCCTCACCCCACGAGACGAGCGCCTCCACGCCCTCGATCGTCACCTCCGCCTGACCGCGGAGCATGCCGAGCACGTCCGGCGTCTCGGGAAGGAACCACGACTTGCGGGTCATGCCAGCCACCTCCAGATCGGGTACGCGGCGGCGGCGAGCGCGCCGGCCGCCGGCATCGTCGTGATCCAGGCCACGCCGATCCCGCGTACCACCTGCCATCGGACGCGACGGGCCCGACGGCGTCCCACGCCCGTCCCGACGACCGCGGACGACACCACCTGGGTCGTGCTCACCGGCGCCCCGAGCAGCGACGCGCCGACGATCACCGCCGCCGAGCTCGTCTGCGCCACGAGCCCGTCGAGACGTCGGAGCCGGTAGATCCGGCGTCCGATCGTCCGCACGATCGACCAACCCCCGAACGCCGTGCCGACCGTGAGCGCCAGCGCCGACGCGAGCTCGACCCACACGGGCGCCGACAGCGAGTCGGTGGACCCGTTCGCGAGCAGCAGCGCCGCGACGACCCCAACGGTCTTCTGTGCGTCGTTCGACCCGTGCGAGAACGCCAGCCAGGCCGAGGTGACCCACTGCGCCCGCCGCACGGGGACGCCGATCGCGTAGGCGGCGCGTCGCAGCGCCCGGCGAACGCCGAGCTCGAGGACCGCCGCGACCGCCACCCCGAGCGCCGGGGAGATCGCGAGCGCGATCAGCACGCCCAGGACCCCGACCGGGCGCCCGTCCTCGATCCCGCCCCAGTTCACCGCGTCCACTCCGGCCGCGACGATGGCGCCGCCGACCAACCCGCCGACGAGCGCATGGCTCGAGCTCGACGGGAGGCCGCGGAGCCACGTGACCACGTTCCACGCCACGGCCCCCGTGAGCGCCGCGCCGATCACGGGGATCGCAAGGTCCGCCGGGGGCTCGACGATCTTCGCCACCGTGTTCGCAACGGCCGCGCCGAGCAGCAGCGGGCCGAGCAGGTTGAACACCGACGCCATGAGGACCGCCGGGAGCGGCCTGGCTGCGCGGGTGGCGACGAGCGTCGCGATCGCGTTCGCGGCGTCGTGGAAACCGTTCGTGAGCGCGAACACGAGCGCCATCCCGACGGACAGGACGAACGCGAGGCTCACGGGGACCGCCTCATCGGCCGGATGATGGCACGACCGGCGGCTCAGAACGCGTCTTCGAAGATCTCGACGTCCGCGCCGCCCTCGCCGAGCCAGACGCTGGCGACGTCGAAGCGGATCGCCGCCTGCGGCGGGCGTTCCGCCGCCATGAACGCCTCGGCGAGCTGCCGCAGCTTGCGGCGCTTGGACCACGTCACGGCCTCGTACCCGCCGCCGAAGGCGGCGCCCGTCCGCGTCTTCACCTCGCAGACGACGAGCAGGCCGTCGCGCTCGAGGAGCAGGTCGATCTCGCCGAGCGGGCAGCGCCAGTTGCGAGCGACGAGGCGGAACCCGCGACGGCGGTAGACCGCGAGCGCGGCGTCCTCGCCGGCACGTCCCCGCCGGGGCCGGTCGTCGATGGCGGTGCCGGGATCCATCGAGGCCGAGGCTAGCCCGGCCCTCCGACATCCGCAGGGGCGGCGCTACTCGGGGATCTGCAGACCCTCGTCGCGGCGGAGCTCCTCGACGTTCACGTCCCGACGGGTCATGACCCGGACGCTCGAGACGAAGCGAGCGGGGCGGAACATGTCCCAGACCCAGGCGTCGCCGAGCTCGACCTCGAGCCAGCCGTCGGGGCGCTCGTGGATCTTGACCTCGTTCGCCAGGTAGAAGCGGCGCTCGGTCTCGACGACGTAGGAGAACATCGGCAGGACGTCGCGGTACTCCCGGTACAGCTCGAGCTCGCGCTCCTCCTCGAACCGCTCGATGTCGTCGTCGTGGTTCATCCGTCCCCCTCGCCCGTGTCGCGGTCGTAGTATCCGGTCGCGAGCCCCTTGAACGAGAAGCGATGGATCGGCGACGGCCCGTGCTCGCGGATCGCGTCGCGGTGCTCCCTCGTCCCGTAGCCGCGGTTGTGGTCGAAGCCGTAGACCGGGAAGCGCCGATGGTACCGGTCCATCATGTGGTCGCGCGTGACCTTCGCGACGATCGAGGCGGCGGCCACCGAGGCCGTCACGGCGTCGCCCTTCTTGATCGACAGGTTCGGCATCGGCAGGCGCCGGAGCGGGAACCCGTCGGTCAGCACGTAGTCCGGCTCGATCGGCAGCGTCGTCACGCAGTGCCGGAGGAGCCACAGGTTCGTCTTGTGGAGTCCTCGGCGGTCGATCCGCGTCGGCATGCAGCGACACACGGTCCACGCGATGGCCTCGCGCACGATCCGCCCGTACCCGTGCTCGCGCTCGTCGGCGGTGAGCACCTTCGAGTCCGCGATGCCGTCCAGGTCGAAGGCCTCGGGGAGGATCACGGCCGCGGCGACGAGGGGTCCGGCGAGCGCCCCTCGCCCCGCCTCGTCGACGCCGGCGATGCGCGAGAAGCCCTGCGCGCGCAGGCCACGCTCGTACCGCCCGAGGTCGATCGTTAGCGCATCCACTCGATCCGCGAGGGTGGCCAGATGACGACGAAGGCCTCCCCCACCACCTTATCCCTCGGGATGAAGCCGAGCCCGAACCTGGAGTCGTTCGAGTTCCGCCGGTTGTCGCCCAGGACGAACAGCATCCCGTCCGGGACGGTCGTCGGACCGTAGTCCCGCTTGTCGGGTCGCCCGGTCAGGTACGGCTCGGGGGTCAGCACGCCGTCGACGTAGAGCCGGCCGTCGCGGATCTCGACGGTCTCGCCGGGGAGCCCGATCACGCGCTTGATGAAGTCCTCGTCCACGGCGCGCGCGAAGCCGAGACCCTCGGACAGCCAATGGAGGAACCCCCCGACCACGCCGCGGTCGGGCTCGCGACCGGGGTTCGGGTCCTCGAACACGATGATGTCCCCGCGCTCGGGCGTGTCGAACGCCTTCATCACGAGCACGCGGTCCCCCGGCTCGAGCGTTGGCTCCATCGAGCCCGAGGGGATGTAGAAGGCCTGGATGAGGAAGGTCTTCAGCAGCAGCGCGAGTGCGAACGCGACGACGATCAGGACCGGCAGCTCGCGGAAGAACCCGAGGATCCCGCCGTCTTCCTTCTCCTCCTTCTCGTCGCCCTCCTCGGCGACGGCCGACCGGGGACCCCGGGGCCTCGGCCCCGCCGTGAAGGCGTCGGTGGGGCGCGTGGGGGACGCGGGTGACGGGGTGGATCCGCTGGTGGGGACGTCCGCCTCGGCCGGCTCGCCCGAGCCGGGCCGCCGTTCCACGCGTCTAGCCCTGCGCCGGCTCGTCGTCGGCCGCGGCTTCGGGGGCGACGACCTCGGTCTCCTCGCCCTCGGGGCCGGCTCCGGCGAGGTCCTCGGGGCTCTCGAGATCCGGCTCGACCCCTACGTCCTCGACGTCTTCGACCGTTTCGGCCTCGGTCGCGAGTCCGGCGGCGACGGCCGCGGCGTTCACGGCCGCGAGGTCCTCGCCCGGGGTCCGGCGCTCCTTGATCCGAGCCTTCTTCCCGCGGAGCTCGCGGAGGTAGTAGAGCTTCGCGCGGCGCACGTGGCCGCGGGAAACGATCTCGAGCTTCGAGATCGACGGCGAGTGCACGGGGAACGTCCGCTCGACACCCACGCCGAACGAGATCTTGCGGACCGTGAAGGTCTCCTGGAGGCCGCCGCCCTGGCGGCGGATCACGACGCCCTGGAAGACCTGGACGCGCTCGCGGCCGGCCTCGACGACGCGGACGTGCACCTTCACGGTGTCGCCCGGCCGGAATTCCGGGATGTCGGCGCGCAGATACGCCTTGTCGATCAGGTCGGTGTTCTTCATGGCGGGACGAGGAACGATAGCAGAAGCGCCCGAGGCCTAGCCCGGCTCGGGGCGGTCTTCGACCAGGTCGGGGCGGTTGCGGCGGGTCTTCTCGAGGGCGGCCTCGCGCCGCCAGCGCTCGATCTCGGCGTGGTGGCCCGAGAGCAGGACCTCGGGCACGCGCATCCCCCGGAACTCCGGCGGCCGGGTGTAATGCGGATGGTCCAGGAGCCCCTCCGAGCCGAACGAGTCACGCTCGTGCGACTCCTCCCGCCCGATCACGCCCGGCACCAGGCGCGTCACGGCCTCGAGCACGACGAGCGCCGGCACCTCGCCCCCCGAGAGCACGTAGTCGCCGATCGAGACCTCCTCGGCCGGCAGCCCCTCGACGACGCGCTCGTCGACGCCCTCGTACCGCCCGCAGATCAGCACCAGCCACGGCTCGGCCGCGAGCTCACGGGCCAGTGCCTGGTCGAACCGACGTCCGGCCGGCGAGAGCAGCAGCACCCGCTTGTCGCCCTCGCCGAGCGCCTCGACCGCCGCGAACACGGGCTCGGGCTTCATGACCATCCCGGGCCCGCCCCCGTAGGACTCGTCGTCCACCTGCCGATGCTTGTCGGTCGTGTGGTCGCGGACATCGTGAACGCGCACGTCGAGCACACCCTCGGCGACGGCCTTGCCGAGCAGGCTCTCGCGCAGGGGGCTGTCGAAGATGCCGGGGAAGATGGTCAGGACGTCGATGCGCACGGGCGCAGGCTACCGCGGGCCCGCCTCCGGCGGTTCGGGGACGGTCAGGCCGGGGACGTCGCGGACCGCGATCCGCTTCGCGGCGACATCGACCCGAACGACCACGTCCTTCAGCACGGGGACGAGGGTCTCGGCGCCCGACCCGTCGACGACCGACCAGACGTCGTTCGCCGCGGTGTGGATCACCTCGGTCAGCGTGCCGAGCGCGCGACCGGCCTCCGTCGCGACCGCGCACCCGATCAGCTGGTGATCCCACCACGAGCCCTCGGGCAGCGGCGGGGACATCGCCTCGGGCACGACGAGGAGCGCGCCGTGCAACGCCTCCGCCTGCGCGCGGTCGGCGACCTCGCGGAAACGGACCAGCAGGCGATCCTTGTGCGGGCGCGAGGACCCGACGGTCAGCGCCCGTCCGTCCTCGAGCCACACGGTCGCGCCGTCGGCGAACCGCTCGGGCACCTCGGAGAGGACCACGACGGCGACCTCGCCGGTGACGCCGTGAGGTCGGGTGATGCGGCCGACCGCGACGGTCGGCTCGGGGTCCATCTCAGTCGACGATCTCGACCGAGGCGTGCTCGCCCGAGCGCGTGCCGGCGGCGCGGATCACGGTGCGCAGCGCCCGCGCCGTCCGGCCACCGCGGCCGATCACCTTGCCCATGTCGTCGGGGGCGACGCGGAGCGAGAGCAGGGTGCCCCGATCGTCGTGCGTCTCGGTCACCTCGACGGCGTCCGGCTCGTCGACGATCTCGCGGGCGATGAACTCGAGCAGGTCCCTCACGAGGTCTTCGCAGCCGCCTTCGCGGCCTTCTTCGACTCCTCGAACTGCTCCCAGATCCCGGTCTTCGTCATGAGGACGCGGACGGTGTTGCTGGGCTGCGCCCCGACGCCCAGCCAGTAGAGCGCGCGCTCCTCGTCGATGTCGATGACCGAGGGATCCTCGAGCGGGTGGTACTTCCCGATGTTCTCGATGAACCGACCGTCGCGCGGGCTGCGCTGGTCGGCCACGACCACGCGGTAGAACGGGCGCTTCTTCGCGCCGAGCCGCTTCAACCTGATCCGAACCGCCATCTCCGCTCCTAGGTCATCCCGGGCAACGTCGGCATCCCCGGGATCCGAGGCATCCGCTTGCCGCCCATCATGGTCTTCATCATCTTCCTGGCGGCCTCGAACTCCTTCAGCAGGGCGTTCACGTCGGCCGTCGTGGACCCCGACCCGCGAGCGATCCGCAGCCGTCGGGACCCGCCGATGATAGCGGGATTCTGGCGCTCCTCCCTGGTCATGGACGAGATGATGGCCTCGGCCCGCGCCATCTGGCCCTCGTCGACCTGGAGGTCCTTCAGCGCGTTCTTGCCGCCGGGGACGCCCGGGAGCATCGCGAGCAGGTCCTGCAGCGGGCCGAGCTTCTTCATCTCCCGCATCTGGACGAGGAAGTCCTCGAGCGTGAACCGGGCCTCGAGCAGACGCTTCGCGCTGTCGGCCGCCTGCTCGGCGTCCATCGTCTCCTGGGCCTTGTCGATCAGCGTGAGCATGTCGCCCATCCCCATGATCCGCGAGGCCATCCGGTCCGGGTAGAACGGCTCCAGGTCCTGCGGCCGTTCCCCCGTGCCCACGTAGAACACCGGTCGCCCGGTCACCGCGGTGATCGAGAGCGCCGCGCCGCCTCGCGCGTCGCCGTCGAGCTTCGTGAGCACGAACCCGGTCGTGTCGACCTCGCGCATGAACGCCTTCGCCTGCACGACGGCGTCCTGGCCCGTCATCGCGTCGCACGCCATGAGGACGTGGTGGGGCTTGAGCGTGTCCTTCACGCGGCGGGCCTCGCGCATCATCTCCTCGTCGACGTGCAGCCGCCCGGCCGTGTCGACGATCACGATGTCGTACCCCTCGCGGTCGGCGTGCTTCATCGCGTTCTTGGCGACCTTCACCGCGTCCTTGCCGTCCGAGACGACCGGCACGTCGACCTCGCGGCCGAGCGTCATCAGCTGCTCGACCGCGGCCGGCCGCCAAAGGTCCGCGGCGACGAGCAGCGGGCGCTTGCCCTTGGACTTCAGGTGCACCGCCAGCTTCGCGCACGCGGTCGTCTTGCCTGAGCCCTGCACGCCGGCCATCATCACGACCGCCGGTCGCGCGCTCGGCAGCTGGAACGGCGTCTGCGTGCCGCCCATCGTCTCCTGCAGCTCGTCGCGGACGACCTTCACCACCTGCTGCGCCGGCGTGAGGCTCTTCATGACCTCCTCGGACAGCGCGCGTCCGCGCACGCGCTCCAGCAGGTCGTCGGCGACCTCCACCGCGACGTCGGCCTCGAGCAACGCCGTGCGCATCTCGGTCAGGGCGTTGTCGACCTGCTTGGGATGCAGCTTCCCCCGCGAGCGGAGCTTCTTGAAGATGCCGTCCAGCCGGCCGGTCAGCGTGTCGAACATCGGAGACTCAGGTTCTCACGTCGTGGGGGAAGGCGCCCCGCCCGCATCCAGGACGCGCTCGACCGTCCGCAGGAGCGCCGTGGGCGAGAACGGCTTCGTGAAGTACTCGTCCGCGCCGAGCGACAGGACGTAGTCACGCCCCTCCTCCCCGGTGGCGGTCACGATGATCACGCGCACGCCGGCCGTGCCGGGCTCGGCCTTCAGCTCGCGCAGGACGTCGGCCCCGCTCGCGCCGGGGATGTTGAGATCCAGGAACATCAGGTCCGGCGGCCGCTCCCGCGCGAGGCGCAGCGCGCTCGGGCCGTCGGCGGCCTCGCGGATCACGAACCCCTCGTGCTCGAGGACCAGGCGCATCGCCTCCCGCATCGTGGGGTGGTCCTCGACGATGAGGATGTCCGCCTTCGCCATCCTCATCCCGCCAGGAGCCGCTCGGCGAACGCGTGCGCGTCGAAGGGCTGCAGGTCGTCCACCCTCTCGCCGATCCCGATCAGCTTCACGGGCACGCCGAGAAGCTCTCGCACCGCGAGGACGACGCCGCCCTTCGCGGTGCCGTCCAGCTTCGTGAGCGCCACCCCGGTCACCTCCACGGCGTCGGTGAACGCACGAGCCTGCGCGATCCCATTCTGCCCCGTCGTCGCGTCGAGCACGAGCAGGGTCTCGACGGGGGCACGCCCCGAGGCCTTCTCGATCACGCGCCGGACCTTCTGGAGCTCGTCCATCAGCGGGACCTTCGTGTGCAGTCGGCCGGCGGTGTCCACGATGAGTACGTCCATCCCCCGTGCCTCGGCGGACTTCACGGCGTCGAACGCGACGGCACCGGGGTCGGCCCCACGCTCCTGGCTCACGAGCTGCGCGCCGGAGCGCTGCGCCCACGCGTCGAGCTGCTCCGAGGCGGCCGCCCGGAACGTGTCGCTGCCGGCAAGGCTCACCTTCTGTCCCTGGCCGCCGAGCCACGCGGCGAGCTTGCCGATCGTCGTGGTCTTGCCCGAGCCGTTCACACCCACCACGAGCACCACGGCGAGCCCGTCGCCCCCGAGGTGCAGCGCCGTGTCGTCGCCCGCGAGGACGTCGACGACCTCGGCCGCCAGCATCGCCGCCGGGTCGTCCCCGGGCTGGTAGCGCTCGCGGAGATCGCCGACGATCCGGGCGGCGGTGGCCGGCCCGACGTCGGCCTTCACGAGGAGCTCCTCGAGGGCACCCCACTCGGCGTCGCCGACGGCCCTGCCGGCGAACAGCGCCCGGACCCGCCCCCCGAGGCCGTCGGCCCTGGCCGCCGCAGGCGCGGGCCGCGTCGCAGCGGGCGTCGTGGCCGCGGCGACCGGGCGGCGACGCGACCGGACGAGCAGGACCGCGAGCACGGCGAGCAGCACCGCGACGCCGAGGAGGATCCAGATCAGCACGACGCGTTCAGGCTAATGGACGGCGTCCGGCTCCGGCACCACGATCGGCTCGGGGAGCCGCTCGACGCCGACCTCGGCGCTGGCCCCCGGCTCGTCCAGCCGCTGCGCGACGACCTTCGACGTGCCGTCCTTGCTCATCGACACGCCGTACATCATCCCGGCGACCTCCATCGTCCGCTTCTGGTGGGTGACGATGAGGACCTGCGAGTCGGCGACGAAGCCCTCGAGGAGCTTCAGGAAGCGGTGCAGGTTCACGTCGTCGAGCGCGGGCTCGACCTCGTCCATCAGGTAGAACGGGCTCGGCCGAGCGCGGAAGATCGCGAACAGGAACGCCATCGCGGTGAGCGCGCGCTCACCGCCCGAGAGCAGGCTGATCCGCTTCACGCGCTTGCGGCCCGGCCGGGCCTCGATCTCGATGCCGGTGTTGAGCAGGTCGCCCGGCTCCGTCGCCACCAGGCGCCCCTCGCCGCCGGGGAACAGCTCCTTGAACAGGCGCTCGAACTCGGCCGCCACGTCCCGGTAGGCCGACTCGAACGTCGCGGTGATCTCGCTCTCGATCCGCTGGATCACCTCGAGCAGGTCGCGCTTGGCCCGGCGGACGTCGTCGAGCTCGCGCGCGAGGAAGTCGTGCCGCTCCTGGAGCACCTCGAACTCGCCGCCGGCCAGCAGGTTCACCCTGCCGAGGAGCCCGAGCCGCCGCTGGACCAGCTCCGCGCGCTTCTCGAGCGACTCGACCGTGTCCTCGTCCGAGAGCTCGGTGAGCGCCTCCTGCGGGTCGCGCCGGTGGCCCTCGCGGAGCAGGCGCTCGGCGTCGCGGATCCGACGCTCGAGGTCGCCGCGGACGCGGTCCTCGTCCTCGTACTCCTCGCGGAGGCGCTCGAGCTCGGTCGAGGCCTCGCGCCAGGCGCGGTTGACTCCGGCCTCGTCCTCGGTCGCCGCGCGCTCGGACGCGGCGGCCGCATTGCGCAGTACCGTGGCCTCGTCGAGCGCGGCCTCGGCCTGCGCGAGGGCCTCCTCCGCGGCGGTGCGGGCGGCCTCGGCCGCCTCGACCGCGGCCTGGAGGGCGGCGGGGTCCTGCGCGGCGAGGGTCTCGCGCTCCGCGCGCACGGCCGACAGGCGGGACTCGAGGGCGGCGCGGTCGCGACGCAGCGTCTCGACGGCGACGCGCGCCTGGATCGGCGGCTCGGCCAGACGGGGGAGCTCCGGGAGCTCGTGCGTGACCGGCTCGGCCTGCGCGAGCCGGTCACGCCACGAGACGGCGGCGTCGTCCATGCCCGCGAGTCGCTGCCCCAGGATCTCCTCCTCCTTGCCGAGCGACGCGAGCTCCGTCTCGAGGCGGGACAGACGTTCGGCCGCGCGGGTGATGTCGGCGTCGGCGCCGTCGATCCTCTCGGCGAGCTCGGTGACCTCCCGCTGGATCTGCTCGAGGCGCTCGCGCCTGGGCCGGAGCGCGGCGCGCGCCTGCGCCAGGTCGTGGTCGACGACCGCGAGCTCGCGGCGGATCTCGGCGGCGCGTGAGTCGCCGCGCCGTGTCGTTCGGATCACCGCCGGCCCGACCAGCACGCCCTCGGGCGTCACGAAGGCGGCCTTGGGGTGCCGCGCGTGCTTGTCGGCGGCCTCCTCGACCGTGTCGGCGAGGTAGATGTCCCGCAGGACGGTGCAGACCAGCCCGCGGACCGAGGGGTCGGCCGCGACGATCGACAGCAGCGTGCGCTCGCCCGGGATCACGAAGGACGCCGGGCCGCCGCCGGCGATCGCCAGGATCGCGCCGTCGCCGTCCCGGGCATCGGCGACCGCCTCGGTCCCGTCCAGGTACACGACCGCGTCGGCAATGGAGCCGAGGCCGGCGTCGAGCGCCGCCTCCCATCCCTCCTTCGCGCTCACGAGGCCGCCGAGCAGCCCGATGGCTCGGCCGCGGTGCCCGGCGAGGAACCGCGACCCGGGGGTCTCCTCGATGTCCTGCAGGCGCGCCCTCAGCACGTCGCGGCGGTGCTCGTGGCCGCGGACGGCCTCCTCGAGCTCCGCGACGCGGTCCGCGAGTCCGTGGCGCTCGCGCTCGAGGGCCGACCGGCGCTCGGACAGGGGCGCCGTCTCTGCGTCAAGCCGCTCGATCTCCACCGTCAGGCCGTCGCGCTCGGCATCGGCGGCCTCCCGGCGTCGCCGCACGTCGCCGAGCTGCTCGTCGAGGCGCCCGCGGTCGCGCTCCTGACCGGCGAGCGAGCGCCGGAGGGTCTCCATCTCCGCCCGGTGCGCCGCGGCCTCCTCGGAGATCCGTCGGCGCTCCTCGTCCACCTCGCGTCGGTGCTCCTGCTCCTGCCGGAAGGCGATCTCGGCCTGCTCGAGCTCGGCCTCGCGCTGCGCCAGCTCGGCCGCCACCTCCTCCAACCGCGCCCGGATGCGCGTCGCGTCCTCCTCCAGCGTCTGGAGCCGGACCCCGCGCGTGGCCTCGGCCGCGAATGCCTGCCGAGCGACGGACTCCGCCTCGACGGCGTGCCGGAGCGTGGCCTCGGCTTCGGACTTCGTCGTCTGGGCCCCTCGGAGCGTGCCCTCGGCCTCCTGGAGCACCCACACCGCCCGCGCTCGCTCGTCGGCGGCCTCCTGGACCCGATCGTCCAGGGTGTCGAGCCGCTCGCGGGCCTGCTTCCGGCGCGCGAGCCCCTCCTCCCAGCCGCCGGTACGCCGGTCGCGCTCGGTCAGGAGGCTCCGCAGCCTGGCCGCGGCCAGGCGGACGCTGATGGCGTCGGCCTCGGCGGTGAGCTGTTCGTGGCGCTTGGCCATCTCCGCCTGCTGCTTCAGCGGCCGCAGCTGTCGCTTCAGCTCGGCGAGCACGTCCTGGAGCCGCAGCAGGTCCTGGTCGAGCCCGGCGAGCTTGCGCTCGGCGCGTTCCTTGCGCTTGCGGTGCTTCGCGATGCCCGCCGCCTCCTCGACGTACTGACGGCGGTCCTCGGGGCGGTTCGACAGGATCGTGTCCAGCTCGCCCTGCGAGACGATCGTGTGGAGCGCGCGGCCGATGCCGCTCTCGGCCAGGAGCTCCTGGACGTCGAGCAGGCGCACCGTCTGCCCCCCGATCCGGTACTCGGACTCGCCGGAGCGGAAGATCGTGCGGCTGATCTCGATCTCGGACATCGGCACGGGGATCAGCCCGGCCGAGTTGTCGATCACGAGCTTGACCTCGGCCATGCCGAGCTGCGGACGTGCCGGGCTCCCGGCGAAGATGACGTCGGCCATCTGGCCGCCGCGGAGCGCGCGCGGACCCTGTTCGCCCAGCACCCAACTGATGGCGTCGACCAGGTTCGACTTGCCGCTTCCGTTGGGTCCGACGATGACGCTGACGCCCGGAGCGAACTCCAGGACGGTCTTGTCCGCGAAGCTCTTGAAGCCTCGAATCTGCAGAGAGCGAAGGAACATTCCGCGCGATGCTAGCAGTGCCCAGGCACGGATCCGGGGATTTCCCGGCAGGAATCGTGTCAGCCGGTGACCGCGAATCCGCGCTCGCCCGCGGGGGTCTCGGGGGCGATCTCGACGGCGTCCACACGGGCGTGCTCGGGGCCGAGCCGGCACCACTCGACCATCCGATCGACGTCGGCGTCGGCGCCCTCGAACACCGCCTCGACGCGGCCGTCGGGGAGGTTGCGGACGGAGCCCGCCAGGCCGCGGTCCCTGGCCTCGCGCGCACAGGTGGCTCGGAAGAACACACCCTGGACCCGACCGGTCACCACGACGCGGACCCGCTTCACACCCCGATCGTACGCTCGCGTCGGTGGCCCCATCGGGGGCCGGCGGTACCATCCCGGCGTGACCGGCTACGGACCGCTGACCGCCCTCGTCGTCGTCGACCTGCAGAACGACTTCGCGGACCCGCGCGGCAGCCTGTACGTGCGCGGCGGGGAGGAGATCGTCCCGTTCGCCAACGAGCAGATCGAGGCCGCCGTCGGAGCGGGATCGCCGGTGCTGTACACGCAGGACTGGCACCCGGAGTCCACGCCGCACTTCGAGAAGGACGGCGGGATCTGGCCGGTGCACTGCGTGCAGCGGACCTGGGGCGCCGCGTTCTGCCCCGACCTGCGGATCGACGGCCCGGCCGTGCGCAAGGGCGTCGACGGTCGGGACGGGTACTCGGGGTTCAGCGTCCGCGATCCGCTCAGCGGGGACGTGGCGGCGACCGAGCTCGACCGCCTGCTCCGCGAGCGTGGCGTGACCCGCATCGCGATCGCAGGCGTCGCCACCGACTACTGCGTCGTCGAGACCACGCTCGACGCGCGCCGGCTCGGGTACGAGGTCACCGTCCTGGCCGAGGGCGTCCGCGCGGTGGACCGGTCCCCCGGCGATGGCGAACGCGCGATCGAGCGGATGCGCGAGGCGGGCGCCCGGATCGTCTGACGCGGCGGCCGCAGAGGACGGACCGTCAGGACTGGCACTGGGGGCAGTAGTACGCGCTGCGCCCCGAGATCTTCACGGCCTCGATCGGCGTGCGGCACCGCCGGCACGGCTGGCCAGCGCGCCCGTACACCTTGAGCTCGTTCTGGAACTCACCCGGCTTGCCGAACAGGTCGACGTACGCCTCGTCCTCCAGCGTGGTGCCGCGGAAGCGGATCGCGTCCTGCAGGACCTCCTGGAGCGCCCGGTAGAGCCGGCGGACCTCCTGCGAGGACAGGGTGTTCGACATCCGATCGTGCCGCAGCCCGGCGGCGAACAGCACCTCGTCCGAGTAGATGTTGCCCAGTCCGCTCATGAACTTCTGGTCCATGAGCAGGACCTTCATCTTCGAGGCGCGCTCGGCGAGGGCGGCGCCGAACGCCTGCCACGTGAAGACGTGGTCGAGCGGATCGATCGCGATGTGCTGGAGCTCCTTGACCTTGCCCAGCTCGTCGGGGGTCGCGACGAACATCTCGCCGAAGGTGCGCGGGTCGACGAAGCGCAGGTCGCCCCCCTGCTGGAAGTCGATCACCACGTGCGTGTGCGGTGGGAGGGCCTGTCGCTTGTTGCCGCGGACGAACTGCCCGCTCATCCCGAAGTGCACGACGAGCACGTCGCCGTTGTCCAGGTGCAGCAGGACGTACTTGCCGCGCCGCTCGACCTTCGCGAGCTTGCGGCCGGTGAGCCGATCCGTGAATTCCTTGCGCTTGGCATGGCGCCGGATCACGCGCATCGCGTTCTTCGAGGCGCGCACCTCCGCCTTCGCCACCTTGCGCCCGACCACGTCCTTCTCGAGGTCCCGGCGCATCACCTCGACCTCCGGCAGCTCCACCCGGTCCTCCCCCGTCAAGCCTCCGCCGCCGCGCGCTCGGACAGGCGGCGGTAGGCCTCGTGCGCGGCCTGCTGCTCCGCCTCCTTCTTCGAGCGACCGGTGCCGGTCCCCCACGGCTCCCCCGCGAGGAACACGGTGGCCGTGAACTCCTTCTCGTGGTCGGGCCCGCGTTCCGCGATCCGGTACTCGGGCAACGCGTGCAGGTCCGAGGACGCCATCTCCTGCAGGATCGTCTTGTAGTCGCGGCCGCCCTCGCCGCGGGCGTACGCGATCATGCGCGGGCGGAAGAGGCGCTCGATCAGCTTCCGGGTGGTGTCCAGGCCCCGGTCGAGGTACACGGCGCCGAGGATCGCCTCGAACGCGTCGGCCAGGATGCTCGCCTTGTCGCGGCCGCCGCTCATCTCCTCGCCCTTGCCGAGGAGCACGTGATCCCCCACACGCAGATCGCGGGCGACGTCGGCGAGCGCGGTCATGTTCACCATCGCCGCGCGGAGCTTCGCGAGCTCGCCCTCGGGCAGGGCGGGGAACTCGCGGAAGGCCATGTCGGTCACGACCACCCCGAGCACGGCGTCGCCGAGGAACTCGAGCCGCTCGTTGTTGACCTCGACCTCGTTCTCGAACGCGTACGAGCGGTGGATCAGCGCGGTCTCGCGCAGGCTGGAGTCCCGGAACCGCACCCCGAGGGCGCGATCCAGGGCCCTGGACCCGTCGTCGCCCGCTCGCCGGGTCACGCGCCTATTCGACCTCGACGGCCTGCCGGCCGGCGTAGTAGCCGCAGTTCGCGCAGACGCGGTGCGGCAGCTTCGGCTGATGGCACTGCGGGCACTCCGAGTACGTGGGCGCCGTCGCCTTCCAGTTCGCTTTGCGCTTCGCGCTGCGGGTACGGGTCTGCCTTCTCTTGGGGACCGGCATCGTGGTTCCTTTCGCGTCGTGGTCAGGGTTCCTCGGTGAACCCCTCGAGGTCGGCCCAGCGCGGGTCGACCGGTTCCGTGCACGTACACTCGCCCAGGTTGCGGTCGCCGCCGCACCGCTCGCACAGGCCCAGGCAGTCCGGCCTGCAGAGCGGCGAGAACGGCATGCCGAGCACCACGGCGTCGCGCACCATCGGCTCGGGGTCCAGGCGCAGGTCGGGCTCCAGGGTGTAGTCGTCGTCGGGCCCGGCCTCGCGGACGAACAGCTCCTGCATCGAGACGTCGAAGTCCTGCTCGAACCCCTTCAGGCAGCGAGCGCACCGGAACGCCATGCGCCCGGCGACCGAGCCGGTGACGTAGATGCCCTCCAGGACGCTCTCGAGCCTGAGATCGCCCTCGAGCGGCGCGTCCTGCGGCACCTCCACGAGCTCGGTCGACAGACCGGGCACCGTCTCCTCGACGCGCACGGTCTTCGAGGAGCCGGGGTGCTCGAGCAGGTCGCGGACGTCGATCGCGCGCATCACTCCTCCTCGGCCTCCGGGAACGCGACCTCCGGACCGATCTCGACGTTCGTGGCCGGCGCGACGCCGCGGAGCTTCTCGCGACCCGCGTCGACCTGCTCGATCGTCCGGCTCACCTGCTCGTTCGTGGCGACGAGCTCCTCGGTGATGCGACGGAGCACGGTCTCGAACTGCGCGAGCTTCGCGTCCACGTAGTCCTCGGACTCGAGCTTCATCCGGCGCGCCTCCTCGGCGGCCTCCGCCGTGATGCGCTCGGCCTCCTCGGCGGCGCGCTGCACGATGGCCTCGCGCTCCGCCATCCGGAGCTGCTCGGCGCGCGCGTCCTCGACGATCGCCTCGGCGTCGCGCCGGGCCTTCGCCAGGAGCTCCTCTCGGTCCTTGACGACCCAGCGCGCCTGCTTGACCTCCTCCGGCAGGGCGGCCTTCATCTCGCCGATCAACTCGAGCACCTCGTCGCGGTTCAGCAGCGCGCTCGAGGACAGCGGCATCGACTTCGCCTCGCGGATCAGGTCCTCGAGCTGTTGCAGCCGCGCGGCCAGGTCCATCTCAGGCGTCTCCCCGCAGGCGCTCGCGCAGGCGCTCGGCCACGACGGGCGGGACGAGCTCGCTGACGTCGCCGCCGAAGCGGGCGACCTCCTTGACGAGCGAGGACGAGACGAACGACCACTGGGGCCCTGTGGTCATGAACAGGGTCTCGACGCCCGCGAGCGCGTAGTTCATCTGCGCCATCTGGATCTCGTACTCGAAGTCGGTGACGGCACGGAGGCCCTTCACGACGACGTCGGCCCCGAGCGACTTTGCCGATTCCACGAGCAATCCACCGAACGAGACCACGGTCACGTTCGCCAGACCGGCCGTGGCCTCCTTGAGCAGCTGCACGCGCTCCTCGGCGGAGAACAGGGGGTCCTTGGCGGGGTTGTCGAGCACGCCGACGACGACCGCGTCGAAGCGCCGACCTGCACGTTCGATGATGTCGAGGTGACCGTTCGTCACGGGATCGAAGGTCCCGGGACACAGGGCGGTCAGGCTCATCGCTATGCCTCCCGCAGCAGCAGGACCAGGGTATCGCCGTACTCCAGGCGCCTGGCAGGGGCCCAGTGTACTGGAATGACAGGCATGGAACTCCCCCTGCGACGGGTCAGGACGACGGTCCAGTCCTGCTTCGCGAGCCACCCCCCCGCCAGCTCGGCGAGCACCTCCCGCAGCTCGGACCCGCCCACGTCGTAGGGCGGATCGACCAGAACCAGGTCGAACGGCGCCCCGATCTTGTCATCTCTCGTGACGAAGCGACGCACGTCGACGCCCACGACCGCCGCCCGGTCGCCCGAACGGGTCAGCTCCAGGTTCCGTCGGACGGCCGCGAGCGCGGCGCGGTCGCGCTCGACGAACACGGCCTCGGCCGCCCCGCGCGAGAGGGCCTCGACGCCGAGCGCCCCCGACCCCGCGTACAGGTCGAGGACGCGCGCGCCCCGCACCCGCTCGCCCAGGCTGGAGAACAGGCCCTCGCGCGCCCGGTCGGAGACCGGCCGGACGCCTCTCGGGACCGGGGCGAGTCGAACGCCCCTCGCGCTCCCCGCGACCACGCGCATCGGGCCACTCTACGGCCGGGTCCGTGGCGGGAGCGGAGCCCCTCAGGTCTCGAAGAGCCAGTCGATCGAGCGCTCGAACCTCGAGCGGAGTTCGGCGAGCAGCGTCGGGTGCTCGCGCAGCTCGGGGTCCTCCTCGATCACCGCGAACGCGCGGGCGCGGGCGCGCTTGACGAGGTCCAGGTCCTCGGCCAGGCGGGCGAGCTTCAGATCGGGCATCCCGGACTGTCGGACGTCGAACAGCGTGCCCTCGCCGCGCAGGGTGAGGTCCTCGTCCGCGAGCTCGAACCCGTCGGTCGTGCGGACCATCGTCTCGAGCCGCCTGCGGGCCTCCTCGTTGTCCTCCTTCGACTCGTCGAACAGGACGCAGTGCGAGGCGTGCTCGCCCCGGCCGATCCGCCCACGGAGCTGGTGGAGCTGGGCCAAGCCGAACCGCTCGGCGTTCTCGACGAGCATGACGGTCGCGTTCGGCACGTCGACGCCCACCTCGATCACCGTGGTCGAGATCAGCAGGTGGTGCTCGCCCGTGCGGAAGGCCTCCATGACGCGCTCCTTCTCCGCCGGACGCATCCGCCCGTGGAGCAGCTGGACGGACAGGTCCGGGAAGACGTCCTCGGCCAGGTGCCTCGCCTCGGCCTCGGCGGCGCGGACCTCGGTCTTGTTCGCCTCGTCGATCGCCGCGCAGACGACGAAGGCCTGGCGGCCGGCCTCCACCTCGCGTCGGACCAGCTCGTACGCCCGCCGACGCTCGGCGGCGCTGCGCGCGATCGTGGTCGTCACCGGCTGCCGGCCGCTCGGCATCTCGTCGAGCACGACCACGTCCAGGTCGCCGTAGTACGTGAGCGCGAGCGTCCGCGGGATCGGCGTCGCGGTCATGATCAGCACGTCCGGCGAGCCCCCCTTCCCCTTCAGGGCCATCCGCTGGTGGACGCCGAACCGATGCTGCTCGTCGATCACGGCGAGCGACAGGTCGGCGAACGACACGCTTTCCTGGACGAGCGCGTGCGTACCGACCACGAGGTCAACGTCGCCGCTCGCCACGCCCTCGAGGATCCGGGCGCGGTCCTTGCCGGTCACGGCCGCCGTGAGCAGCGCGTAGGTGACGCCGGCCTCGTCGCTCGGCTCCGCGGCCCCCGGCGGCCCGTCGAAGAGGGACGACTGCGGGCCGTCGCCCGGCGCGGCGGCGAGCTCGAGGAACGGGATCGCCCCGAACGGCCCGAGCAGCGCGGCCATCGAGCGATGGTGCTGGCCCGCCAGGACCTCGGTCGGCGCCATGATCGCGGCCTGGTGGCCCGACTGGATCGCGACGAGCGCGGCGTGCAGCGCCACGAGCGTCTTGCCCGAGCCGACGTCACCCTGCAGCAGGACGTTCATCGGCCGCGGGCGCGCCATCGCGGCGTCGAGCTCCGCCATCGCGCGCACCTGCGCCCCGGTCGGCTCGAACGGCAGGGTCGCGAGCAGGCGCTCGGTGAGCGGGCCCTCGGGCCGGTGCGCGACGCCCTCCTGCGCGGACTCGACGCGGTGCTTGCGGAAGGCCACACCCAGCTCCAGCGTGAACAGCTCGTCGAACTTCAGCCGCTCCTCGGCCGCGCGCAGCTCCTCGGCCGAGGCCGGGAAGTGGATCTTCCGGAGCGCGGCGTCGAACGACGAGAGTCCCTCCGCGTCGCGGAGCTCGGGCGGCAGCGGGTCGGGGATCGCCCGGATCCGCTCGAGAGCCCGGTAGACGAGCTCGCGGATCGTGCGCGTGGTGATGCCCTCGGTGGCGCGGTGGACCGGGGTGATCCGCCCCGTGTGCACCAGGTCCTGCTCGTCGCCACGCAGCAGCTCGACCTCCTGCTTCGCGAGCTGCAGCCGACGCCCGTAGCTCTGGACGATGCCCGAGGCCGCCACCTCGTGCCCGACCTTGAACATCCTGGCCGTCCACGGCTGGTTGAAGAAGGTCAGGTCCAGGTAGCCCGTCCCGTCGTAGACCTGGACGGTGACCATCGCCCGACGCTGACGGGTCTGTCGCTGATGCACGTTGCGCACCTTGGCGATGACCGTCGCCGGCTGCCCGATCCGCAGGTCGCCGATCCGCGACACGTCCGAGCGGTCGATGTAGCGGCGCGGGTAGTGGTGCAGCAGCTGTCCCACCGTGTCGATCCCGAGCGACCGGGCGAGGACCTGCTGAGCGGGGTCGCCCTTCGTGCGGAAGCCCGTCCGGCGGTTCGCGAGCTTCGCGTCGATCTCGGCGACCGGCGAGGCGAGCGTCAGCGCCACCGCGCCGCCCAGCCCGGAACCCGTCCTCGCATGGCTCGGTTCTACCATGGAGCCCATGCACGTCCGGCGATGGGTGCTCGCGCTCACCGTCCTCGCGCTCGTCGCGGCCGCGTGCGGATCCGAGGACCCGTCGTCGGGCGGCGATGACGGGCCCTCCCTCCCCTCGAGCCCGACCGCGCTCCCCGACGCCGACCCCGCCTCCTACACCGCCCTCCTCGAGGGCCTCCAGGGCACGCCCGTGGTCGTGAACGTCTGGGCGTCGTGGTGCGGCCCGTGCCGCCTGGAGGCGCCGGAGCTGGCCGCGGTCGCCACCGAGTACGAGGGTCGCGTCCGGTTCGTCGGGATCGACGTCCTCGACGCCCGGCCGGACGCGAGGGCGTTCATCCGCGAGTTCGGGTGGCCCTATCCCAGCCTGTTCGACCGCACGGGCGAGGTCCGCGACTCGCTCGGCCTGATCGGACAGCCGCACACGCTCTTCTACGGCGCGGATGGGACGCTGGTCGAGGTGCACCTGGGCTCGATCACGGGCGATCAGCTGCGCGAACAGGTCGAGGCCCTGGTCAGGTAGCGTCTGCTACCCTTGCTCGGCCATGGCAGCCGTCTGCGACATCTGCGGGAAGAAGCCGTTCTTCGGCATGCAGGTCTCCCACTCGCACCGCCGCACCAAGCGCCGGTGGAACCCCAACGTGCAGCGCGTCCGCGCCGTCGTGAACGGCACGCCGAAGCGCGTCTACGCGTGCACCAGCTGCATCAAGGCCGGCAAGGTCCAGCGAGCCGGCTGACCCGTCCGCCCTCAGCGGGGCGGGATCGACCAGATCTGATCCACGGGCCCGATCCCCCCACCGATCGCGAGCGCGTGCCGGATCGCCTCGGTCACGAACGCCTTGCCCGCCCGTACCGCGTCGATCAGTTCCTCCCCTCGAGCCAGGTACGCCGCGATCGCGGAGGAGAGCGTGCACCCGGTCCCGTGCGTGTTCGGCGTCTCGAGCCGCTCCCCGCGGATCCACTCGGTCCGACCGTCCTCCACGAAGAGGTCGTCGGCACCCGTGGCGCCCTCCAGGTGCCCGCCCTTCACGAGCACCGCCCGCGGCCCGATCGCGAGGATCGCCTCGGCAGCCCGGGCCATGTCTTCCGCGGTGTCCACCGGGAAGCCGGCGAGGCCCGCGGCCTCGGGCAGGTTCGGCGTGACGAGCGTCGCGAGCGGCAGGATCCTCGTGCGGAGCGCCTCGACGGCGTCCTCCTCAAGCAGCGCGTGTCCGTGCTTGGAGACGAAGACGGGGTCGACGACCAGGTTCGGAACGCGGGTCTCGGCCACGGCGTCGGCGACGGCCTCGACGATCGCGCGCGAGGCCAGCATGCCGGTCTTCGCGGCGTCGACGCCGATGTCGGTCACGACGGCGCGGACCTGGTCCGCGACCGTGTCCGGGGACAGCGCCTCGTACCCGCTCACGCCGAGCGTGTTCTGCACCGTCACCGCGGTGATCGCGCTCATCCCGTACACGCCGAGCGCGCTGAACGTCTTCAAGTCCGCCTGGATGCCGGCGCCGCCGCCCGAGTCGGACCCGGCGATCGTCAGCGCCCGAGGCCTGGATGCCTCACGCACGGCCGAAGTGATCCCATCCGGTCGGCTCCAGCGGTCGCGCCAGGCCCTCGGCGTCGACCGCCACCAGCCCCTCTCCCTCCACGATGAGGCCGATCTCGGTCAAGGGGACGCCGAACCGCTCGTCGAGTTCGGCGCGTGCCCGCTCGACAGCCGTCGCGTCGATCGTCGCGAGCAGCTCGTAGTCCTCGCCCCCGCCGACCGCGAGCTCGAGCGCATCGACGCCGAGCGTCGGCGCGCCGGCGCGAAGCGACCGGGCGACCGGCACCCGCTCGAGCTCGACCCGCGCGCCGACCCCGCTCGCCAGGCACAGCCGCCCGAGGTCCTTCGCGAGCCCGTCCGACAGGTCCATCATCGCCGTCACGCCCACCTGCGCGAGCGTCTGCCCCTCGCCGACCCGCGCGACGGGTCGCGCGAGCGCGTCGACCAGCGCGCGACCCCAGGGCTCGGACAGGCAGACGGCCGCGCGGGCCGGCTCGATCCTCGACACGACGAGCCCCCCGGCCGACGCCCCGAGCGCGCCCGTCACCACGATCACGTCGCCGGGCTGGGCGCCCGATCGCGTCACCGCCCGCCCCGGCGCGACCTCGCCCACCACCGTCACCGACAGCACGATCGCCGCCGAGCGGTTCGTGTCCCCGCCGACGAGGGAGAGCGCGTACTCCTCGCACGCCGCGCGCATCCCGCCGTAGAGCTCGACCACCCAGGCGGCCTCGACGTCGGGCGTCACCCCGAGCGA
This sequence comes from Actinomycetota bacterium, assembly GCA_035762085.1. Lineage (GTDB taxonomy): Bacteria > Actinomycetota > UBA4738 > UBA4738 > HRBIN12 > HRBIN12. The sequence goes on along the minus strand of DASTPT010000091.1, from coordinate 23,323 downwards.
GACCAGCGCGTACCGCGGGCTCGCGGCCATCGCGGCCATGTCCGAGACGTTCACGACGATCGCCTTCGCACCCAGGTCCCGCGGCGAGATCGAGAGGCGCTCGAAGTGCACGCCCTCGATCAGCATGTCGGTGGTGAGTACGCTCGCGCCGCTGCCCGGCTCGACCACCGCGGCGTCGTCGCCGAGCCCGACGACCACCCCGGGCTCCTCGCCCGAGAGCAGGCGTCGGATCTCCTCGATCAGCTCGTCCTCGGTCAGCTCCATCGCCGTTCCGTCCAACGCTCGGCCCCGATGTTCCGCCACGCCGGCTGGGGCTCCCACCTGCGCTTCTGTAGACTAGGCGGCCACCAGCGAACCCGACCTGTTCAGGCTACCCACAAGGAGTCTCGGGATGACCGTCGAAGCGAGGACCGTGCACGACAACCCCTCCCCGGAGGAGCTCCGGCGGTTCACCGAGGCCATGCCCCAGTGCCGGGTCACCGAGTACGACAACGTCAACGTGCAGACCCAGGTCACCTCGCGATCCGCCGACAACACCTACGTGGTGGCCGAGCGCTCCTCGGGCAAGACGATGACCCGCGAGGACTTCGACGCGGTCGCGCGCCTGCAGGACGCGTACCTGCGCGACGAGGAGGTCGTCGTGATCGACGGGTACATCGGCAACGACCCGTCCTTCCGCACCCGGGCGCGCCTCACCATCGAGAAGGCGAACGCGAACATCGCCGGGATGCAGCAGAAGCTCTACTTCGCGCCCGACGGCCCGGGTGAGCCCGAGGTCCAGGTGATCTACACGCCGAACCTGCGGGCGCCCGGCTACCCCGACGAGCGCGTGATCGCGGTCGACCTCGAGAACGGCGTCACGCGGGTGCTCAACTCCGACTACTTCGGCGAGTCGAAGAAGGGCGGCCTGCGGATGTGGAACAAGAAGGTCTACGACCTCGGCGGGCTGGCGCTCCACGCCGGCCTCAAGGTCATCCCGACCGACGCCGGCGAGAAGGTCTTCATGATCATCGGGCTCTCAGGCACCGGGAAGACGACCACGACGTTCACCACGCAGAACCAGTCGCTGCCCGTCCAGGACGACTTCGTCGCGCTGATGCCCGGCGGACACGCGCACGGGACCGAGAACGGGTGCTTCGCGAAGACGTTCAGCCTGGATCCTGACTTCGAGCCGAACATCTACGGCGCCGTCGTGAAGCCCTCCGCGTACCTGGAGAACGTGTACCAGGACGAGCGCGGCAAGGTGAACTTCTTCGAGGAGTCCTACACGCAGAACGGCCGAGCGGTCTTCGGCATGAGCGACCTGGCCCGGTACCGCGACTCGACCGAGGTCGGCACGGTCGACTACTTGCTGATCCTGAACCGGAACGAGAACATCATCCCGGCCGTCGCCCGGCTGGACCGCGAGCAGGCCGCCGCGTACTTCATGCTCGGCGAGACCACCGGGACCTCGGCAGGCGGCGCCGCCGAGGCCGGAAAGTTCCTCCGCGTGCCGGGGACGAACCCGTTCTTCCCGATGCCGCACGACCTGCAGGGCAACCGTTTGCTCGAGCTCCTCGACACCCACCCGATCGAGGCCTTCCTCCTGAACACCGGCCGCGTCGGCGGCACCGACGGCGACGAGCGCTCGAAGAAGGTCAAGATCCCCCACACGTCGGCGTGCGTGAAGGGCATCGCCGAGGGCCGGATCTCGTGGACCGAGGACGACGACTTCGGCTACCTCGTCGCCGAGGAGGTCCCCGACTTCGACGACGTCGAGCTCCTCCAGCCTCGGCGCCTCTACGAGCGCGAGGGGCGAATCGAGGAGTACACCGACATGGTCGAGCGCCTCAAGGCCGAGCGCGTCGAGCGCCTCCACGAGTTCCCGGACCTCGACGACGCGATCGTGAAGGCGGTCGGGTAGCGGCTACGCCCGACGTCGGGACAGGAAGTACCCGGCGACGAGCTGCAGCGCCCCGAGCACGAGCAGCACCACGGCGTACCAGCGGAGCTCGGCGAGTTCGTCCGCGGCGGCGCGGCCCTGCGCGTCGCTCGCGGCGTAGAGCGCGAACAGGCCGGCGAAGGCGAACCAGAGGCCGACCCGCCCGGTCACGAACGCCGCGTACAGCAGGTGGTCCTTCACGTCCGCGCCGTCGATGCGCCGGCCCGTCCACACGATCAGCGAGCGGACGCCGCCCGCCGCGAGGGCGACGGCGAGGACGACCTCGACGACCCTCATCCGCGCTCCCCGGCGGCGCGCTCGAGCGCGGCGAGCACCTCGTCGTCCGAGGTCTGGTCGAAGATCCGGTACCACTCCCCTACGGCGAAGAACGGCTCGGGGGTGGCGAGGGCGACGACCTCGTCCGCCTCGTGCGAGAGCCGCTGGATCGTCTGCGGCGGCGCCACGGGGACCGCGAGCACGACCGTCGCCGCCCCCTGCGCCCGCGCCCAGCGCAGGGCCGCGACCGCGGTGCCGCCGGTCGCCACGCCGTCGTCGACCACGATCGCGGTCTTCCCTTCGAGCTCGAGCGGGGGCCGGTCCCCCCGGTACGCCTGGAGCCGGCGGACGGTCTCGGCCTCCTCGGCGGCGATCTCGCGCTCGAGGTAGTCCTCGCTCACGCCCAGGCGCTCGATCAGCCAGGGGTCGAGCACGCGGACGCCCGGCGCGACCGCCCCGAGGCCGAGCTCGGGGTTGCCGGGCGCGCCGACCTTGCGCGGCACGACGACGTCGAGCGGGACGCCGAGGGTGGCCGCAACGACCTCGCCGACGATCACGCCGCCCCGCGGGATCGCGAGCACCACCGTCTCGGGTCCGGCGTGCTCCTTCAGCGCGTCCGCCAGGCGCCGCCCGGCGTCGAGCCGGTCGTGGAAGATCACGGCTCCCGCTCCCGCATCTCGCGCTCCGCCCGCTCCTGCTGGAGCTTGCGGCGCTTGTCCTCGATGACCTTCTCCGGGGGCGGCATCGGCTTGCGGATCCGCCGGTACGCGGCCAGCGGGTCGTCGGTCCTCGCGCGCTTCTTGCGAGCTGCCACGACCCCATCATCCTACGGTGGCTCCGATCGCCGCGCCGCGCAACGATTGCCGCCCGGTGGCCACCCGCCTAGCATGGAGCCCCGAGCCCAGGAGGTCCTTCAGTGGTCCAGGCGTACATCCTGATCCAGACCGAGGTCGGCAAGGCCGCCGTCGTCGCCGGCGAGGTGCGCGAGATCAAGGGCGTGACCGAGGCCGAGGACGTCACGGGCCCTTACGACGTCATCGTGCGCGCCGAGGCGAAGAACGTCGACGAGCTCGGCAAGCTGGTCGTCGCCAAGATCCAGGGCGTCGAGGGCATCACGCGCACGCTCACCTGCCCGGTCGTCCACCTCTGAGCGCCGCGGGCCGCCGCCCGCCGGACGCCGCTACCGGGCCGCCTCGACCTCGCCGAACGCGACCTCGAGCGTCTCGATCGCGCGCGCCGCGTCGTCCTCGGTGATCGTGAGCGGCGGCGACAGGCGCAGCGCGTTGCCGTACAGGCCGCCCTTGCCGATCAGCATCCCGCGCTCGCGGCACGCCTCCATCACGCGCCCCGCCAGGGCCGGTGCCGGCTCCTTCGACGCCCCGTCGGCCACCATCTCGATCCCGATCATCAGGCCCTTGCCGCGGACCTCGCCCACCGTGTCGTATCGGTCCTCGAGGTCCTTCAGCCCGCGCATCAGGAAGTTGCCCATCTTGTAGGCGTTCTGCTGCAGGTCGTTCTCCTCGATGTGGTTCAGGTTCTCGAGGGCCCCGGTCATCGAGATCGGGTTCCCGCCGAACGTGGAGATCGAGTTCGCGCGCAGCGAGTCGACCATGTCCTCGCGGCCGACGACGGCGCCGATCGCCAGCCCGTTGCCGAGGCCCTTCGCGCAGACGATCGCGTCGGAGCGGACGCCGTAGGACTCGATCCCCCAGAACGCCTCGCCGGTGCGGCCGAACCCCGTCTGGACCTCGTCGGCGATGAACGGGATCCCGTGCTCGTCCAGGATGTCCTTTACGATCTGGAAGTACTCCTGCGGCGGCGTGACGAACCCGCCGACGCCCTGGATCGGCTCGGCGATCATCGCGGCCGGCTCGCCGCTCGTGGTCGTCTGGATCACGTTGCGAAGATCCTCCGCGCACGCGACGCCGCACTCGGGGTACGTGAGGTTGAAGGGACAGCGGTAGCAGTAGGGGGTCAACGCGTACGTCACGTTCAGCGGCGAGAACGACGTGGCGGACCAGCCCTTGTTCCCGGTGATGCCCACGGCCCCGAACGACCGCCCGTGGTACGAGTTCCGCAGCGCGATGATCTCGTTCGAGCGCCGCCACGAGGACGCGAACAGCAGGGCGGCCTCGATCGCCTCGGTCCCCGAGCTCACGAAGAACGCCTTCGTCGCGTGGTCGATCGGCGCGAGCTCGGTGAGCCGCTCCGCGAGCTCGATCTGCGGACGGATCAGGTACAGCGTCGAGGTGTGGTTGATGCCGCGCTGGATCTGCTCGGTGAGCGCGTCGACCATCGCCTGCATCAGGTGCCCGGAGATCGTGGTCACGATCCCGCCGAAGAAGTCCAGGTACTCGTTCCCCTCGCCGTCCCACACGCGCGTGCCCTCACCCCGCACGAGCTCCATCGGGCGGTCGTAGTACAGGAGCACCCACGACGGCAGGACCTTGCGGTGCCGCTCGAGCAGCTCCTCGGGGTCGCCTCCGGTCCCGGCCGGCACGTTCTCAGCCTCGCCCATGCGATATCCCTCCTCGCGGTCCTCCCGAACGATATCGCCTGCGCCCGCGGCGTTCAGGGCCGGGCCGCGGAGCCCTCAGACCCCGGTCCCGCGCTTGCGCTCGGCCGCGTGCCGCTCGATCGCGAGCTCGATCAGACGGTCGACGAGCTCGGCGTAGGACAGCCCCGAGGCCTCCCACAGCTTCGGGTACATCGAGATGCTCGTGAACCCGGGGATCGTGTTGACCTCGTTCACGAAGATCTGCTCGTCCGGCGTCAGGAAGAAGTCGACCCGCGCCATGCCGGCGCACTCGATCGCGCGGAAGGCGGCCACGGCCAGGCGCTGGATCTCCTCCAGCACCGGCGGCGGGATCGGCGCGGGGATCAGGAGCTCGCTGCCGTTCTCGTCCAGGTACTTCGCCTCGTACGAGTAGAACTCGTGACCCCTCGGGACGATCTCGCCGGCGACCGACGCGACGGGGTCGTCGTTGCCGAGCACCGCGCACTCGATCTCGCGCCCGTCCTCCACCGCGCGCTCGAGCACCGCCTTGCGCCCGAACCGGAACGCCTCGTCGATCGCCGGCCGGAGCTCCGCGGGCCCGTGGACCTTCGTGATCCCGACCGAGGAGCCGAGCGCCGCCGGCTTCGCGAACCGCGGGTACCCCAGGTGCTCGGCCCGGGCCTCGACGCCCTCGGGATCGTCGAGCCACTCGCGTTCCTGGACGACCTCGTGCTCGACGATCGGGATCCCGGCCGCCGCGAACAGCACCTTCTGCACCGCCTTGTCCATCCCGACGGCCGAGCCCAGGACGCCGGCGCCCACGTACGGCACGCCCGCCATCTCGAGGAAGCCCTGGATCGACCCGTCCTCCCCGAACGGTCCGTGCATCACGGGGAACACGACGTCGATCAGCGTGCGCGAGCCGTCTTGCCCGACGATCGCCCGCGCGCCGGGATCCTGGTCGAGCGCGACCTCGGGGCCGGTCTGCGGCGACACCTCCGGCAGCGGGCCGTCGCGGCCGGCCGGCAGCGCGGGCGGCCCTCCGGGCATCAGCTCCCACCGGCCGCGCTTCGTCACGCCGATCGGCACGACCTCGTAGCGCTCGGGGTCGAGCGCGTCCATCACCGAGCGCGCCGAGATGCACGAGATCTCGTGCTCGGCCGAGCGCCCCCCGAACAGGATCACAACGCGAACGCGGCTCACACGCCCTCCAGCGCCCGGTCGACGTCGGCGATCAGGTCCTCGACGTCCTCGATCCCCACCGAGACGCGGACGAGCCCGTCGCCGATGCCGGCCGCGCGTCGGGCCTCTGGGGCCATCTGGCGATGGGTGGTCGACGCGGCGTGTCCGACGAGCGTCTGCGTGCCGCCCAGGCTCGCGGCGACCCAGGCCAGCTCGAGCCCGTCGCAGAACCGCATCCCGGCCTCGACCCCGCCGGCCACGTCGAACGCGAGCATCCCGCCGAACCCGCCGTGCAGGAGCCGCACGGCGATGTCGTGGTGGGGGTGCGAGGTCAGGCCCGGGTAGTGCACGCGCTCCACCTTCGCGTGGGCCTCGAGATGTTCGGCGAGGGTCTGGGCGTTCGCGCAGTGGCGCTGCATCCGCAGCTCGAGCGTCGCGAGGCCGCGCATGCACAGCCACGCCTCGAGCGGCGCCATCGTCCCTCCGGTCTCGATCACGGTGTCGCGCAGGGCGGCCACGCGATCGGCTGAGCCGCACACGACGCCGCCGATCAGGTCGTTGTGGCCGCCGATGAACTTCGTCGCCGAGTGCAGGACGAGGTCGAACCCCAGCGCCGCCGGGTTGCAGAGGTACGGCGAGGCGAACGTGTTGTCCACGACGGACGGGACACCGGCGACCCGGCACCGATCGGCGAGCGCGGGCAGGTCGGCGACCGTGACGTTCGGGTTCGCGATCGCCTCCACGTAGAACAGCGCCGCGCCCGGCAGGGCCTCGGCCACGCGGTCGAGATCGTGCGGGTCGACGAACGTCACCTCGATCCCGTACCGCGGGAGCACGGTGGCCATCAGCGAGTACGTGCCGCCGTACAGCTCCGAGCTCGACACGACCCGGTCCCCGGATCGGGCGAGGGAGGTGATCGCCGTGTGGATCGCCGCCATGCCCGATGCGAACGAGAACGCCGCCTCGGTGCCCTCGAGCTCGGCCATCAGGCCCTCGAACGCCGCGAGCGTCGGGTTGCCGTAGCCGCGCGTATACGTGTAGCCGGGTCGTCGGAAGCCGATCGTCTCGGCGTACCGCTCGGAGCTCTCGAACCGGAAGGTAGAGGTCTGGAAGATCGGAACGCTCGGCGTGTCCTGGTCGATCGGCGGGATCCGCACGCCGTGCACGGCCCGCGTCGAGAATCCCCAGTGCCGTGCCTCGCTCACCGGCCCACCCTACCCTCGGCCCCACCGCGCCGGGTACTCGGCGCGGAGCTCTTCGACGAGCGTGGCGAGCCGGGCCATCATGTCGTCGGTGAGGCGGCGGACGTCCGCGGCGTCGCCATCGTCGCCCGACAGCACGATCGGCTCCCCGGCACGCAGCCAGATCGGGCGACCGAACTCGATCCTGCGCCTGCCCGAGCGCCGCCAGACGTACTGGCCGCCCCACGTGGCGACGGGGACGAGCGGCGCGCCCGTCCCGAGCGCGAGGCGCACCGCCCCGGTCTTGCCTCGGCCAGGCGACAGGTCCGGGTTCGGCGTCTCGCTCGTGCCCTCGGGGTACACGAACACGACCTCACCACCCTCGAGCGCCCGGGTCGCCGCCTCGAGCGGCGCCTGGTCGCCGGTGCCGCGGCGCACGGCGATCTGCCCCGCCCCGCCGAGGACCATCCGCAGGAACGGGTTCTCGAACAGCTCGGCCTTGGCGAGGAACCGCGGACGGCGCCCCGCGCGGACCACGAAGTACGCGTGGGCGAACGGGTCGAGGTACGACAGGTGGTTGCCGACGACGATCGCCGGGCCCTCCGACGGCACGTGGTCGAGCCCGTCGAACCGCCAGTTGAACCAGAGCTTGAACGGCGGCAGGAGCACCACCTTGCAGGCCTGGTACCAGGGCTCCAGCTGACCCCTCCTCGTCGCTCGGGACTCGGGCCCGGCGATGCTACCGCGCAGGGCGGGGCCTCCGGCAGCGGGTAGCCTGGGTCGGTGCGCGTCGTCGTGATCCCGGTGAAGTCCCTCGGCCGGTCGAAGTCCCGCCTGTCGAACGTCCTGTCGCCGCTCGAGCGCGGGGCCCTGACGCTCGCGATGCTCGAGGACGTCCTGGACGTGACGCTCACGCTAGTCGGGTGGGAGACGTGGGTCGTGTCGCCCGACGAGGCCGTGCTCGAGGTCTCGGCGCGCCGGGGCGTCCGCACGCTCGTCGAGGACCGGCCGGGGCTCTCGGCCGCGATCCGCCAGGCCGAGTCCGTGGCCGTCGCCGAGCACGCCCAGGCGCTCGCGGTCCTTCCCGGCGACCTCCCGCTGCTCACGGCGGGGGCGCTCACCGCGACGCTCCGGACGCTGGGTCCGGTCGTCGTAGCCCGGTCCGCGCGCGACGGCACCAGCCTGCTGCTCCGCCGGCCGCCCCGCGCGATCGCCGCCCGCTTCGGCGCCGAGTCCTTCCGCAAGCATCTCGAGCTGGCCGAGGCCAAGGGCCTGCCCACGGCCGTCGTGGACCGGCCCGAGCTGGCCTTCGACCTGGACGAGCCGGACGACATCCTGACGCTGCTGGAGGACGGGCGGCGCGGGCGAACGCGCGACGTGTGTCACGGCATGGACCTCGGCGGCCGGCTGACCGCGCATGGGTAAGCTGTTCGGCGCCGCTGGCCACGACAGGAGGGACGGATGCCGCAGGGGACGGTGAAGGAGTTCGACATCGAGGCGCGCACCGGCTCGTTGCTCATGGAGGACCGGACGGAGGTCCTGATCGACCCGACGTCGATGGAGGGCTCGGGCCTTCGCTACGTCCGGCTCGGCCAGCGTGTGAAGTTCGACCTCGTCGAGGAGGGCGGGCGCAAGGTCGCCCGAACCCTCCGGATCGTCACCCTGTAGCGCGGTCAGCGGGTGCGCGCCGGTTTGGCCGGCACGCGGCGGCGCTTCGCCGCCACCATCTCCTTGAACTCCTTCCCCGCGAGGAACCACGGCAGATCGCGGGCGGGAACGACGATCGGCGTCTCGGGCTTCCGCGGGTTCCGAGCGATCCGCTTGTTGCGACGCTTGCGCTCGAAGGTGCCGAAGCCCACGAGGGACACCCGTTCGCCCTTCGCGACCGTCTCGCGGATGACGTCCATCGCGGCGTCGACCGTGCGGCCGATCTCCGCCTTGCTGACGCCCGTCCGCTTCGCGATCTCGGCGACGAGCCCGTTCTTGTTCATGCTCGCTCCCCCTCTGCCGGGCCCAACGCTACTCACGGGCCCCGGCGCCGGTCAATGCCTTTCGGCGCAGTGCAAACGGGCCGTTGTGCCGAACCGTCCCAACGCGGACCGACGCGAGGGGATCGAGGAGGGTTGCGGGTGGGAGACAAGGAGGCCTGATAGCATCGGAGACCCGGCCCGCGTGGCCGGGTCACGTTTGGCCCGTGGGGTAATGGTAGCCCGACTGACTCTGGATCAGTTAGTCCTAGTTCGAATCTAGGCGGGCCAGCGCGGCGCCGTCGGCCCTGCGCCCGCAGGGCGGATGGCCGTTCTCGACCACTCCCTCTCCGCTCTACCGTAGCCTCGGAGGCACCCCCGCCGGTGCCCAGGACGAGGGGGCGACCCATGGCTGGAACGAGTGGACCGAGATACGTCGAGCGTCAGCTGGTCACGCGGAGCGAGCAGGGCGACTGCCGCGCCGCGATGCGCATGCTCCAGGACCTGCCCGGGATCCGCCGGGTCTGCATGGATCCGAAGGGCGGCAACTTCTACGTCACGTTCGACCCTCGACGGGTCTCCGATGACGAGCTGCTCGCGGTGCTGCACCAGCATGGGTTCGAGCTCGTGACCTGGCAGCCCGCGGGCCTGCGCGGGCGCGGCCGCCAGCGCGAATGGCTGCTGGAGCAGATCGCCGAGCTCGTGCAGCACGCCGAGGACCTGGACCGCGGCGACTACGGCGAGGGGATGATGAAGGGCGCCGCCGACGCGTACCTGCGGGCGGGTCGGGCGTTCGGCCTCATCGTGGACGAGGAGATCCGCGAGCTGATCCCGTCCCGTTTCCTCGAGCACGCGAAGACGGAGTAACGGCCGCTACGTCAGCGGAGTCTGGTCCAGCACGAGCGGTGGCAGCGGGTCCTGCGTGAAGTCGAATTCGCGCAGGAGGTTGCCGAGGATCCGCACCTCCTCGCGGACCGTCGGGCGCGAGTCCGGCCGGCTCATCGTGTCCGGGTCCAACCGGGCGCTCGAGAGGAAGAGGTCCTCGATCAGCTTCAGGTACGCGTCGAACGTGAGCACCTGGCTGTCGATCGTGCCCGCCTTCGCCCACGGGCTGATCATCAGGCCGGGAACGCGGATCCCGTAGCCGTTCATGTCCACGCGCGGTGGCTCGAGGTGGTCGTAGAACCCACCCCAGTCGTCCCACGTGAGGAAGACGGCGGTCGACTCCCAGTCGGGCCCCCTCATCGCGGCGTTGACGATCCTCGTCACGTGCCGCATGCCCTTCCAGATCGGCTCGTCGCTCCCCGGGTGCTCGCCGGCGCCGCCGTACGGCACCACCCACGACACCGACGGCAGGGTGCCCTCGGCCGCCGCGGCGTAGTACTCGGCGTGTCCGCGGATGTTCTCAATCTGCTCGTTCTGCCGCACGGTGGTGAACCACGGCAGCGGGTTCTGCTGCGTCACGGTGCGCCGGTCCGACGCCGTCGTATCGCACGGTTCGAACAGGCAGGTGTCGTCGCCCACGAAGTAGCTCCACGTGACGCCTGCCTCGTGCAGGAGGTAGGTGATGTCGGTCCACGCCCAGATCGGCCGGTCCTCGTGCTCGCGCTGGACCTGCGCCTCCTCCTGCAACTCGAGGTTCGAGGTGCACGACATCGGCTCGCGGGGGTTCCGGCACCTGGCAGCCCATGCCGAGACCAGGTACAGGTGCGCCGGCAGCGTCCACGAGTCCGCCGGCGCGAACATCCGGTCCTGCAGGACGAATCGGTCGGCGTACTTCCAGTAGTTCGGGATGTCGCGGCGAGTGTGGTAGCTCATCACGTCCGGCTGACCCTGCGGCCCGAGGAAGCCAGCGCACCTCGGATCGTCGCGGTTCTTCGCGCACGGGCGGCCCGCCGCGACCGCGGCCTGGACGAAGCCATCCATCCGGCCGCCGTTCACGTCCATCTCGGAGTAGCGCTGCGAGTGGGGACCACCCTTCTGCCACTGGTTCCGCGAGCGGTACGGACGGACGCAGCGCCCGAGGGCCGGGTCCGGGATGCACGGCTTCGGCTTGCCGGCGGCGGTCATCGGGATGCCCTTCGCGCCCGGATACGTCCCGAAGTAGTGATCGAACGAACGGTTCTCCTGCACGATGAAGATCAGGTGCTCCACGTGCAGGCGGGCCTGCTCGAGCTTCGTCAGGGTGCCAGCCGGCGCGGCCATCGGGCTCGTCGTGGGCGACGGGGATGCGGGCTCGGGCGTCGGGGTCGTCGCACCGATCGCGGCCGGGTCGCTGCAGCCCGCGGCGGCGATCGCCAAGGCGAGCATCGCGACCGGGGCTCGCAGCCTCATGGCGCCAAGCCTACGTCCCGGGGATGGACGCGGGTCCAGGCTCGGGCGTCGGGTCAAGGATCATCGGCGGCAGTGGATCCTGCTTGAAGTCGAACTCCTCGCGCAGGTCGCCGAGGATCCGCACGTCCTCGCGGACCGTGGGCCGCGAGTCCGGCCGACTCATCGTCCGCGGGTCGAGCCGGGACCCACCCAGGAAAAGGTCCTCGATGAACTTCAGGTACGAGTCGAAGGTATGGACCTGGCTGTCGATCGTCCCGGCCCTCGCCCAGGGACTGATCAGGATCCCCGGGACGCGGATCCCGTACCCGTTCTCGTCCACGCGCGGCGGCTCGACGTGGTCGTAGAAGCCGCCCCAGTCGTCCCACGTGAGGAAGATCGCCGTCCGCTCCCACAGGTCGCTGCGCATGATCGCGTTCACGACGCGCGTGACGTGGGCCTGCCCCTTCGTGAGCGGCGCGCCGTTGCCCGGATGCTCGCTGTTGCGGCCGGCCGGCATCACCCACGAGACCGTGGGCAGGGTGCCCTCCTGGATCTGGTCGTACAGGTCGGCGTGGAGCCGGATGTTCTCGAAGTCGTCCTGCTCGTGCGTGGTGGTGAACGACGGCAGCGGGTTCTGCGCCGGCGGCGTGGACCGGCGCCCGTCGCCCAGACGTGGGCAGGGGTCCTCGGGCGTCCGGCACGTGTCGTTGCCGATGTAGTAGGCCCACGAGACGCCGGCCTCGGTGAGCAGGTAGGTGATCGGGGTCCACGCGTAGATCGGCGGGTGCTCCCCGTGCCGCTGGCGGTCCACGACATCGTTGACCTCGAGGTCCGAGCGGCAGCTCATCGGGTCCTGCGGGTCGTCACAGCTCGCCGACCACGCCGAGACCAGGAACAGGTGCGCCGGCAGCGTCCACGAGTCGGTCGGCGCGAACATCTGGTCCTGGAGCACGAAGCGCTCGGCGTACGCCCAGTAGTTCGGGATCTCGCGCGCGTCGTGCCAGCTCATCACGTCGGGCTGGCCCTGTGGCCCCAGGTCGTCACGGCACCCACGCAGCGTCCGGTCGTCGGCGCAGTCGTTCGGGCCGTTGACCAGGACCCGGACGAAGCCGTCCATCGCCCCGCCGTTGACCGCCGCGACCGAGTGCGGGTGCCCGTGCGGCCCGCCGAACTGCACGAGCGTCGGGTCGTGGTACGGCTCCACGCACTCGTCGAGCACCGGGTCGGGGTTGCAGACGGTCGGCTCGCCGTCCTTCGTCATCGGGATGCCCTCGGCGCCCGGGAACGTGCCGAAGTAGTGATCGAACGAGCGGTTCTCCTGCACGATGAAGACCACGTGCTGGAGGTTCTCGAAGCCCTTCAGGCGTTCGGTGGGACTCGGGGACGCCGTCGGGCCCGTCTGCCCCGTCGAGGCGGTTGCCCGACCCGTCGGGCCGTCGGGGCCGGCCTCGCTCGTCGTGCACGCAGCCGCGACGAGCGCGGCCATGACCAGGGACGCGGCGAGACGACGGGCGGCGGTGCTCGGGCGGGTCATGGGCCGGCACACCCTATCAGCGGTTGCGCGCGTGGGGGCCGCCGGGCCGTGTGGGAGGATGTGGCGCGTCCCGCGACGAACGAGGAGCGAACGATGGAACGGCACGTCACCCCCGAGGGCAACACGCTGGTCACCGTCATCCCCGGCGACGGGATCGGCCCCGAGGTCGTCCGCAGCGCCCAGCGGATCGTCGAGGCCACCGGCGCGCAGATCCAGTGGGAGGAGCGCCTGGCCGGCGCCGAGATCTTCAAGCAGGGCCTGCCCTCGGGCGTCCCTCCCGAGACGATCGAGTCGATCCGCAAGACCCGGGTCGTGCTGAAGGGGCCCCTCGAGACGCCGGTCGGGTTCGGCGAGAAGAGCGCGAACGTCACGTTGCGCAAGCTGTTCGAGACCTACGCGAACGTGCGTCCGGCCCGCGAGCTCCCCGGCGTCACCACGCCGTACAGCGGTCGCGGGATCGACATGGTGATCGTCCGCGAGAACGTCGAGGACCTGTACGCGGGCATCGAGCACATGCAGTCGCCGGGCGTGGCGCAGACCCTGAAGCTGATCTCGCGCAAGGGATGCGAGAAGATCGTCCGGTTCGCGTTCGAGCTCGCGCGCGCCGAGGGCCGACGCACCGTCACGTGCGCGACGAAGGCGAACATCATGAAGCTGACCGAGGGCATGCTGAAGCGGACGTTCGAGGAGATCGCGCCCGAGTACCCAGACCTGGAGTCGTGGCACCTGATCGTCGACAACACGGCCCACCAGCTGGTGAAGAAGCCCGAGCAGTTCGACGTGATCGTCACGACGAACATGAACGGCGACATCCTGTCGGACGAGTCGAGCGCGCTCGTCGGCGGTCTAGGGTTCGCGCCGAGCGCGAACATCGGCAACGACGTCGCGATCTTCGAGGCCGTGCACGGCTCGGCGCCGAAGTACGCGGGGAAGGACGTGATCAACCCGACGGCGCTGATCATGACCGCCGTGATGATGCTGCGGCACCTCGGCGAGTTCGAGGCCGCCGCGTCGATCGAGCACGCGGTCCTCGTCACGCTCGAGGGCGGCATGCGGACCGGCGACATCGTGGGCTACGACGTGGGCGTGTCGACCACCGCGTACACCGACGCGATCATCTCGAACCTCGGCAAGCGCTCCGAGCGCTGGCAGGTCCGGGAATACCGCCCGCAGATCCTCCCCCAGGTGGATGCGCGCCCGGACTTCGTGCGGCCGCACGAGCGCCGGGTGGTCGGCCTGGACCTGTTCGTCGAGAGCCCGCTCTCGGCCGACGAGCTCGGGCGGAGCATCGAGGAGCTGGTGAAGGACACCGCCTTCACGCTGAAGATGATCTCGTGCCGCGGGACGCAGGTGTACCCCTCGACGGGCGCGATCACGGACATCGTCGACGCCTCGTACTGCCGCCTGATGCTGAAGGAGCCCGCCGAGGACGTCTCGGACGACGTCGTCGCCGAGCTACTGCACCGCGTCTCGACCCGGCACCGCTGGAGTCACATCGAGAAGCTGCAGGAGTTCGACGGCGAGCCCGGCTACACGCGGTCGCAGGGCGAGAACTAGGCCTCGGGCAGCTCCGGCTGCCCGACGTCGTACACGAGCCGCCCGTCGTCGTCCACGCGCGCGTTCGGGTGGAACTCGTGCGGCCTCGAGTCGCCGTCCATCAGGTGCGTGACCGGGATGCCATCGACCGTGAGGGCGTCGGCGATCATCCGCCGGTGGCACCGCCACCAGACGGACTCCGCGCACATCACCGCGGTCCGGCGCTCGCGCGAGGTGCGCTCGAGCCACGCGAGACCCTCTCGGAACGTCGCGCTCGCCATGTGGTCGGCGTACCCGCGGAACGAGTCGTTGCGGAGGGCCGTGTGCGGCGAGTCCGGGCTCGGCTTGCGGAACCCGCCGAGATCGCGCCCCCTCCACTCGTACGCGACTCGCTCGCGCTCGAGCGCGGCCGCCAGGGCGTCACGGCCGAACTGTGGGTACCGGCGCGAGCCCGGAGCCGTGCGGACGTCGACGACGCGCTCGACGCGCGCTCGGCGAAGGATCTGCAGGAACGCCTCGATCGACCGGGCGCCGTGCCCGACGGTCAGGATCTCGGCAGGCCCGTGGCTGCCCACGTGGACAGGCTAAACGCGCTGCTACACTCGCTGCCGGCCTCGACGAGGCGCGTCTGGTCCCATCGTCTAGTGGCCTAGGACACCACCCTCTCAAGGTGGAGACACGGGTTCGAATCCCGTTGGGACTACTACGCAAACCTGCGGTCACGGGCCGATCCGAGCAGGCGGCTTGACACATAGAAGGCCGGGTCACGGGCGCCTGACGAGCGCGCGCTTCAACCGCGTGAGGGGTCCGCGCGGCGGGGACTGGTCTCCTGGGCCGGCAGATCGCACCGTCTCGATAGACTGCGGCGGTGGAGCCCACCACCGGCTACGCGTTGCTCGGCGACCAGCGGATCGCCTATCAGGTGATCGGCGACGGACCGATCGACGTCGTCTTCACGACAGGGTTCTACGGCTCATTCGACGTGGAGTGGGAGGAGCCGGCTCACCGACTGTTCCTCCAGCAGATGGCGAGTTTCGCGAGAGTGATCCGGTTCGACCAGCTCGGCTCCGGCGCGTCGGATCCGATCGCACTCGATGTCTTGCCGCCGTGGGAATCTGTCGCCGAGGAGATCGATGCCGTCATGAACACCGTCGGCTCCGAGCAGGCCGTCCTCCTCGCCGGCGGTCCCGCCTCCACAGCCGCTATCCTGTTCGCGGCCACTCGTCCAGAGCGCGTAAGGGCTCTCGTCCTGTACATGGCCGCCGCGAGATACCTCCAGGCCGCCGATTACCCCATCGGGTTCTCGAAAGAGCAGGTGCAGGACGCGAAGGCACGGTTCGAAGGGGGCTGGGGGACGGGGGAGGCCTTCGACATGCTGTTCCCGAGCCGCGCCGGCGACGAGCGCCTTCGGGCCTGGTACGCGAAGCTCGAGCGATCCATCAGCAGCCCTGGCGCGCTCCAGAAGTATCAGGAGGCGGCCTCCCTGGGGGATGCACGTCCCCTGCTGCCGGCGGTCACGGCGCCAACCTTGGTCATGCATCCGACGGGGAACGCCTTCCTCCCTGTGCCGATGGCCCGATACGTGGCCGAGCACATCGAGGGCGCCCGGTTCATGGAGATCCCCAGCGGCGACGTCGAGCCCTGGTGGGACCATCCCGAGATCGCCTTGGACGGACTCGAGGAGTTCATCACCGGGACGCGTCGTGCGGCCCCCACCGACCGCCAGCTCGCCACTGTGCTATTCACCGACATCGTCGATTCGTCGGGCATGGCTGGGACGCTGGGAGACCGTCGCTGGGCGGCTGTGCTCGACCTGCACGACAGCACGACGAAAGGCCTCATCAAGGACAACGCCGGCACGCTGGTCAAGACCACCGGAGACGGGATCCTCGCCACCTTCGACGGGCCGGGACGAGCGATCCGGAGCGCCTCCAACATCCGCGAGGAGCTCGCCAAGATCGATGTCATGATCCGCGCCGGCATCCACACCGGGGAGGTTGAGATACGCGGCGAGGACGTCAGCGGGATCGCCGTCCACCTGGCAGCTCGGATCATGGCCGCTGCTGAACCGGGTGAGATCCTGGTTTCGAACACGGTCAAAGACTTGGTCATCGGCTCGGACATCGCCTTCCTGGATCGCGGGACACATGCACTGAAAGGGATCGACGGTCGCTGGCAGCTCAGCGCGGTGAGGGAGCCGTTCGCGCCTCGTGCAACGCTCTACGAGCTTGGCTGACGCTTGTTCACGAACGATCCCTCGCGCCCTGTAACTCCATTGATCAGGATGTTGTCGATGTGATGACATCGAAGATCGAAAGGTAGGGACCGGAATCGACCAGGAACTGGATCCGCAGGTCGGTGGGCGTCTTTGGGTTCCGGCCCAGGTCCCGGAAACGGCTCGGCTCAACCTCTCGAGGCGACGAGCCGCAGTCCGTCACGTCGCGGGGAGGATCTCGATGTACCCCTCGGTTCCGTTCACACGGATCCGCTGCCCATCTCGGATCAGCTGCGTGGCGTGTTCTACCCCGACGACGGCCGGCAGGCCGTACTCCCGTGCGATCACCGCGCCATGGGTCATCAGGCCCCCGACCTCCGTCACCAGGCCGGCGATCCCGACGAACAGGGGCGACCAGCTGGGGTCCGTGTGCGCCGTGACCAGGATGTCGCCCGGTTCGATATCGGCCTCCGCCATGTCCAGGATGACTCGGGCTCTTCCCTCGACGGTCCCGGCAGAGACCGGTAGGCCGACCAGCGCACCGGCAGGCAGGTCGTGGCGTCGGTACGCTCCGGCGACGGCGTCGCCGTCCGATGTCAGCACCCGGGGTGGCGTGAGGGCTTGATATGACCGAAACGCCTCCGTGCGCCGACGGATCAGCTCGTCATCGACCTTCTTCGTGCGCACGACGTCGTGAAGTTCCTGGAACGTCAGGAAGAAGATGTCTTCCTTCTCGCGAAGCACGTCGGCCTGCACCAGGCGCTCGGCCTCCTCCAGCAAGGCCTGCTTGTACACGAAGTAGCGACTGACCATGCTGTACTTCGGATACTCCCGGTACCCGATGAACGTCCGGACGCGATCGATCATCCGTTCGGCTTGCTCGGCCTTCCGCTCCCCGTCCGGCAGGGCTCGCAGGCGCTCCAGCAGTTCCCGTTCCTTCTCCCACGCCTCCTGGCGACCCTGCTCGAAGCGGCGCTCGCCGGCGCCCGGCTCGAAGTTCTCGACGTTGGCGAGGATCATGGGCAGGAGCGAGGTGGGACGTTCGCTCCAGCGCGGCCTCGTGATGTCGATCTCGCCGACGCAGCGCATGCCGTACGTGTCGAGGTAGCCCCGGATGGCATCGGCTGCTTCTCGCCCGCCCTCGAGCTCGGCCAGCTCGTCGAGGAAGTTCTCGCCCTCGACATCGTGCAGGAAGGCGACGACGTCTGGGTGCGGGCGGATCACGTCCGCGACGTTGAGCAGCTCCAGCCCCATCTCCGACGTGACGTTGTGGGGGACGGACCGTGCGAGCGTATCGGCCGCGTTCTTCTCGCCGAGCCACTCCTGCAGGTGCTCGTTCAGCCACCACATCGCTTCCATCCCCGCCATGATCGCCTGATGGCTCCGCGGATCGAGCAGGATCCGCCTCAGCTCCTGGATGTCCGCCAGGATGAAGTCGAGCAGCGCCGAACCGGACTTCGTCCGGATGTCGCGCTTCAACGCGCCGATGGAAGCCTCGCTGCGCCCGATCAGCTCGGCGACGATGGCCGGGTCGGTCTCGATTGGGGCCAACGCTCTGACAGGGGCCGGCTCGCCGGGA
This sequence comes from Actinomycetota bacterium, assembly GCA_035762085.1. Taxonomy (GTDB): domain Bacteria; phylum Actinomycetota; class UBA4738; order UBA4738; family HRBIN12; genus HRBIN12. The sequence goes on along the minus strand of DASTPT010000091.1, from coordinate 5,122 downwards.
TCCTCGTCCGGGAGCGGCGGGATGAAGTCGCCGCGTTCGAGGACGGTCCGCAGCGCCTCCCGGATCAGCGGGTCGCCCCTCCCCATGATCTCGAGGAGTCCCGCGCGGCTCGCCGGCGACGCAAGGTCCTCGCTGACGTCGACGAACAGCCTCCCGCCGGCCTCGTACATGAGCCGCAGGGCCGTCAGCTGCCACAGGGAAAGGCCCAGGGACTTCATGGGATCCGTCATCATCTGCCCATGACCGACGGACACGTAGACATGGTTCGCTCGGTCGCCGACCTCCGGGATGGGGAACAGCGTGGTGATCGGCCGGCTCTGGACGACCTGGAAGCCGCCGTCGACCAGGCACCACTCGATGTCCTGGGGAGAGCCGAAGTGCGCTTCGATCCGCCGGCCGAGCCGTGCGAGCTGCACGACCTGCACGTCGGTCAGCGCCGGCTGCCCCTGTCGCGCCGGCTCGACGGGCTGTTCCTGTGTTCCACCCGCCGGCGAGGCGTGGATGGCACGCCGCTTGGTGGCGACCGCCTTGGCGACGATGTCGCCGTCGCGCACCTCGTAGACGTCGGCGTTCACCCGGCCGGAGACCAGAGCCTCGCCGAGCCCGAAGCAGGCCTCCACGGAGGCGACCTTCCGGTTGGACGTGACGGGGTCGGCCGTGAAGATGACGCCCGCAGCCTGCGGGAAGACCATCTGCTGCACAACCACGGCCATGTGGACCCTCCGGTGGTCGAAGCCGTTCCGCAGGCGGTAGGTCACGGCCCGCTCGGTGAACAGCGAGGCCCAGCATCGACCGACGTGCTGCAGGATCGCCGCCGGCCCGACGACGTTCAGGTACGTGTCGTGCTGGCCCGCGAAGGACGCTGCCGGCGAGTCCTCCGCCGTCGCGCTCGATCGGACGGCGTAGGCGCCTCGCTCGCCGAGCCGGGCGAGCGCGCGGGTGATCCCTGCCGCCAGGTCGTCCGGGATGACGATCCCTTCGATCGTCCGTCGGATCTCCGCGCTGCGCGTGCGGATCGCCTCCCGGTCGTCCGGGTTCAGGCCCGACAGCCGATCCAGTCGATCCTCGATCGACGGCGCGTCCTCCGTGATCCGCCGGAAGGCGTCCGTCGTGACGCAGAAGCCGGCAGGCACACGGATGCCTTCGATCCGCGAAAGCTCCCCCAGGTGCGCGCCCTTGCCGCCGACGACTGCGACCTGCGTCTGGTCGATCTCCCGGAGATCCAAGACGTAGGCCATCCGTTCACCCTCCCCTTCAGCCCCGTCGGGCCTCTCGCTCCTCGTGCGCGCGACGGTCCTTGCCGCGGATACGGGGCCTCGCCGCAAGCCCGGGCGTGTCCCCCTACGGTTTGGGACGGCGGACCAGCGGCTCGCGACGCGTCGACCTCGTGGTTGGTGCGTCGCTCCAGGATGACTCCATGGACGCTGGCTAGCGGCAGCCCGCCGACAGCATCAGGCCGGTCAGCCCGGCACGGGGATCGCCACCGCATGGTCCTTCATCTCACGCTCCTGTCGGCATCAACCGTTCGGCATCCATCACGTGCCCGCCGTTCCGCGTGCTCATCTCGCGCTCGGCGATTCTGCGGCACGACCCGGGTGTTGCCGCAAGCCCCCCGGTGCGCGGTACATTGACAGTGGCAGGGAGCGGTAACGCTCCCTGCCTTTCTCTCTCTCTCTGCATCCCGTCGTGCGCAGCCTGGCCGAAGTGATCCGAACGCTTGGTCCGAAGTCCTACGGAAGGGTGGTTGTAGCCCCTCCCCCGCGCGGTGATCGATCCCGCTTTACAGGCACGCTCCCGAGCCCGCGGGGTCGATGCAGAACGTGATCCTGTCGTCCCTGATAGTTCCGGATACCGGGTCGGTTGCGAAGCCCGTCAGGCTCTGCTTCCCCACCGACAAGGCCCCCGGTGCGTAGAAGACGCCCCATGCTCGCCAGGTGGAGCCGGCTGGAAGTCCGAAAGTCTCAGGGGCCACCACGGTCTTAATGGCCGTCGTCTTTCCGCCGGGGTTGGAACACCGTCGATGATGAATGTGTTCTCCGTCTCCTCGAGCAACCCCTCGGATCCGGGTTCCACGAGGAAGGCAATCGTGACGAGGTGCCAGTCCATCTCGCAGTAGCGGAGGCCATCGAAAAGGGCTTGATCGGCCGGATGCTGTTGTAGAAGGGTCCCGCAGGTGGGATCGTCGTGTCGAACCCCTTCTTGGGATCGGAAGACCGCGCCGCCGGTGTCAAGTGCCTCGAACTGTGCCCGCACATCGCCGTAGGTGACCGGCTCCCAGGCTACGGCGATGCCTGTCATCATCACCATCGCGACGGTCGCTGTGAAGAACGCCTTTCGCATCCCCTCATCCCTCTTCGTGCGGATCGATCTGGATGGACTCCACCTTCTGCACCAGCTCTGCTCGGACCCGACCGACTCATCCCACAGCCGCGTCCCTGAGGACCTGTGTCAGGCGAACCACCTGGCTGTTGTAGGCACCGTACGGGTCGTCCGTCGCTGCCGTGGTGGCCTGGACCGAGACGACCACGCCCTCCTCCGGCAGCGCCACGAGGCGGATCAGGGAGCAGCAGGTCGCGGCGGAGCTGCTTCCCTCGTGACCGACGGCGAGGGCGGCGTACTCGCTCGAGAAGTCCATGACCCCCAGCCCGTACCAGTCGCCCTGGAAATCGGTCATCTCGCGGAGGGAGGAGTCGGAGAGCACGAAGCCCCCGTACAGCTCGTACCCCCATCGCGCCAGAGCCCCCGGCGTCGACTCCACCCCCCACCCGTCGGCGGCCAACGCGTCCTCGACCGTGTAGACGAGCCCCTCCAGAGCAGGGTTGCTGAGGATGTCCGAACGCAGGACTTCGGCCAGGGACTGACCGGTCGCGTGCTCGATGACCGTTCCCAGCAGGACGTAGTTCGTGCTCGCATAGTCAGGCTCACCGCCCGGGGGAACCTCCGGTTCGGGCAGCTTGCGGAACACCTTGACGGCGGTGGATGCCAGCTCGGCCGGGTAGAAGCCCCCTTCCGACGTGAACTCGTTCAGACCTGGGATGCCGCTGCGCATCCCCAGCACCTGCCGGATCGTGGCTCCGTTCGCGTCGAAGAACCCGAGCTCCGGGGGGAGATGGTCCGAGGCCGGATCGTCGAGGCCGAGGATGCCGTCCTCGGCCAGCCGAAGCACCTGGGCGGCGGCGACGGTCTTGCCCGAGCTGTGGGTCGGGCTCGGCGAGTCCGGGGTCAGGGGGACCCCGTCCCCGGACCCGGCGGCCCCGGCCCAGCTCCCGCGGTCGGCGGCGATGACCGCGGCGGTGACTCCGGTGAACGTCCCCTCCTCGACCGTCCCATCGAGGGCCGCCTGGAGCGCTTCGGCCGTCGACTCCGAGAGTGGCCCATCTGGGAAGGGGGGGAACTCTCCGAGCGCGTAGGTGCGCGGGGCGTCAGATCCCGTGTTCGCACTGCTCTCGAGAGGCGCGGTCGCCGGGACGGACGACGGGCTGCAGGCCGCCCCTGCGAGCACGAAGATCGATACGACTCGTATCGCTCCATCAGTCGTGGGCCACGTTCGAGTCCGGCGGTTGGCCCATTCGGTTCTCTGCATCGCTCGCTCCCGGCTGAGTTGGCATGGATCGAACGGATCAACGGCCCGAGCCTCGGTCGGCTCGCTTGATGCTGTTGCCCCACCCTCACCTTGACCCTGCCCGGTCTCGCCCACCACCACGTTGACCCCCCCCGGCGGCGCCGCTTCCGGAATCGGAGCCGTACGACGTTCGCGCCGGGTGGAGGCGCATGCTCGCCGATCCGACGTCTCCTCAGGCCTCGACGAGCAGCGTGTGGTCGCCGAGCCAGATCGCCGAGCGCCTCAGCGTTGCCTGGTGCGGTCATGGTGCATCCGGGAGCGCCGCGTAGAACGCCAGTGTGACGTGGGTCCCGTCGCGGTCCCGCAGCCCGAACTCGTACGCGAGCCCGAAGACGTCCCGTCTCACGCTGACGGCCGTGTCCGCGGCGTCGAGGATCTCGGCGAGTGACCGGGCTTCGTCCGTCGACACGGTCGAGCACCAGACCTCGAACCCCGTCCCGGCGGGGCCGTAGCGGTCGCTCACCTCGTGGGTCCGGTCGAGCGGGCGAAGCATCTCCTCGGCTGACTGGGGGAAGGAACCCAGGACCCGGTCGAGGCCGACGCCTGGCTCCGTGTCGTAGCAGACCGAGTACCGCGATGCCACGAACGGTCTGGGCTCCCGATCCACCCAGGCGGCCACCGGCAGCCACGAGTGGAGATCCTCGAGCCGCGCGTCGAGCCGCTGCAGGGCCAGGGCCTGCTCCTGTGTCGCCTGCGTCTCCCGCCCAGGCGGGAGCCCGGACCCGACGTCGCCCCAGGTCACGCGGACGGATCGGTCGCCGTCCCGGACCTCGATCCAGCCGAAGTTCGGCACGTACCCCCCAACGAGGTGCCGATCGCGATCGAACAACCCGAGGGAGAGCACCTCGGAACGGATGAGCTCGACACCCTCGGGTGTCAGACGTTGCTCGATCAGGCCGGTCGGCGTCGGGTCCCCGCCCGCGTACTCCTCCCCGAGCTTCTGCCAGATCACCCGTCCGTCCGCGTACACGTGCAGACCGAACCGCCCGGGGTCGCCCATCGTGTGCCCGAAGACGAATCCGACGACGAGCTCGCCTCGCTTCGGCAGGCTCGGCGTCGCGTCCTCCGGGGGCAGCCCGACGACGCCGACCGGCTCGGTGAGGCCCGGCGCCACGGAGGGCCCCGTTCCGCCCGGGGTGGGTCCGCGGTCGATCGGTTCTCCGGACGTCACGATCCAGATCGCCACCAAGAACGCCGTGATCCCCAGGACACCCGCCGCGATGCGCTGGTTCCGGCGCTTGCGGTCTCGCCGGCGCAGCATGCGTTCGAAGCCGTCCGGGGGCGGGGTCGCCCCGCCGATGCCTCGCTTCAGGATCGTTCGCACGTCACTCATCACGGACCTCCAACAGCTCGCGGAGCGATGCACGCCCGCGGTGAAGGCGTCCCCGCACGGACGAAGCGTCGATCCCGAGAACCCGTCCGGCATCCTCGGATCCGAGGCCGAGCCACTCGACGAGGACCAACGCCTCCCGTTGCCCTCGGGGGAGCCGCGAGAGCGCC
>DASTPT010000090.1:0-8680 GCA_035762085.1 Actinomycetota bacterium | reverse complement strand
CGTGGCGCTCGCCCTCCGCGAGATCGTGGAGCGCGCGCCCATCGCGTGGCTCGTGGACGGCGCGCAGGGTGTGGGCGGTCTCTTCGACTGATTCAGCCCGCTCCCAGCCCGATCGTGGTGACCGCGACGAACGCCAGCAGGACGTGCCACCAGAGCGCGCGCTTGACCCCCTCGGGCATCGCCACGCCGGAGTATGGCACCGATGTGTGGGCGCGAGCACGACCGGATGCGTCGATCCGTCAGGACCGCACGGCCGCCTCCACGTCCGGCGCCACGCGGAGGAGCGTCTCGAGCATCCGGTCGATGTCGGCGCGTGTCGAGAGGTAGTTCACGATCCCGGCCCGCAGGTACGTACGCCCGCGCAGCCTCGTGGTCGAGACCCACGCCGTCTCGCTGGCCTCGAGCGCGCCCTGCAGACGGTCCTGGTACGCGTCCAGGTGGCCGGGTCCCAGATCGGCCGGCACGTGCCGGAAGCACACGACCGAGAGCTCCGGCCGCTCCGGCAGGGCCTCGAACCCGGGCAGCTCGCGACACCGGTCCGCGAGGTATGTCGCGAGATCGTCGGTGTGCTCGATCAGCCGGCCGAGCCCGCGGGTGCCCAGGTGCTTCCACGACAGCCACAGCTTCAGCGCCCGGAAGCGGCGGGTGCCCTCGATCGAGTACGCGAACCAGTTGAGCGGCGCATCCTCCGGACGCGGATGCCGGTAGTACTCGGGCATCCGGTGGAAGGTCTGCTGCAGGGCCTCGCGACGGCGGACCACGAGCGCGCCGATGTCGTACGCCTGGAAGAACCACTTGTGCGGGTCGATCGTGACGCTGTCGGCCCGCTCCAGGTCCCCGACGCGGGCGGCGTCGCGCGCCGACAGCCGCACGGCCCCGCCGTAGGCCGCGTCGACGTGGAGCCACAGGCCCTCGCGCTCGGCCAGATCGGCGAGCTCCCCCACCAGATCGACCGAGCCGGTGTTCGTGGACCCCGCGACCGCCGCGATCGCGAAAGGCACGTGGCCGCTCGCGCGATCCTCGGCGATCGCCTCGGCGACGGGGGCCGCGTGCAGACGGAAGCGCTCGTCGCTCGGCACGATCCGGAGCGTCTCCGGCGGGAAGCCGAGGACGTCGAGCGCGCGCTCGATCGAGAAGTGGGCCTGGTCGCTCGCGTACACACGGGTGCGCTCGAGGGCGGCGCCGCGCGGGACCTCGTGCGTCCCGAGCAGGGTGGGCAGGTGGATGTCCCGGGCGACCGTGAGGGCCATGATGTTCGCCATCACCCCGCCGGAGGTGAGCACGCCCCACGACCCCTCGCCGTACCCGACGAGGGCGCGGAGCCAGCCCGTGACCTCCTCCTCGACGAGGGCGCCCACCGGTCCCGCCGCCCAGACATCCACGCTCTGCTGCGTCCACTGCGCGAGGACCTCTCCGGCGACGGACATCGGCAGCGGCGGCGCGGTGAAGTACGAGAACGACCCGGGGTGCTGGGCGTTGAAGACGAACGGAGCGACCCGCTCGCGGAACTCGGCCAGGACCTCGTCCGAGGTCGAGGGCTCGACCGGCGCGGCGGCGGGCTCGGACGTCGGACCGTAGAACCGGCGGCGGGCGTCGTCGTACGACATCGCGCGGACCGGGCGCACCGTCGCCTCCTCGTAGAGGTAGCGCATCGCCTCGTCCCACACCGCCCTCCCGAGGGCCTCGAGCGCTGCGCGCGAGATCGTCTCGTCCGCGTGCCCGATCAGCTCGGGCTCGGGGTGGAAGTCGAACGTCATGCCTGCAGCCCCGTCAGGACCGAGACGCCGACGACGATCGCGACCACGCCGGCGACCTGGATCCGTCGCAGCCGCTCGCCGAACAGGAAGTACGCGGCGACGGCCGCGAGCGCGGCGAACTGCGAGCCGAGGATCGCCGCGACCGCGATGCCCTCGCGCGCGGCCACCAGGAAGAAGGCGAGGCCGACGATCTCGCACACGCTCGACGCGAGCACGAACGGAAGCGCCCGCCGGGTGATGCGCACGCGACCGAGCAGCGCCATCGGCAGCGCGAACGTCAGGGCGCCGACGAGCCGGGGGACGAACACGACCCACACGATCGGCAGGTCGCCGGCCAGTCGTCCGGACGCGTAGAGCCCCAACCCGAACAACAGCGCGGAGCCGGAGGCGAGGACCACCGCCCGGCCGTTGCCACGCTCCTCCGCCTCCTGGGCGGCGCCCGACACGCTCGCGGCCATCACGCCGACCGCGATGAGCGCGAGCATCGCCCCCGAGCCCCCCGCGATGTGCTCGCCGGCGATGACCGCGATCAAGGCGGCGCCCGCTCCCTGCGCCGACGTGATCGGCGCCACGATGCCGACCTTGCCGATGCGCAGGCTGCTGTAGGAGAGCAGCAGGCCGTAGAGGTTCGCGAGGCCGGAGGTGACCAGCCACGCGAGCTCCTCGCCCCCGAGGGCGTCGGGCACGCCGGTCGCGAGCGCGAACGGCGCGACGAGCGCCGCGCCGATCGTCATCACCCACGCGAGCACCGTGGTCGGCGACACGATCTTCGTCGAGCGGCTCGTGGCGAGCGTCGAGACGCTCCAGAACACGGCGGCGCCGAGGCCGCCGAGGATCGCCGTCATGTGGTCGTCGCGCCCGCTCGGGCCCGCAGCGCCTCCGCCTCCTCGAGCAGCGGCGTGGCGCCCATCGGTCCGAGCAGCCGGATCGCGCCGTCGAGCAGCGGGCCGGCATCCCGATCGCGGTGGAGCGCGAGGAAGACCCGGGCGGCGCCGATCGAGGTCCGGGCGCACTCCAGCCCGAACCGGTACGCACCCCAGCCGGCAGCCGCCTCTCGATACGCCGCGAGCGCCTCCTCCAGGTCACCGCCGGCCTCCGCGACGAGCGCCCGCGCGGTGACGAGCCCGAGCCGGTGCCGCGAGCTCGCGGGCTGGGCCGCCTGTGCGACGAGCGCCTCGGCGTCCTCGAGCGCGCCGGCCTCGACCAGGATGCGGACGACGACCGGCAGGAACATCGAGCGGTAGTCCTCCTGCTCCGCGGTCACCGCGGTGAACTCGCGCACGTGCTCGAGCGCGCCCTCGCGATCGCCCGTGGCGAGATGACACTCGGCGCCGAGCACCAGCGGGGGCGCGAGGTACTCGGCGTAGCCGATCGCACGGGCGAGCGGGAGCAGCACCTCGAGCGTGGCGGCGGCCGCGTCGACGCCGCCGCGGCGCAGGTGCACCCATCCCTCGTACGTGAGCGCCGTCACGCTCACGCGGGTGGGGCCGTGCTCCAGATCCCACGCGCGCATCTCGTGCGCGGTCCGGAGCACCTCGTCCCAGTCACCCAGGTCGAACGTCGACTCGAGCGCGCCGGCCTGCGCGAACAGCGCCATCGTCTGGAAGCCGCGGACGCGGCAGAACGCCGCCATCTCGTCCCAGACGCGCAGCGCGGCCTCGGGCCCCTCCCAGAACCACAGTTGGTACGCCAGGTTGTTGTACGCGATCGACGTCTCGGTCCCCAGCCCGAGCTCGAGCCCGCGACGGAGGGCCTCGCGGAGGTCCTCCAGACCGCCACGATCGCCGGACTGCGCCCGCGCCGCTCCCCGGTACTGCAGGGCGAGGACCGCCTCCCCTTCCATCCCGAGCTCGTCCGCCAGGGCGAGCGCCTTGTCCGCCCACGGGAGCGCCGCCAGGTTCTCGCCGGCGACGTACCGGTGCCCGGCCATCGCCGAGTACGCGCGCGCGAGCTCCGGGCCCGGCTCCTGCGTCTCGAGGACCTCGATCGCCTCCTCGAGCATCGAGCGGGCGGTCGAGCCGTGGACCTGCACCGAGCGCGCCCGGCGTGCGAGGGCTTCCCCGAGGGCGAGCGGGTCGGAGCGGGTCCGGGCCTCGTCGATCGCCAGGTCGAAGTCCCGCCTGGACTCCTCGAACAGCGCGAGGTCTTCCGCCGCCTCCGCGGCCTCGACGAGAGCGCGGACACGCTCGGGGTCGTCCGCGGGCAGCGTCTCCCGCGCCCGGCGGTAGAAGGGCAGGGCGCGCGCCGGGTCCAGGCGCTTCGCGCGGTCGCCGGCCATCATCAGCGCGTCGCCGGTGAGCGCCTCGAGCTCGGTCGGGTCCTGCCCGCTCGTGCGCGCCAGCTCGAGGGCCTCGCCGTAGTGGTGCGCGAGTACCTCGGCCAGGTCCGAGACGCGGTCGCCGGCCACGTCCCGGATCCAGGCGGCCGCGGCCACGTGCTTGTCGGCCCGCGCGGCCCGCGGGATCTGCCCGTACGCGACGTCCTGCACCAGCGCGTGCAGGAACGCGTACTCGTGCTGCCCCGCGACGGTGGACCCGCGCACGGGACGGACGAACTCGCGCCGGACCGCCTCGTCGAGCCGGCGCTCGACCTCCTCCTCCGCGAGGCCTGACATCGCCGCGACCGTGCCCGTCCAGAACACCTTGCCGACGACCGCCGCATCGTGCAGGACCGACTTCTCCTCGGGCAGGAGCGAGTCCAGGCGCGAGGCGATCAACAGCTGCAGCGTCTGCGGCATCGCCGTCGGCCGGGTGACGGTCACGTCGCGGAGCATCCGGGCGAACTCCTCCGCGTACAGGGGGTTGCCGCCCGCGCGCTCGAGCAGCGCCGCGCGGTCCTCCGGCGAGAGCGTGTCCCGTTCCAGGAGCGCCGAGAGCAGCATCCAGGTCTCCTGCTCGGTCAGCGGCGACAGCCCGATCGAGGTCGCGTTGCGCCGCCCGCCTCCCCAGGCGGGGTGACGCTCGTACAGCTCGGGTCTGGCGACGCAGACCACGAGCATCGGGAGGCCGACCGCCCAGTCGACGAGGTGCTCGATGAACGTCAGCATGCCGTCGTCGGCCCACTGCAGGTCCTCGAAGACGAACACGGCGGAGGTGCGCGCTACGGACTCGAGGAACCGGCGCCACGCGGTGAACAGCTCGTCGCGCGGGACCTCTGGCGACACGCCCTCGAGGCCAACGAGCGGCGCGAGCCGCGCGCGCACCCAGTCCCGCTCCGAGGGCTCCACGTGGTGACCCACCGCCGCGGACAGCTTCTCGGCGACGACGGCGGGCTCGTCCGACTCGAGGATCCCGGCCTCGGCCTTCACGATCTCGCCGATCGCCCAGTACCCGACGCCGTCCCCGTACGGCAGGCTCCTGCCCTGGCGCCACCGCACGAGCGCCGGCCACTCGTCGGCGAACCGCGCGAGCTCCTGCACCAGCCGCGTCTTGCCGATCCCGGGCTCGCCGGTGATCGTCACGAGCTGCACCGAGTCCTCGACGACGGCGCGTCGGAACGCGGCCTCGAGCATCTCGCGCTCCTCGCGCCGGCCCACGAACGGCGTGCTCGGCCTCGGGCGGAGGTCGACGCCGAAGCGGCTCCGGGCGGCGAGCACACGGCGCGGCCGCAGCGGCTCGGCCTTGCCCTTGACCTCGACCGCCTCGAGCTCCTCGAACTCGAAGGCGAACTCGGCGGCGGCGAACGTCTCCTCGCTCACGACGATCTCGCCCGGCGCCGCGAGGCTGAGGAGGCGGGACGCGGTGTTGACGACGTCGCCGGTCACCGCCTCGCCGATCTGCGGGCCGACGCCCGGACGACCGACGATCGCCTCGCCGGTGTTCACGCCGGAGCGGATCGCGACCGGGACGTCCGACTCCGTGAGCTGGCGCACGGCGTCGCGGACGTTCAGCGCGACGCGCAACGCGCGCTCGGGGTCGTCCTCGTGCGCGACGGGAGCGCCGAACACGGCGAGCGCCGTGGCGCCCATGAACTTGTCGAGCGTGCCTCCGTAGTTCGTGACCTCCCGGCGCACGAGTGCGTGGAACGGGTCGAGCGAACGCTTCAGCTCCTCGGGGTCCGTGCCCGTCTCGCTCGGGCCGATCAGCTCGGAGAACACGACGGTGACGAGGCGTCGCTCCTCGCCGGTCGGCTCCTCACCCGTCTCGAGGGCCGCGCCGCACGCGAGGCAGAAGCGCGCTCGGTCCGGGTTCTCCTCGCCGCAGACGGGACAGACCAGCACGCTGCGGAGTCTACGCGGGTGGGGCCGGGCGCTCGTACGCCGGCTGCGGTAGCGGCGCGGACCGCCGACGGGCTCGACGGGTACCCTTCCCGACCGATGACCCAGGCCGATCTCGAGGCGGCGCGGGCGCGGCGCTGGTGGGCGAACCGGGCGAAGGTCGTGCGGATCGACCGCGCCGCCGCGTTCGTCGAGGATCTCGGGTTCGCGTTGCTGTTCCCGAACAAGGGGGTCGTGCTGCCGAGCCTCTACGACGTCGCGAGCGACCGGCCGCTGTTCTCCCCAGCGGGCGACTGGGGTCCCGACGCCGATCGCGTCTGGAGGTGGAAGGACGAGCTCCCGCGCCGAGGGCTCGCGTGGTACGGCAGGTTCGTCCGCGGCCGCCCGTCGTTGCTCGCGCCATCGCTGCTCGCCGACCTGTACCCGCGGCGCGGCCGCCCTGACGACTTCGAGGACGCGGGGCTCTCACCCAACGCGTACCGCATCGCGCGGATCCTCCTGCGCAGTGGCCCGCAGCCCACGGCCGCCCTCCGCGAGGCGCTCGACGTCGAGGGCAAGAAGGCGTCGGATGCCTTCTATCGGACGCTGGCGGAGCTGGACCGCGCGCTCGTCACCACGCACTTCGGCGTGGAGGACGAGGGCGCCGGCTGGCCGACGCCGGTGCTCGAGCTCACCGCGCGCGCCTTCCGGATCCCGACCCGTCGGAGTCCCGACGCCGCCCGCCTGCGAGCCGCACGCCGATACCTCGACACGATGCTCGTCGCGCGGCCGTACGAGCTCGGAAACGCCTTCGGGTGGGGAGCGGACGCCGCCCGCGCCACCCTCGATCGGCTGGTCGAGAAGCGGCAGTCGATCGCCGACCCTCCCGCGTACCGTTCGCCGGCGTTCCCGCTCTAGGTGGGCAGCGCCTCGATGAGCCTGGGCACGACCACCCGTCCAAGCACGTACGTGACCGCGAACGCGAGGATCGCCACGTCGACCCACCGCGATCGCAGCGCCCGGCGCTCGGGCCCGGTCGGGCACGCCCGACGCCTTCGCACGAACAGGGCGGCCGCCACCCCGAACGCAACCAGGCCGCCGAGCGCGAACACCTGGAAGCGGTAGTCGCTCATCGCGAGCAGGAACGACCCGGTCCCCGCGCCCAGCGCGACCCCCACCGCCGGCCCGACGCAGCACGTCGCGCCGATGAGCCCACCCAGCACCCCGGCGAGCGCCGCCGGCCGCGCCCCTCGCGGGGCATCCCTCCGGTCGTCGGGCACGCCGGCGGCAGGGCGACCGCTCGCCGGGCGATCCGTGTCGAGGTCGTTCGGGGGCGCGGGCACGTCGACCATCACAACCGACGACGGCCCCGAAGCCTTCCCGGCTACGGCGGCGCCCTGGCCTCGAGCAGCGATCCGTCCGCCCGACGGAACACCGGCCTGGCCCCCACGATCTCCACCGAGAACCGGCCCTCGTGCACGAGCCGGTGGTGCCGCCGGCACAGCAGCACCAGGTTGCCGATCGAGGTCGCCCCGCCCTCGGCCCAGTGCACGACGTGGTGCGCGTCGCACCAGGCGTGCGGTCGGCCGCACCCGGGGAACCGGCAGCTCCGGTCGCGCACGATCACGGCCCTACGGATCGCCGGCACGACCGGGGTCCGTCTGCCCACGTCGAGGGGCTCGGAGCGAGGGCCAAGCACGATCCGCATCACCGAGGCGTCGCACGCGAAGCGCCTCGCCGTTTGCGGTGGCACTGGACCGACGTGGTCGAGCTCGCTCACGCCTCGAGGGCCACCCGGCAACGAGGCGGCACCGGCCAACACCTCGGCCCCGACCGTCACCGTGATGTGCGGACGCTCGCCCGCGATCGAGGGTCTCCCGGAACGGTTCAGCCACTGCCGGCACACCTCCCCCAGCGCATCGGCCCGCCGCTGCGCCGGTGTGCGATCGTCCGTCTTTCCCGAGCGCGCTTCGGCATCGAGCACGGCCCTCAGCGCCGTCAGCACGCTCTCACCCGTTTCGGGGTCAAGATCCCCGTCCAACCGCACCATGCCCCCGAACGTGGGCGAGGCGTGCAGACGCCGCCGCTCCAGCAGCGCACCGTCGGTCGACGCGGCGAGATCGCCCTCGGCGGCCTGCCGCCAGTAGGCCACGATCTTCCTCAGATCACCGTTCGCGTGGATCCGAGCCGCTTCGACCAGCTGCGACTCGGAGCGGGCCAAAGCCTCGGGGTCCGCCTCCCTCGCCTCCGCCAGCGTGCGCACGGCCGACAACGGGACCTCTCCATCCTCCAGCGACCGGCGGACGACCGGCATCTGCTCAAGCGTTCGTGCCAGGTGCACGGCCTGACGTGCCGCGCCCCACCCGAGACCGAACCGGGCATCCAGCCACGAGGCGGCCGACAGGTGCCCGTCACGCTCGAAAACAGCGCCGCCGATCGATCTCGGCCAGGCGTCGGAGCCGTTCGGCCTCGATCTGTTCAATGGCTCGCTGCAACTCGGCGAAGTCCTCTTCGAGCCGCGCATCCGGCAACTCGGCCAGGACGTCGCGGCGATAGAGCTCGATCGCGGAGCGGAGTTCGCTCATGCGCAGACCTCGAACATCTGTTCGAGACTAGCGCTCCGCCTCCGCTCTGTCTGTGAGATCGGTCACACCTCGTCTCCCCGCGGCCGGCCGTCTCAGCCCTCGGCCAACCACGCCTCGATGTCGCCTTCGAGCTCGGCCTTCGT
>DASTPT010000089.1:0-5113 GCA_035762085.1 Actinomycetota bacterium | reverse complement strand
GTCACACCCCCTACCTGTGCGCGCGAGGTTGAGGCCGCAGCGGGTGCGTCCGTAGGGTCGAACGACCCCTGGGGCGGAGGACCGAGGCCGATCACGCCGGGTCGCGCTCGAGCGGTGCGGGCGCCTCCTCCTCGGTGGCGCCCTCACGCCGGCGCCGCAGGAACCCCGGGCCGTACGCGATCGCCGCGAGCGACACGGCGCCGAGGAGCACCAGCAGGTCGTACCGCGGGTACGGTTCGTACTCGAACCGGACCTCGTGCTCGCCGGCCGGGACGACGACGCCGACGAAGCTCGGCGCGAGCATCCACGCCCGCGCCTCCTCGCCGTCGATCGCGACGCGCCACCGCGGGTCGAACGACGTCTTCAGCAGGACCGCCGCCCGGCGCTCGATCCGCACCGACGCGGTCGCCCAGCCCTCGCGCAGGTCGGCGGCCTGGTCGACGACCTCGCCCTCGCCGTCCGTCGGGGGCGCGGCCTCCTCGCCCTCCCAGGAGATCGCGGGGTGCCGGCCCTCGGCGACGTCGGACGAGCGCATCCAGTCCGCCGTTCGGATCCCGAGGTTCGTCCGACCGGCCTCGATCGCCGGCAGCACGTCGACGACCTCCACGTAGCCGTCGGTCGGCATCTCCCACAGGACGTGCCGCCCGCTCCGCGAGCGCTCGACGGCGCCGGGCGGGGGCGTCCGCGTCTCGGGCAGGATCGTGTAGCGGACGTCGAACAGGTCGTAGTGCGCCGGGTTCAGATCCTGGAACCGGTACTCGACGGGGGACGACAGCGACCACGTCGGCCGGGTGAACCCCACGCCCTCGACCGACCCGCTCAGCAGGACCGAGTACATCGGCACCTGCCCGACCTCGTACCTCGGTCCCCAGTTCGATCGGGCGCCCGCGTACATCCGTCCCGGCCCGGTCTCGTCGGCGAGCTCCAGGAGCGCCTCGCCGTCGGCGCCGTCGGTTCGGTCGTACGTCCGCTGCTCGCGGATCCACCGCCCGCCGATCTCGGCGTAGTCCGAGCGCTCGATCCACGCGGGCGCGAGCGCGCCGACCACCGCGATCGCCGCCGCGACCTGCACGAGCCTCGGGTGGAACGGCCGCCGCCAGATCCACCCCGCCACGGCGTGCACGACCTGCAGCGCCCGGATCGTACCGAGGCCGATCAGGTACAGCCCCGCGAGGTGCACCCCGAAGACGTAGCGGCGCAGGAACAGGTCGCCCGAGCCCGGCAGCAGGTCGATCACCGCGCCGAGCGTCGGACGTCCGAAGAACAGCAGGAGCGAGACCAGCAGGACGCCGAGGAGCGCGCGGGCCCTCGGCTCGCGCCGGAACCGCCAGAGCGCGACGAGCAGCCCGATCGCCAGCAGGATCGTGAGCGACGGGAAGCGCCAGCGGTCGAACAGCTCGCCGCTCACCGCCCACCGCATCACCTCGCCCGCGCCGAACGAGTCGTAGTAGTGCGTGTCCCGCGAGAACTCGTCGTTCACGGTCCACAGGCGGTCGGCGAGCAGCGGCACGACGACCCACGCGGCGACGAACAGGCTCCCGAACCCGACGAGCGCGGCGCGCCCGAGCCGCTCGAGGAACCGGGTCGGCCGCACGAGCACGAACACGCCGAGGCACAGCAGCGCGAGGTACCCGGTCAGCAGGTGCACGGCGATCGTGAGCGCGAGGACGAGCGCGGTCCGCCCGTACCACCTCCCCTCGTCGACCGCGCGCCACGACAGCCCCCAAGCGAACGGCAGGAGCCACGCCCCCCACAGCTGCGTCCAGGTGCCGTACCCGCGCCAGACGTACGAGCCATACTCGTAGCCCAAACCCGGCTGGCTCACGATCAGCGGCGACGCGAGCGCCGCGAGCCCCGACACCCACCGGTCCCATCCGAGCAGCCGGCCACCCGCGTACACGGCGACCGGCCAGAACGAGAGCAGCAGGTACAGCGTCCACGCGAGCGCGCGCTCGCTGCCGAGCGGCACCGCGATGAGCCCGGTGAGCACGTGCGGCAGGCTCTGGTAGTGGTGGAACCGCGAGGACCCGAGCGCCAGGTCCGGGTACCACCCGTCGAGCGGCAGGTGCCCGTCGTCCCACCGGTCGGCGGCCCACGCGACCATCGAGCGGTGCACCGCCGCGTCGTTCGGGTAGCGGACCGGGATCGCCTCGGCGCGGAGCACCCACAGGCTGAACAGCACGGCTACCACGACCAGGACGAGCGGCCCCCACTCCTCGAGCCGGGACACCGCGGGCGGCGGGGTCTCGGCGGGCTCGCGCGCCTCGAGCGGGGTCGCGGGGGCGGGCGGTTCGGGCGGTGCGGCCACGGCGCGAGCCTATAGGGTGCGGCACCGTGGAGAGCTCAGCGACCCGGACCCGCGAGCGGCGCGTCGACGCCGCGCTGTGGGCGCTGACGGCGGTGCTGGTCGTCGTGACGCTCGTGTTCTCGCTCGGCGCCTCGGCGCCCGGCGCAGGGTCGTTCTCGCTCGCCGACGAGCTCGGCCACGGCGCGATGTACCTCGCGACCGTCGGGTGTCTCCTGCTCGCGGCCGTCTGGCGCCCGGGGCGGGGCGACGGCCGATGGCCGGGCGCGGCCGCGGCGATCGCGCTCGGCGCGCTCGTCGTCGGGCTCGCCGTCGAGGCGATCCAGGAGCTCGCGACGGCGGACCGTCACGCCGAGGTCGGCGACGTCGTGGCCGAGGCCGTCGGAATCGCAGCCGCGTGGGCGATCCACGCGAGGGCGCTGCGCGCGACCCACGCCCGAGGCGTCGGTCCCCCCGACGACGCCGCTACCCGTCCGAGGTCGTGAAGGGCGGCGGCGTGAGCTCGTCGATGCACGCGGTGTCGAGGCCCTCGACGGTTGCCGCGTCGAGGAAGGCCGCCACGACGTCCGGCAGGCACCCGACGTGGCCGAACGTGTGCGCCTGAGGGGGCGTGATCGTGAGGCTATGCGGCAGCTCCACGGTCGCGTCCGCCACGTTGGCCGGAGGATCCTGCGGGTCCAGGGTGCCGTTCAGGAGCAGGACGGGGACGTCCGAGCGGACCGGTCGCCCGTCGTCGGGAGGCACGGGCACCGGGGGCATCAGGCTGCAGCCGAGATCGAGGTTCCTCGCGGCGTCGAGCATCGCCGGCAGGTAGTAGGAGCCATCGCCCGCCTCGACCATCCGCTCCGCGTCGTGGGCGGCCCACGCCTCGGCGCACTCGGTCGACCAGAAGACGCCCAGCCTGGTGGGATCCGGCTCGCGAAGCGCGGCCAGGACGAGCTCCGTGAGCGGTTCGAGCTCCCCCTCGGCGGTGAGATGCACCAGTCGAGGGATCTCCCCGCTCCCTCCGGTCGTGAGCAGCTCGTGCACCCGGCCGGCGAGCGAGCCATCCGTCAGGACGACCCGCTCACCGCTCCGGTAGTCCACCGCATCCATCCGGACCGGGTCGCGCGACAGGCGACGGAGCGCCGTCCGGAGATCCTCCTCCGGGTCCGGGTACGCGGCGTGGCACTCCGCGTCGGCGTGGCACCGGGCGAACACCCGGTCGAGCGCTTCCTGGCTCCGCGCCGCCATCACCTCCAGGATCGGGACGTCGACGAGCGTGCCGCCGTCGAGCACGACGGCGCGCACCCGAGCCTCGTGCTGCCGCAGGTAGTACTGAGCGAGCGTCGCACCGTAGGAGCTGCCGTACAGGTCGATGATGTCGTAGCCGAGCGCATCCCGGACGTCGTCCAGGTCATCGGCCGCGGCGGCGCTCGTGTAGAAGCGGACGTCGCCGGGCAGATCCTCGATCGCTCCGACCGCCCAGCGCTTCAGCCGCTCGCGCATCTCGGACGGGGGAAGGTCGGCGAGGTCGGGCGGCGACGGCAGCACCAGCTCGTTCGATCCCCCCGTCCCGCGCTGGTCGACGAGGACGATGTCCCGATCTTCATGGACCGCCGGGAACACCGAGGGCGCGCTCGCCCAGCCCTCCGTCGCCGCTCCGCCGGGGCCGCCCGTCAGGAAGAAGACCGGGTCGGCCGCGGGCGTTGGGGTCGAGGCGGGGATCACCACCACCTCGAGCTCGATGACGCGCCCCGCCGGGTCGGCGCGGTCCTCGGGGACCTCGAGGGTCCCGCACACCGCCGAGGCGCCGCCCGACGTGCACGGCCGCATCGCCTTCCCATCCAGCGTGAAGGTGCGCGCTTGGGCGGGATCCGTCGCCGACGTCGACGATCGTTCCGGGGGTGAACCGGTACAGGCGGTCAGGAGCGCGAGCACGCCGAGGGCCGCGAGCTTACGGGAACCCCTCACGACGGGCCCTCCCTTCGCGCGACGTCCCAAACACTCTCGGACCAGCACGAGGTCGGTGTCAGGGCCGTTGGCAGGTCCTCGCGAGGGACCCCCAGCGAGACCCTCAGTCTCGTCGGAACCGGCCGATCAGCACCCCGGGCACCTGGGTGTAGACGTACGCCGGCGTCCGGGGCGTCGCGTGATCTGGTCCGGCGAGCGGCCCCTCGACCCGTCGAGGATGAAGCCGCGCTCGAACAACGGCCGGGGGATCAGCCACAGGTCGGCCAGCGGGTTCCACGCCGAGCGGACCTCGTCGTGCGCAGGGCGTTCGTCGCTCACAGCGCGGAGCCTAGTCGCCCGCCCGACCGCCTTCGTCTTGGTCGTCGACGGCCGCACTGAGCATCTCGTGCTTCTCGCGCTCGACCTGCTCGTCCGTCGTCCACTGCATCCGCACGCTGTGGCCGAGGGTCGAGATGTGGTTCTCCTCGACGTGCTCCCCGTACTCCCACGCCTCGCCTCGCCGGATCGCGAGGATCAGGTTGATCTCGCCCGCGTGGTAGGCCCAGTGCGCGGCGACGTACGCGACGATGTCGCGAAGCGGCCAACGGTCGCCCCAGTGCACCGGTCGCGGCTCGGCGAGGTCGACGGGCGGCTCGCACGCCTCGAGCCATCGTCCGGCGGTCCCCTCGAACCACGCGAGCAGCTCGGCGAGATAGCCCTCGGACGGATCGATCCGCGCGCGCAGCCCGCGCGGCCAGTCCGTCTCCTCCCAGGAGCGCGGGTCCTCGTCGAACGCGAAGGAGCGATACACGGCCGACCACGCCGCCGTGTGCTTCACGAGCCCGAGGATCGAGCGATACCCCCCGCCCGCGTCGA
>DASTPT010000088.1:0-13082 GCA_035762085.1 Actinomycetota bacterium | reverse complement strand
ACCAGTGGGGCGTCGAGCTCGGCAAGTCGCTCGCCGGCCGGATCGCTCCCGAGCTCACGGCCGAGAACGCCCCGGAGCTCGCGCACGACGCCTCGACGAACGCGCTGATCGGCCGGTACCGGCGTCTGCGCGAGCGGGAGGTGTGACCGGTGCCGCTCGAGCCGCCCGGGGCCCAGGCGATCGTCGTCTTCGGGGTGACCGGCGACCTGTCTCGGCGAAAGATCCTCCCCGCGCTCTACCAGCTCTGCCGAGACGGCCTGCTCCCCGACCGACACGCGGTGGTCGGGTTCGGGCGCTCGGACCTGGGCGACGACGGGCTCCGGGCGCTCGCGCGCGAGGCGATCGGGGAGCAGGCCCGCGGCCCGATCGACCAGGACGCCATGCGGCGGCTGGAGGGCTCGCTGACGTACGTGCGCGGCACCTTCGACGAGCGCGACGGGTTCGAGCGCCTCGCGGCGACGCTGGACCGGCTCGACGGGGAGGGCTGCGGCGCCGGCCGCCTCTACTACCTGGCGACGCCGCCCGTGTACTTCGCCGGGATCGCCGAGGCGATCGGCGCCGTCGGGCAGGCGACCGAGCGCAGCCGCATCGTCGTCGAGAAGCCGTTCGGCCGTTCGCTCGCGTCGGCCCGCGAGCTCACCGAGCGCCTCCAGGCCGTCTTCGACGAGCGACGCATCTTCCGGATCGACCACTACCTGGGCAAGGAGACGGTGCAGAACATCGTGGTCCTGCGGTTCGGCAACTCCACGTTCGAGCGGCTGTGGAACCGGGACGTGATCGACCACGTCCAGCTCACGGTCGCCGAGTCGATCGGCGTCGAGGGCCGCGCGGGCTACTACGAGACCGCGGGGGCGACCCGCGACCTCCTCCAGAACCACATCCTCCAGGTCCTGTCGTTCCTCACGATGGAGCCGCCGCGCTCGCTGGAGCCCGAGGCGCTCCGCGACGAGAAGGTGAAGGTCCTGCGGACGATGCGCCCGATCGATCCGTCCGAGACCGTTCGCGGCCAGTACACGGGCTATCGGGACGAGCCCGGGGTCGACGCTGCGAGCGACACCGAGACCTTCGTCGCGGCCCGGCTCCACATCGACAACTGGCGATGGGAGGACGTGCCGTTCTACGTCCGGCACGGCAAGCGCCTGTCCCGCCGGGCGACCGAGATCGCGATCGAGTTCCGCGGCGCGCCGGACTACCTGTTCGGCGAGCTCGACGTGCCGAGCCTGCCCGCCGACCACCTCACGCTCCGGATCCAGCCGGACGAGGGCATCTCGCTCGCGTTCCAGGCCAAGCGCCCGGGGCCCGGGTACGAGCTCCAGACCGTGCGGATGGACTTCGACTACGAGCGCTCGTTCATGCACGAGCCGGCCGAGGCATACGAGCGGCTGCTCCACGACGCGATGAACGGCGACCACACGCTGTTCACCCGCGCCGACGGCGTCGAGCGCGCCTGGGAGGTGGTGACGCCGATGCTCGAGCGACCGGCGCCCCTGTGCACGTACGAGCCCGGCACCTGGGGCCCGGCCGAGGCCGACGACCTCATCGCCCCCCGCCGATGGCACGTCCGAGGAGGACCATGAACATCCACGACGTCTCGCTGCCGATCGGCCCGGACCTGCCCATCTGGCCGGGGAACCCGCCGGTCGAGATCCGGGCGAACCAGCGGATCGCCGACGGCGACCCCGCGAACGTGTCCGAGCTCCGGCTGGGCACGCACACCGGTACGCACGTCGACCCGCCCCTGCACTTCCTCGAGGGCGAGGCGGGGATCGACGCCGTGGCGCTCGACGCGCTCGTCGGTCCCTGCGAGGTCGTGGACGCGCGCGGCCTGTCCGGGCCGCTCGGCCCCGAGGAGCTCGAGCCGAGGATCCCCGCCGGCGCCGAGCGTGTGCTGCTCCGCACCGACAACTCGGAGCTGTGGCGACGGCCCCCGGCGCGGTTCCCCTCCTCGTACACGTCCGTCTCGGCCGCCGGGGCGGCCTCCCTCGTGGGCGCGGGCGTCCGCCTTGTGGGCACCGACTTCCTGTCGATCGAGGCCCGCGGCGCGCCGGGCCACCCGGTCCACACGGCGCTGCTCGGCGCGGGCGTCGTGATCGTCGAGGGTCTGGACCTGTCGGCGATCGAGCCGGGCCGGTACACGCTGGCGGTCCTGCCGCTGCGGCTGGTCGACGGCGACGGCGGGCCGGCCCGCGCGGTCCTGATGGAGGAGTGAACCTCAGTCGTCGCGCGGCCGAGCGTCAGGCGACCTGCGCTCGTCCGGTCTGGAGACCTCGGGGCTCGGTGCCATACGGGTCATCGTCCCGAGGCCCGCCGCGTGACGGCGAGGGGGACGAGCGCCTCGGCCTCGGCGCGGATCGCATCGGCGCCGAGCACGCGCCCGATCCACTCGGTGGGCAGGCCATCGACGCCGTCCCGCGCCCCGAGGAGCGCTCCGGCCACGGCCGCGTTCGTGTCGGTGTCGCCGCCGAGCGCGACGATCCGACGCAGCTCGGCCTCCGCGTCGCCGCCGTCCAGCAGCGTCCGGAACGCCAGGCCGGCCGCGAACAGGCAGAACCCCTGGTCCGGCCCGTCGACCGGCCGGGACCGGCCGGCAGCCTCGACGAGGAACTCGAGCTCCTCGCCACCCTCGAGGTCCTCGACCGAGCGGAGGGCGTCCTGAGCCGCGCGCTCGGCGGGTTCACCGCGGACGAGCGCCGCGACGGCCTGCGTCACCGCGAGCACCGCCGTTCGGCACCGCCCGTCGTGGTGCGTGAGCGACGAGAGCAGCGGCGCGAGCGTGGCGAGCTCGGCCGGCCGGTGCGCGTACGCGAGCCCGAGCGGCGCGCAGTACATCACGGAGCCGTTCCCGGCGCTCACCTCGGGGCCGCGTTCCTCCCAGACCGCCCTGGCCTCGGCGCGCGCCACCTCGCCGAGCCCGGGCCCGCGTCCCCCGCGCCGGGCGACGCGGCGGAGCACCCGCCCGGTGAGCGAGCCGACGTCGGGCGGGTCGGAGCCGAGCCACTCGATGTGCCGGCGGACCAGGTCGTCGGGGTCCAGGCCTCCGCGCTCGGCGAGGCTCCGCATCAGGTTCCGCGCCATCGCGGTGTCGTCGGTCGTCGAGCCCGGAGGCTGGTCCATCCAGGGGCGCTCGAGCGCCGGGATCGGGCTCGGGACGTTGTTCGCGCGGAGGAACTCGAACGGGGCGCCGAGCGCGTCCCCGAGCGCGGCGCCGAGGGCACAGCCGACCACCCGCTCCGCAGGGTCCATCGCGCGGATGCTACAGGTCAGGGCCGTCGTGGCCTTGGTACCCTAGTCGGCCGCATGGACAAGATCGGACCTCGTCACCGCATGTGCCGCCGCGTCGGCCAGCCCGTCTGCGGACGGCCCAACTGCCCGTCGGCGAAGCGCCCCTACCCGCCCGGCCAGCACGGCCGGGGTCGCAAGCGCTTCTCCGAGTACCAGGTCCGGCTGCTCGAGAAGCAGAAGCTCCGCGCGATCTACGGCGTCGGCGAGCGCCAGATGCGCACGTACTACGAGCGTGCCAGCCGCCACACCGCCGTGACCGGCGAGGAGATGATCCGCCAGCTCGAGACCCGCCTGGACGCCGTCGTGCTGCGGATGGGCTTCGCCCTCACCCAGCGCCAGGCTCGCCAGCTCGTCAGCCACGGGCACGTGAAGGTCGACGGCCGCCGCGTCGACGTGCCGAGCGCGCAGGTCAAGCCCGGCCAGACGGTCGAGCTCTCGGACAAGGCGAAGAACTTCGTCTACGTGCGGGAGGCGCTCGAGCTCGCCCCCGACGCCCCGCCTTACATGTACGTGAACAAGGACCAGCTCCAGGGCACGCTCTCCAGGTACCCCGAGCGCGACGAGATCCCGCTCCCGGTCCCCATCGAGGAGCGGCTCATCATCGAGTTCTACTCGTAGCCGCCCCGCGCTCCGTCACTCGCTCCAGGCCCCCTCGTCCTCCGCGCCCCGGGGCCTTCGGCACTCAAGGGCCCCGGATGCGGGCGGTATCTGTTGCAGGGGGTGGCAGGAGCAGCCGCTCCTCCGCTGCAGGCTGACCGGAAGGAGCCCGGGATGGACGAGGACCAGGTGCTCATCGTCATGACGAGCGGGCCCGACACCCCCCAACGCTGCGCGACCCCGTTCTTCCTGGCGACGCTTGCGGCCGTCATGGAGCAGGAGGTCCGGATGATCTTCACGATCGACGGCATCCTGCTGCTCAAGAGGGGCGTGCCCGATCAGCTGTTCGCGCGCGAGGGCGGGAAGTACATCTCCGAGTTCATGCACGAGGCGCTCGACGCGGGCGTGAAGCTGTACGGCTGCACCCCCGCCCTCGAGCTCCACGACATGACGACGGACGACCTCGTCGAGGGCGTCGAGATGGCCGGCGGGGCCGCGCTGATGCAGTGGGCCGCCGAGAGCTCGGTCGTCCTGACCTTCTGACTGGAGGCTGCCATGGCAACCGTCCGCGGCTGCGAGTTGCCCGAGGACCTGTACTACCTGATCGACAAGCACGTCTGGGTGCGCAAGCTCGAGGGGAACCTCGTACGCCTGGGCATGACCTCCGTCGCCGCGAAGCTCGCGGGCGGGACCCTGAACGCGGTCACCGTGAGCGCGCGCAAGATCGGCCGGGAGATCGCCCAGGGCAAGAGCGTGGCGACGCTCGAGAGCAGCAAGTTCGTCGGGCCCGTGCCGGCGCCGGTCAGCGGCGTCCTCGTGCGGGGCAACGACCGGCTGGAGGCCGACCCGAACCTCGCGGCCACCGACCCCTACGGCGAGGGGTGGATCGCGGAGGTCGAGGCGACGAGCTGGGACGCCGAGGTCTCGGGGCTGGCGACCGGGCCCGAGGGCGTGGCCGCCTACGGGGCGAAGCTCGAGGCAGACGGCGTCTCCTGTGACTGACCCGGCACGCCCGGAAGGGGGCCCGATGGGCGAGCAGACGATCTCCGAGCACCTCCGCGCCGAGGGCGTCTCGCGGCGCGAGTTCATCCGGTACTGCGGCGTCCTCGCGGGGTCGCTGGGACTGACGGCCCTGCCGCCCGGCATCGCCGGGTCGTCGGACGGCGGCGCGAATGCGCTGCTCGACCGCGTGGTGCAGGCGCTCGAGACCACCCCGCGCCTGCCGATCATCTGGCTCGAGTTCCAGGACTGCGCGGGCTGCACCGAGGCGCTCACGCGCTCGCAGTCGCCGACGCTCGTGGACCTGGTCCTGAACCGGATCTCGATCGACTACCACGAGACGCTGTTCGCGGCGGCCGGCACTCGGGCCGAGGAGGCGCGGCTGCAGGCGATGGAGACGTACGCCGGCCGATACGTCCTGGTCGTCGAGGGCAGCATCCCGACCGGCGGCACGGGGCTGTTCTGCACGATCGGCGGCCGACGTGCGACCGACATCCTGGACGAGACCGCCCCGGGCGCCGCGGCGATCGTCGCGACCGGCAACTGCGCGGCGTTCGGCGGGCTGCCGAAGGCGAGTCCGAACCCGACGCAGGCGAAGGGCGTGTGGGAGCTCGTGACGGACAAGCCGATCGTGAACATCCCCGGGTGCCCCGCGATCCCCGAGGTCACGACCGGGACGATCGCGCACTACCTCGTCTTCGGACGGCTCCCCGAGCTCGACGCGCTGAACCGCCCGAAGACCTTCTACGGCACCACGATCCACGACCGGTGCCAGCGCCGCCCGTTCTACGACGCCGGGAAGTTCGCCGGCTCGTTCGACGACGAGGGCGCCCGCAAGGGCTACTGCCTGTACAAGCTGGGCTGCAAGGGCCCCACGACGTACAACGCGTGCGCCACCCTGAAGTGGGACGGCGGGCTGTCGTTCCCGATCCAGTCGGGACACCCGTGCCTGGGCTGCTCGGAGCCGGACTTCTGGGACGGCGGCGGCTTCTACCAGGGCCAGTCCGCGCCGCTCGACCGGCCGGGCCTGCGCACCCTCGGCCTGCTCGCCGGAGCCGGCGCCGTCGTCGGGGCCGGCGTCGCGGCGGCCACGCGACGGGGGCGGAGGCCTGCGCCGACGGCCCCTACCGCCCCGGCCGAGGAAGGGGGCGAGCCGTGAGCTGGCACGAGTTCCTCCGCTTCGTTCGCGGGCCGCTGTTCGAGGTCGCCCTGCTGGTGTTCGTCGCCGGCCTCGCGTACCGGATCTTCCGGGTGGTCGCGCTCGGGTGGCGGCACGAGCGGGCCCCGGCGATGGGCAGCCGCGCGGGAGGCGTCGTCACGTCGTACGCGAAGGGCATCGGCATCTGGCCGTTCGTCCCATGGGTCAGGGACACGTTCCGCGGCAACGCCGTCACGTTCCTGGCCGGCGGGCTGTTCCACCTGGGGCTGTTCGTCGTGATCCTCCTCGGGACGGCGCACATGCTCGTGTGGAAGAGCCTGCTCGGGTTCGGGTGGCCGACGCTGCCGCTCCCGATCGTCGACTTCCTGGCGGCCGGCGTGATCGTCGCGATGGCGGCGCTGCTGATCAACCGGTTCACGCAGCCGGTGGTGCGGAAGATCACGGGACCGGCGGAGATCGCGAACTGGGTCTTCGTGTTCCTGCCGATGCTGACCGGCTACCTGATGACCCACCACCTGTTCTTCCGGTACGAGGTCCTCTACAGCCTCCACATGCTGACCGTGGACGCGCTGCTGATCTGGATCCCGTTCAGTCTGATCCCGCACTTCGCCTTCTACTTCTTCTCCCGGACCATCCACGGATCGCAGTTCGGCCGTCGGGCGGTGACGCCATGAGCGCCAAGACGACACCGACGCAGCGGGCGCTCGACACGTTCGTGGAGGAGACCGGCGGGTGGATCGCCTCACAGCTCGAGGCGTGCACGCGGTGTGGGATCTGCGCCGCGGCCTGCCACTTCTACCAGGCGACGGGGAACCCGGACTTCGCCCCCGTCTGGAAGGTCGAGCTGCTCCGGCGAGCCTACGAGCAGCGGTTCACGGTCGCGGGGCGGATCCTGACGGCGCTCGGGATCCGGAAGCGGATCACGGACGAGGACCTCGGGGCGTGGAGCAAGCTGGTCTACGAGGCCTGCACGGTGTGCAACAAGTGCGCGATGGTCTGCCCGATGGGGATCCAGCTCGGGCCGCTGATCCACGATGTCCGCGCGGGTCTGTCGGCCGCCGGGATGGTGCCCGAGGACCTCATGGCCGCCGTGACCAAGCAGGTCGAGGAGGGGAGCCCGCTCGGCGTCACCGACGACGTCTTCGAGGAGCGGATCGACTGGGTGAGCGACGAGTGGGACGTCGACATCCCGCTCGACCGCGAGGGCGCCGAGATGCTCGTGGTCTTCTCGTCGATCGAGATCATGAAGTTCCCCGAGAACATCGCGGACGTCGCGATGATCCTCAACGCCGCCGGCGCGTCGTGGACCCTCAGCACGAAGGGTCGCGAGGTCGTGAACTTCGGCTTCTACGAGGGCGACGCCGAGCACACGGCGCTGTTCGTCAACCGCGTGCTCGACGCCGCGCGTGAGCTCGGCGTCGAGCGCGTCATGGTGACCGAGTGCGGCCACGCGTACGACGCGCTCCGCTGGACGGCCCCGAACCTGGTCGCGATGCCGCCGGGCGTGGAGATCACACACGTCGTCGCGGTCCTCGACGAGCTCGTGCGGGACGGGAGGATCCGTCTCCGGGCCGGCGCCGCAGACGGCGGCGGCGGCGTGACGTTCCACGACGCGTGCAAGATCCAGCGGCGCGGCGGGCACATCGAGGAGCCACGGAACCTGCTGAAGATCCTTGCCCCGGAGTCGTTCCGCGAGATGACGCCGAACCGCGAGGCCGCGATCTGCTGCGGCGGTGGCGGTGGCGTGATCGCGATCAAGGAGGCCGACCCGAACCGGTACGCGGCGTTCGGCCTGAAGCTCGACCAGATCCGCCAGGCGGAGGCCGGCACCGTCGTGATGGCGTGCTCGAACTGCCGGCTCCAGTTCCTGGACGGCGTGCAGCACTTCGGCTCCGACGTGAAGATCCGGGGGCTCTCGGGGATGGTCGCCGAAAGCCTCGAGACCGCGGACGAGGGGAGGCCGTCGTGACCAGGCTCGTCGTCGACCCCATCACCCGGATCGAGGGGCACCTGCGGATCGAGGCCGAGCTCGACGAGGCGAACGGCATCGTCGAGGCCTACTCCTCGGGCACGATGGTCCGGGGCATCGAGATCATCCTGCAGGGCCGCGACCCCCGCGACGCATGGGCGTTCGCGCAGCGCGCGTGCGGGGTGTGCACTACCGTCCACTCGTTCGCGTCGATCCGCGCCGTCGAGGACGCGCTCGACATCCGGATCCCGCCGGCCGCAAACCTGATGCGCAACATGATGATCGCGCAGCAGTACGCGCACGATCACGTGATGCACTTCTACCACCTGCACGCGCTCGACTGGGTGGACGTCGTGTCATGCCTGCAGGCCGACCCGACCGAGACCTCGCGGATCCAGCAGAGCATCTCGAGCTGGCCGAACTCCTCCCCCGGCTACTTCGCCGACGTCCAGGCCCGGGTCCAGGCGATCGTCGACAGCGGACAGCTGTCGATCTTCGCGAACGGCTACTGGGGGCACCCGGCCTACAAGCTCCCGCCCGAGGTCAACCTGCTCGCGGTCGCCCACTACCTGGAGGCGCTCGACTGGCAGTCGCACGTCACGAAGATCCACACGATCTTCGGGGGCAAGAACCCGCACCCGAACTTCGTGGTCGGCGGCGTGCCGATGCCGATCGACCTGGACAGCGACACGGCCCTGAACGCCGAGCGGCTGTCGATCATCGACGACTCGATCGATCGGATCACGGAGTTCGTGGACCAGGTGTACCTGCCGGACCTTCTCGCGATCGCACCGGCGTACCTGGACTACGCGGCGCTCGGCGAGGGGCTCGGCAACTTCCTCACGTGGGGCGAGTTCCCGGGCGTGGAACCGACCGACTCCTCGGCGTTGCTGGTGCCGCGGGCGCTGATCCTGGGCCGCGACCTCGCGAGCGTCACCGAGCCCGACCCTCGCGACATGACTGCGATGCAGGAGTTCGTGACGCACTCGTGGTACCGGTACGAGGCCGGCGACCAGAGCGGCCTCCACCCGTGGGAGGGCGAGACGGTCTTCAACGAGACGGGTCCCGAGCCGCCGTTCGAGGAGCTCGACGTCGAGGGCAAGTACACGTGGCTGAAGGCGCCGCGCTGGAACGGCACGCCGGTCGAGGTCGGTCCGCTCGCGCGCGTGCTCGCGATGTACGCGGCCGGGCACGAGCAGACGGTCGAGCTCGTCGACTCGGTGCTCGCGACGCTCGGCGCGCCGGTCGAGGCGCTGTTCTCGACGCTCGGCCGCACGGCGGCTCGCGCGATCGAGACGAAGGTGTTCGCCGATCACCTGCGGACGCTCTTCGAGGACCTGAAGGCGAGGATCGCCGCCGGGGACACGCGGACGTTCGACGACGAGCGGTGGGAGCCGCGGTCCTGGCCGAGCAGCGCCCGAGGGTTCGGCTTCACCGAGGCGCCGCGGGGCGCGCTCGGGCACTGGGTCGTGATCGAGGACGGGAAGATCGAGAACTACCAGCTCGTGGTGCCGACGACGTGGAACGCCTCGCCACGCGATGCGCAGGGGAACCCCGGCGCCTACGAGGCCGCGCTCGTCGGGACGACCCTCGCGCAGCCCGACGCCCCGCTCGAGATCCTGCGCACGATCCACTCGTTCGACCCGTGCATGGCCTGCGCGATCCACATGGTGGACGCGAACGGCGACGACGTGGCCGAGGTCGGCACCGGCCTGCACGTCCACGCGGATGGCTGAGCCGGCGGATCGGGGCGATCGGCGGGTCGTGCTCGGCCTGGGCAACCTGTTGAACCGCGACGAGGGCCTGGGCGTGCATGCGCTCCGCGCGCTCGGCCAGCGCTTGGGCGCGGACCCGGGCGTCGAGCTCGTCGACGGCGGGGTGCTCGGCCTGAACCTGCTCCCGCTCGTCGAGTCGTGCAGCCACCTGCTGGTGCTCGACGCCGTGGACGCCGGCCGCCCGCCGGGCACGGTCATCGAGCTCGGGCGCGACCGCATCCCGATGCTGCGTGGCGTGACGTTCTCGGAGCATCAGGTGACGTTCCAGGAGGTGCTCGGGCTCGCGAGCATCCGCGGTCGGCTGCCGGGGACCGTGCACCTGATCGGCGCGCAGCCGGCCGACATCTCGGTCGGCGTGGAGGTCAGTCCGGCCGTGCGCGGCGCGATCCCGCCCATCGTCGAGCGGGCGCTGGAGTTCCTGGATCGGTGGGACGCAACCGTTCCCACGTCAGGGGACGCCTCGTGACCGCGATCCGCCTGGTCGACGCGGGGAGCGTTCCCGCGGTCCGCTCGCAGACGATCTACCATGCGGCCGCGCGCGTGATGCGCCCCGACTCCCCCGACACGATCGTCGTCGTGAGCCCCGCGGGACCGTACGTCTGCGTCGGGTTCCACCAGGACGCCGCGCAGGAGGTCGATCTCGCGTACTGCGCCGAGCGGGGTCTGCCGGTGCTCCGGCGCGAGGTCGGCGGCGGCGCCGTGTACCTGGACTCGGGGCAGGTGTTCCTTCAGTGGGTGTTCCACCCGTCGAGCCTGCCCCCGACGCTCGAGGAGCAGTTCGCCCTGTACGTCCATCCGCTCGTCGAGACGTACCGCGCCCTCGGGATCGCCGCCGAGCTCCGTCCGGTGAACGACGTGCACGTCGGCGGCAGGAAGATCGGCGGCACGGGCGCCGCGCAGATCAGGCTCGCGCGGGTGCTCGTCGGGAGCCTCATGTTCGACTTCGACAAGCGGACGATGGCCCGCGTGCTGAAGGTGCCGTCGGAGAAGATGCGGGACAAGGTCGTCGCCGGGCTCGAGGCGTACATGACAACGATGCGCGAGCAGCTGGCCGAGCTGCCGGCGCGCGACGAGGTCGTGGCGCTCTACCTCGATCGGTGCCGGGAGGCCCTCGGCGCCGAGATCGTCCCGGGACCGTGGACCGCCGAGGAGGAGGCCGAGGCGCGCCGGCTCGACGTGCGGTTCGTCACGAGCGAGTGGCTCGAGCAGCGCGGGGGCCGCCGCGGACGCGGCGTCAAGATCCACGAGGACGTCCACGTGGTCGAGAGCGCGTACAAGGCGCCCGGCGGGCTCGTGCGCGTCACCGCCACGCTCCACGACCACCGGATCGACGACCTGGCGCTCTCGGGCGATTTCACCCTGCTGCCGGTCGACGGGCTCGGAGCGCTCGAGGAGGCCGCGCGCGGCCTCGCCATCGACCACGGGGAGATCGCGGTGGCCATGGCCGCCGTCTACCGCGAGCTCGACCTGCGGTCCCCGGGGCTCGAGCCCGAGGACTTCGCACGCGCGATCGTGCTCGCCGCCGGCGGCTGACGCCCCCAGCCCGCCCTATCATCGGGCACCGATGAGCGGAGCGCCCGACGCGACGCCGGGACACGGACGGCTCTGGGAGCTCGCGACGCTGTTCCTTCGCCTCGGGGCGACGGCGTTCGGGGGACCCGCCGCTCACGTCTCGATGATGCACGACGAGGTGGTGACACGCCGCCGCTGGCTCGGCGAGCAGGAGTTCCTCGACCTGCTCGGCGCGACGAACCTGATCCCCGGACCGAACTCGACCGAGATGGCGATCCACGTCGGCCTGGCCCGCGCGCGGTGGCGAGGCCTGATCGTGGCCGGCACGTGCTTCATCCTGCCGGCGATGCTGATCGTGCTCGCGCTCGCGTGGGCGTACGTCGAGTACGGCGAGACCCCCGCGGTGGAGGGTCTGCTGTACGGGATCGAGCCGGTGGTCATCGCGATCGTGGTCCAGGCGCTCGCGCAGCTGGGGCGTACGGCCGTGAAGCGCTCGGCGCTGCTGATCGCGGTCGGGGCCGGGGTGCTGGCCCTGTACCTGGCGGGCGTGAACGAGCTGCTGCTCTTGTTCGGCGCCGGCGTGATCGCCGTGCTCGTCCGCGGCGCCGGGCGCCTTCGCCGCACCGTCTCGAGCGGGCTGCTCCCGGTGCTCGGGACGGGCCTCGGCGCGCTGCCCTCGGCCGCGGCGGCGGTGGCGGAGCGCACCTCGGTCGAGCTCTGGCGCCTCTTCCTCCTGTTCCTGAAGTTCGGCGCGGTGATCTACGGCAGCGGCTACGTGCTCTTCGCGTTCATCCGCGGGGACCTGGTCGACCGGCTCGGCTGGATCACCGAGCAGCAGCTGGTCGACGCGCTCGCGGTCGGCCAGCTCACGCCGGGGCCGGTGTTCACGACCGCCACGTTCATCGGCTACCTGGTCGGCGGCGTCGGCGGCGCGCTCCTCGCGACGCTGGCGATCTTCCTTCCGGGCTTCGTGTTCGTCGCCGCCCTCCAGCCGATCGTCCGGCTCATGCGTCGCTCCACCTGGACGGGGGATCTGCTCGACGGCGTGAACGCCGGCGCGATCGGCCTCATGGCGGGCGTGACCTGGCAGCTCGGCCGTGACGCGATCGTCGACGTCCCCACCGCCCTGCTCGCGATCGCCGCCGCCGCCGTGCTCTTCCGGTGGAAGCTGAACTCCGGCTGGCTGATCCTGGCCGGGGCCGCGCTCGGGCTCGCTGCCACGGCCGCCGGTTGGGTGTGACGAGACGGCGCCCGAAGCGTCTGCGGCCTTCGTCATGCCGGCCGGGCGCCGGCCAGCCGCCGATCGACGCCGCTCACCCCACGCCCGCCAGCATCGGCTCCGACCCGATGTCTCCGTCGTCCTCCGGCTCCAATCCCGGCGAGGGTCCGGCCCGGTACCGGGTCCCGTCTTCTCGGAACCATGCCATCCGCCCGTCGGGCTCCTTCGCGATCGACCACCCGTGCTCGTGCACCAACCGGTGGTGGAACGAGCAGATCAGCACGAGGTTGTCCAGGTCGGTCCGACCGCCGTGGCGCCACCACACGATGTGGTGCGCCTCGGTGAAGGCCCTGGACCCGCACCCGGGGAACCGGCACTCCCGGTCCCGGTAGCGCACCTGGCGCACCATCCACGAGGACGGCTCCCGGCTCATCCGCCCGAGGCCGATCACCTCCCCACGGTGATCCTCGACCACGGTCTGCACCCTGGCGTTGCACAGGAGCCGCCGCGCCGTGCGCTGGGAGATCACCGGGCCACCCTCGAGCTCGCACCCGCCGATGCCGCTTCGCA
>DASTPT010000087.1:0-57871 GCA_035762085.1 Actinomycetota bacterium | reverse complement strand
GGGCGGGCAGCAGGTACCTCGTGGCCGTCGGCGGGGACGGGACGGTGCACGAGGTCGTGAACGGGATGATGGGTCCGGACGGCGCGCCGGTGGCGGCCGACGCGGTGCTCGGGGTCGTGGCCGCCGGGTCCGGGAGCGACTTCATCCGCACCTTCGGGCTGCCCGGGGACGCCAGCAGGGCGTGCTACCACCTGACCGGCGACAACACGTACCCGCTCGACGTCGGGGCGATCACCTACACGACGGTCTCCGGACAGACGGATACCCGGTACTTCGTGAACGTCGCCGAGGCCGGGCTCGGCGCCGCGGTGGCCGCCCGCGCCGAGCGCATGTCGGCGCGGTTCGGCCGGACGAAGTACTTCGTGAGCTTCTGGCGCACCCTGCCGGGGTTCCGGCTGGCGACCGTCCGCGTGCAGGCGGACCGCCGCGTCTACGAGGGGCCAGCCTTCCTCGTCGTGGTCGGGAACGGGCAGTACTACGGCGGCGGGATGAAGGTCTCGCCGCGCTCGTACCCGGGGGACGGGGTCCTCGACGTCCTGATCTTCAAGGGCCCGAAGACCGACGCGTTCACGCTGCTGCCCAGGATCTACCGGGGCGAGCACATCCCGCACGACCACATCGAGGAGCTCCGCGTCCGACACTCGCTCACGGTCGAGGCGGACCGGCCGCTGCCGATCGAGGCGGACGGTGAGATCCTCGGCGCGACGACGGCGACGTTCGACGTCGTCCCCCAGGCCCTGCGGATGAAGCTGTGAGCGCCGACCGGCTGCGGGCCAGGATCGAGGGGGCCATCGCGCGGGCGGCCGAGGCCGACCTGGCCGGTCTCCTCGTCACGCCGGGCTCGGATCTCGCGTACCTGATCGGCTACGACCCTCTGCCGCTCGAGCGGATGACGCTGCTCGTCCTGGTCCCGGACCGCGAGCCCGTGCTGCTCGTCCCGACGCTCGAACGCCCCGCCGCACTCACGGCTCCAGGCGCCGGAGCCGTCGAGGTCGTGGGATGGGACGAGGGCGACGACCCCTACGCGGCCGCCGGCCGGCTGCTGTCGAGCGGCGGGCGGCTGGCGATCAGCGACCAGGCGTGGGCCGCCCACGTCCTCGGCCTGCAGCGCGCGGCGCCGGAGGCCTCGTTCACGACGATCGGCGCGGCGCTGCCGCTGCTCCGCGCCGTGAAGGACGAGGACGAGCTGGCCCGGCTCCGGGCCGTCGGGGCGGCCGCCGACGCCGCCTTCGCCGACATCGTCCGGGTCCGGTTCGAAGGGCGGTCCGAGCTCGAGGTCGCGGCCGATCTGGCGGACGCCCTGCGGGCGCACGGCCACCAGACCGTCGACTTCACGATCGTGGGATCGGGCCCGAACGGCGCCTCGCCGCACCACGACGCGAGCGATCGGACGATCCGGGCTGGCGAGGCCGTGGTACTGGACTTCGGCGGGCACATGGCCGGCTACTGCTCGGACACCACCAGGACCGTCGTGGTGCGGGAGCCGAGCGACGAGCTGCGGCGGGTGCACGAGGTCGTCCAGACCGCGCAGCGGGCGGGGGTCGACGCCGTTCGCCCCGGGGTCGTCTGCGAGGCGGTCGACGCAGCCGCCCGGGCCGTGATCGAGGACGCCGGCTACGGGGAGCGCTTCATCCATCGGACGGGGCACGGGATCGGGCTGGACGTGCACGAACCCCCGTACATCGTGAGCGGCGATCGAACGCCCCTGCAGCCTGGGATGACGTTCTCGGTCGAGCCGGGGATCTACCTGCCGAACCGCTTCGGCGTCCGGGTCGAGGACATCGTCGCCGTGACCCCCGACGGAGGCGAGCGCTTCAACGACTCCCCGCACGAGCTGACGGTCGTGGCCTGAGCCTCGCGCGGGCTCACGCCCTGGGACGGACCTTCGTGCCCTCCGGCGTGTCCATGACCTCCAACCCCATCGCCGCCAGGCGGTCGCGGATCCGGTCGGCGGTCGCGAAGTCCTTCGCGGTCCGGGCGGCATCGCGTTCGGTCACGAGGACGCGCATCTCCTCCGTGGGCTCCCAGCCTCCGAGGGCGTCGCGCTCGAGGTCCAGGCCCAGCACCGCGTCCCAGGCGGCGAGGAGCGCGTACTGCTCTCGATCTGGCAGGTCCGCCGAGGCCGCCTCGTTCAGGACGACGAGCGCCTGCGGCATGTTGAGATCGTCGGCCACGGCCGCATGGAACCGTGCGTCGAGCGCCTCGGCGGCCTCCGAGAGCGTGTCCGCGGCGGCGCCCCATCCGGCCATGCGCTGCCGCAGGCGCTTCACGTGCTGGTCGGCCGCGCGCATCGCCTGCTCGGAGAAGTCCATCTCACTGCGGTAGCGGGTCTGGAACGTGAGGTACCGGAACGACAACGGGTCGAAGCCCATCGCCTCCAGGTCCCCGATCCGCACGATGTTGCCGGTGGATTTCGCCATCTTCTGGCCCGTGAGGCGGAGGTGACCGCCGTGGACCCAGATCGAGACCACCTCATGGCCGACCGCGCCCTCGGACTGCGCGATCTCGTCCTCGTGGTGGGGGAAGACGAGGTCGGCCCCTCCCGTGTGGATGTCGAACCGCTCGCCGAGGTACTTCATCGACATGGCCGAGCACTCCACGTGCCAGCCGGGGAAGCCCTCGCCCCATGGGCTGTCCCATCTCATCAGGCGGTTCGGGCCGGCCTTCTTCCACAGGGCGAAGTCGGCGTGGAACCGCTTGTCGGGGTCCACCTCGACCTCCTGACGGTGACCCGCCCGGAGCTGCTCGAGGGTGTTGCCCGAGAGCTTGCCGTATCCGGCGAACGACTGGAGGTCGTAGTAGATCGTGCCTCCGACGTCGTACGCGTGGCCGTTCGCGACGAGCCGCTCGGTGAGCTCGAGCATCTCGGCGATGTGCTCGGTGGCCCTCGGGTAGACGTGCGCGGGCTGGATCCCCACCTTCGCCGTGTCCTCGAGGAACGCCCGCGTGTACTTCTCGGCCACCTCGAGCGGCGCGAGGCCCTCGTCGGCCACCGCGATGTCCATGCGGTCGCGGCCGGCGTCCGACGTGTCGTCGGTCATGTGTCCGACGTCGGTGATGTTCAGGACCTGGGTCACGCGGTAGCCCTCGAACTCGAGCGCCCGCCGCACCAGGTCCGCGAGCAGGAAGGTGCGCAGGTTCCCGATGTGCGCGTAGCGGTAGACGGTCGGGCCGCACGTGTACATGCGCACGTGTCGGTCGTCCACCGGGACGACCTCGTCGACGCGACGTGTGAGCGTGTTGTACAGGCGCACGGTCGGCAGTCTATCGTCGGTTCCCCGGCCGGTCGCGGCCGGAGGCCACGGCTACGTGGCGAGCGGCCTGCTCTCGAAGGGGATCGAGAGCACGACGGTCGTCCGCGTCTGCACGGCACCCTTCTCGCGCAGCCGCCGGATCAGGTCCTCGAGACGCTCGGGCGTGCGCGCGCGGACCTTCAGGATGTAGCTCGCCTCGCCGGCGACGCTGTAGCAGTCCTCGACCTCCGGGAAACCCTCGACGCGCTCGGGGAGGTCGTCGGGCTGGCTCGGGTCGAGCGGTGTGACCGCGATCAGGGCCGTCACGTCGAGACCGAGCGCGTGGGGGTCGAGCTCGGCGCGGTAGGCGCGGATCACGCCGGCCTGCTCGAGCTTGCGGACGCGTTCGTGGACCGAGGATGCGGACAGACCGGCGCGACGGCCGATGTCCGCGTAGGTCGCCCGGGCGTCCTCCTGCAGGGCGGCGAGGATCGCGAGATCGCGCTCGTCCAGCACGGGGGCATCGTACCCCCCGCCCCCCTGACCGAGCCGTGAACCACCCGGCCGGCCGATTGTGCCGCGGCTCGCCGCGTGCGAGCATCGGTCGGTCCGTCGCGGGCCCACCCTCCCTCGGGCCGGGGGAGGGGAGGGGGTGCTCGAACGGTCGATCGAGCCGGTGCGTCTCGTGCCGGAGCGCAAGCCCGGTGGCGTCCGCTGGCTCGCACACCTGGATCCGGTGACCGCGGCCGCGTACACCGCGGCGGTCGCCCCGCTCGTGCCGGCGATCGAGTCGGCGCTGCCGCCGATCGTCGTCGCGAACCGGGTGGCCGAGGTCCGCACGCGGCCGCCGGCGATCCGGCTGGAGGCGTGGACGAGCGCGCGCGCCAGATTCCGAGCGCTCCTCGCCGGGTTGGCCGCGGACGCCGGCGCGGCGCTCGTGGCCGACGTCCACGACTTCTACGGGTCGGTCGCGCCCGGTGTCCTCGCGGGAGCGCTCGCGCGCGTCGGCTGTGGGACCGTCGACGTCCGGCGCGCCGTCGCGGCCGTCCGCCGGCTGAACGCGTACGGCGTCCGAGGGCTGCCGGTCGGCCCGGAGCCGTCCGCCGTGTTGGCCAACGCGTCCCTGGCGGGCGTCGACGCATCGCTCGTGTCGGCGGGGTTCCGGCACGTGCGGTGGGTGGATGACATCCTCGTGTTCACGTCGGACGCGGCAGCCGCCCACGAGGCGCTCGTGGTGCTGACGCGAGCGCTCGCGCGGGCGCACCTGCGGCCCGCACGGCACAAGACCCGCGTGCTGGCCGACCCCCGGTCCCTCGTCGCGGCGGGGGTGGGGGTGATCTCCGGCCCCGGGCCACGGCCCGTGGCCGCCAGGGGGTAATCTCCGCATCACCATGCGGACCCTGTACCGAGCCTCGCTCGTGCGGACGCTGTCGTACCCGGCGACGGGGGAGTGGGTCCTCGTCGACGGCCGGCACGTCGAGCGGGTCGGGGCCGGCGAGCCCCCCGGAGCCGATCGGGTCGTCGAGCTGCCCGGCACGACCATCCTCCCGGGCTTCGTGGACGCGCACGTGCACCTGACCGGCACCGGCGTGCACCAGCGGGCGCCGGACCTCGGACGGGCGCGCTCGGCCGCGGAGCTGCTGGACGCCGTCCGCGCAGCGGTCCGCGACCGTGAGGGTCCCGCGCTCGTCCACGGCTACGACGAGTCGACGTGGGAGCGCCGGGAACCGCCCACCGCCGACGACCTAGACCGGGTGTCGGACCGGCCCCTCGCGGTCGTCCGCGTCGACGGGCACCTGTCGCTCGCGAACCGCCGGGCGCTCCGCGAGTCCGGAGCCCTGGATCTCCCCGGGGTCGAGCTCGGCGAGGACGGCGAGCCGACCGGCCGGGTGCGGAGCGAGGCGAACGACGCCCTCCAGCGGTGGTTCTCCGCGAACCTGGCCGAGCACGACGTGGAGGAGCTGCAGCTCGCGGCCGCGGCGACGGCGGCCGCGCGGGGGGTCACGACGGTCCACGAGATGTCGCTGGTGCACGAGCGCGGGATGCGCGACCTCGAGGTGCTCCTCGGGCACCGGCGACGGCTCCCGGTCGACGTGGTCCCCTACGTCGGCACCCCGGAGGTCTCGCGGGCGATCGAGCTCGGGCTGCCCCGCGTCGGCGGCGACCTCCCGGTGGACGGCTCGATCGGTGCCCGGACGGCGTGGGTGGCCGAGCCGTACGTCGACGGCTCGGGCTCGGGGCTCTCCTACTTCGACGACGATGCCCTCGCGCAGTACTTCCACGACGGGCATCTGGCGGGGCTGCAGGTCGGCGTCCACGCGATCGGGGACGCCGCCATCGAGCAGGTCATCGGCACCTGGGAGCGGGTGTTCCGCTCGCTCGACTCGCGCGGCCGGCGGCACTTCCGCGCCCGGCGCCATCGGATCGAGCACGCCGAGATGGTGGACGTGGACCTGCTCGAACGGGCGGCCATGCTGGGACTCGGCCTGTCCGTGCAGCCGAGCTTCGACGCGGCGTGGGGCCGCGCCGGCGGCCTGTACGAGCAGGGGCTCGGCGCTGCGCGGGCCGCCGGGATGAACCCGTTCCGCGACATCCTGCGGCGCGGGATCGAGATGGGGGCGGGCTCGGACTCCCCGATCACGGCGCTCGACCCGATGGAGGGGATCGCGGCCTTCGAGGCGCACCACGACCCGCGACAGCGCCTGTCGCGGGAGGAGGCGATCAGGGTCTGGACGACCGGCGGCGCCCGCCTCGCACACCAGGAGGACAAGAAGGGGAGCCTGGGGCCCGGCAAGCATGCGGACCTCGCGGCGTACGAGGTCGACCCGTTGCTCGCGGACCCACGGTCCCTCCGGCCCGTCCTCACGGTCAGCCTCGGGCGCGACGTGTACGCGTCGTGAGCCGGACGACGGCTGACCTGCTCGTTTGACACCCACCAACCCCGGGTCTACCGTGACCTGTGCGCGACCGCTTCGGCGGCTGCGCATGGAGGACCCAAGAGGCTGAGTAGAGAACGCGGCGCCCCGGCGCCGCGGCCCCAAAGGTCTCTTGGGTCCTCGTCTGTGTGCCCACCGGCGGGCGCATGCGCCCGGTGTCCCGGGAACCCCGCGTACTCGATCGCGTGTGCGTTGCGGCACTTCGGTTCCGAGGGTCGTTGCAGGTTCGCGCACCGGCAGTACAATGCGCCGGCTGAGCCGAACGGAAGCGTAGAGCCCATGGAAGACATCGAAGAGACCCTCGACGACGACGAGCTCGAGGAGCCGGACGCGCCCGCGGAAGACGTCGGAGACGCCGAGCCCGCCGCGCCGGCCGTGCGAACGGCCGGTTCGGAGGACGTGGAGTCCATCCAGGACCTGCTGGTGAAGCAGGAGGCGCGGGCGGAGGAGGAGGAGGACGCCGAGGAGTCGGTCCTCACCCTCACCCGCGACGAGCTCCGGGATGAATCGATGGCGGTGAAGGTCGTGCCGCCGCAGGCGAACGAGTTCACATGCCGCAACTGCTACCTGGTGAAGCATCGGAGCCAGCTGAAGGACAAGGCGAAGATGCTCTGCCGGGACTGCGCCTGAGGCCGAACCCACCCGGACCCGCCCTCGCGCTGCTGATCGCCGCGGCGAGCGGCGCGCTGCTCTCCCTGTCGCTCCCGCCGGTCGACGCCGGGTGGGTGGCGTTCCTCGCGCCGATCCCGTTCCTGTGGATCGTGCGCGACGCTCGACCGCTCCGCGGCCTGGGCCTCGGCCTCGTGTTCGGCGTGGCGTACTTCGGGCTCGTCCTGTACTGGATCCTCCTGTTCGGGGAGTTCGGGTGGACCGCGCTCGTGCTGGCCTCCGCGTGCTTCACGGGCGCCTTCGGGCTCCTCACGCCGGTGCTCTGGCGCGACCGCCATCCCGTGCTCTCGGTCTTCGGCCTGGCCGCGCTGTGGACCGTGCTCGACGCCGTCCGCGGCGCCTGGCCGCTCGGGGGGTTCGGCTGGGGGCAGCTCGGGAGCACGCAGGCCGGGAACCCGCCGCTGCTGCGGCTGGCCTCGGTGACCGGCGTGTGGGGCATCTCCTTCGTCGTGGTCGCCGTGGCCGGGCTGCTGCTCCTCCTGCTCGAGCGGGGGAGGGGGAGCCCGGCGCGGACGGTCGCCGTTCTCGCGGCCTGTGCGGGGTTGGTGCTGGCCCCCGGCCTGCTCCCGTCGCCGGTCGCCGACGGCCAGGAGGTCGACATCGCCGCTATCCAGGTCGACGTGCGCGACGCAGAGCACCTGAGCCGCGACGCCGAGGACGTCGCGGTCGCCCGCATGAACATCGATCTGCACCGGCGGCTGGCCGACGATCCGCCGGACCTCGCCGTGTGGGGCGAGGGATCGCTCGACCCAGGGGCGTCCTCGGACGAGGCGGTGATGGGGGAGGTGCGGACCGCGGTCGCGGCCGTCGGGGCGCCCACGCTGGCCGGGGCGGTGCTCGACGACCCCGACGGAAGCCAACACACGAGCGTGCTGCTGTTCGACGGGACCGGGGCGACGGTGGACCGATACGACAAGGTGGTGCTGGTGCCGTTCGGCGAGTACGTGCCGTTCCGGGACCGGCTGGGGTGGATCGACGCGATCGACCAGATCCCGGTCGACCGCGTGCCGGGTGCGGGTCCCCACACGGTGGCCGTCCCGGGTCTGCCGGCCTTCGGTGCCCCGATCTGCTACGAGAACAGCTTCCCGCGGATCGAGCGTGCGATGGCCCGCGGCGGGGCGGAGTTCTTCGTCCTCACGACGAACAACGCCTCCTACGGCACGACGGCCGCCTCACGCCAGCACGTGCTGATGAGCCGGCTCCGAGCGGTCGAGACCGGGCGATGGGTCGTCCACGCCGCGGTCTCCGGCATCAGCGCGGTCGTGGACCCGCAGGGCGACGTGGTCGCCCGCGCCGAGCTGTTCGTGCCGGGCATCATGCGCGCGCGGATCCAGGCGTCGCGCGCCACGACGCTGTACGTCCGGCTGGGGGACTGGTTCGTGTGGCTGTCGCTGGCGGCCGTCCTCGCCCTGTTCGCAGTGCCGAGGGTGCGTCGTGGCATCCGGGCCTCCATCGAGGACCTCCCGGAGGCCCCCCGCACGCTCGTCGTCCTGCCCACCTACAACGAGCGGGTCACGATCGACGAGGTGCTCGAGGGGCTCCTCGCGCTCGACCCCCCCGTCGACGCGCTCGTCGTCGACGATGGGTCGCCCGACGGCACGGGAGAGCTCGTCGCCGAGCGAGCCGCCGCCGAACCGCGTGTGCGGCTCCTGGAGCGCGGAGCCAAGGGCGGCCTGGCGAGCGCGTACCTCGAGGGGTTCCGCCTCGCGCTCGAGGAGCGGTACGAGCTGGTCGTCGAGATGGACTCGGACCTCTCACACCTGCCCCAGCAGCTCCCGCGGCTCCTGCACGCCGTACGGTCGCACCACATGGTGATCGGGAGCCGGTACGTGGCGGGTGGGTCGGTCACGAACTGGAGCCGAGCGCGCCTCGCGCTCTCGAGGGGCGGCAACCTGTACGCGCGCCTGTGTCTCGGCTTCCCGCTCCACGACGCGACGAGTGGCTTCCGTGTCTACCGTCGGGAGCTCCTGGAGCGGCTGGTCGCCCGGCCGATCCACTCCGATGGGTACGGGTTCCAGGTGGAGCTCGCGTACCGGGCCAGGCGGGACGGCTACCAGGTCGGCGAGGTGCCGATCACGTTCCGCGAACGCGAGCACGGGCACTCCAAGATCTCCCGGCGGATCGTGGTCGAGGCGCTCTGGCTCGTCACGATCTGGGGTCTGAAGGCGCGACTGCGCCCGCCCGTCGACTGACCTGAGCCATCTGGACCGACCGACAGGAGCGCCCATACCGTACGTTATGGAAAGTGAGCGTTGCGCGACGACGCGACCGAGCGTGATGTAGGCCATCTTCCCTCCCCCGCTGTCGGACGCCTGGAGTTGCTGTCGTCCTACGCAACTGCGTAAAGTCCTGGTGGGCCCGCTTAGTTCGAAAGTCGTATGCGAACCCGTGGCCCTTCGACGGATGGAGTAGGTGAAGGCTCGGCGTACCCTGGGATCGGCGGGACACGGTGTCCCCCGTTGCGTCGTCAGGGCATCGCCCGAAGGAGGAGGGACCCAATGAGGGGTTCGCGCAGGAAGGGCCGACGGCTGAGGAGGGCGGGAGCCACCTTCTCGCTGATCGGCCTCGTGATGACCGTGTTCCTCGCGATCGGCCAGGTCGGCCTCATCGCGGCGAACGCCGATGGCTGGTCGGATCGGTCGGACGACGGCTCCGCGTCCGCCGAGAGCGGCCGCGGCGACGGCTTCACCGTCAAGGCCTCGGACGCGGTGTCCGAGAAGAGCTCGGCCGCGAAGGAGGCGGTGGCGGCGCCGCTCGTGGCGGCACGGGCCGTGGAGGTCGGGGACATCGAGCTCGACTGGATCGCGGCTGGCCCGTACACGTACAACCATTCGACGCTCGCCGGCACCGGCCCCGGGCTCCCCGAGTACGACGGCCGTGTGATCAGCAAGACGAAGGGTGTCGTCGAGTCCCTCGAGGCCAGCGACTTCAACTGCAACGACAAGGTCGTGTACTTCTTGGCCCTCGAGATCGCGGACGATCCGGACATCGACGCCGCATCCACCATCTCGGTGGCCCTGTCGTTCGACAACGAGAACGGTGTCGGGTTCCGTGACTTCGACAGCCCGGCCGTGTTCCTCAACACGGACGACTCGGCCTATGACGGTGACGCGACGATCTCCAACGTCGTCGAGAACGCCCCGCTCGGGGACAACTCGCCGCCCACTGATCTCGCGATCTCCTTCGACGTCAACGATGTCGAGCGTGGCGAGGTCATCATCGTGCAGGTCGTCCCGATCCTGCGCTGCGGTGGGGACGGCTCGCCGAACGGGAACCTGCAGGCCCGACTCGACACCATGAAGATCGGGAGCAAGAACGTCCCCGGTGCGGGCACGCA
The DNA here is from genome assembly GCA_035762085.1 of Actinomycetota bacterium. Classification (GTDB taxonomy): domain Bacteria; phylum Actinomycetota; class UBA4738; order UBA4738; family HRBIN12; genus HRBIN12. The sequence goes on along the minus strand of DASTPT010000087.1, from coordinate 47,696 downwards.
GACGATCCCACTGAAGTCGGCTCGCCTGCTGCTCGAGCCCGACCTGACGATCGAGAAGACCGGCCCGAGCGAGGTCGGCTTCGGCGAGACCATCACGTACGAGGTCACGGTCGAGAACATCGGCAACGGCCCCACGACGGAGGATGTGACCATCACCGACGCCGTCCCGGCGGAGCTGACGAACGTGGACGCGACCTACTCGCTGAACGGCGGACCGGACATCGCGTGCGACGTGACGGGCAACGACGTCAGTTGCGACGTCGGCATCATGGACGCCGAGGACATCGTCGTGGTGACCATCACCGCCGAGGCGCCCGCCGACAGCTGCCCGACCGTGAACAACGTGGCGCTGCTGTGGATCGGCAACGCCTCGCAGGAGAGCAACTCGGTCGAGACGGTCGTCACCGGTTGCGCGCCGGACCTGTCGATCGACAAGGAGGCCGTGGACGAAGCCGGGGCACCGGTCACCCAGGTCTCCCCCGGTGACAGCTTCACCTACGTCATCACCGTCACGAACGACGGGAACGAGGACGCGACCGACGTGGTCGTGTCCGACGACCTGGACAACACGCTGACGATCGATTCGGCGACGTACGAGATCGGTGCCGCGTCCGGGACGTGTGACGTCGATGCAACGGACAACTCGATCCGCTGTCCGCAGGACCCGGACACCGAGACCCTGCAGCCCGGCGAGTCGATGGTCGTCACGGTCGACGTGACGACCGCCCCGGATGTCTGTGGCGCCCTGATGAACTCGGCGCACGTGGACTGGGCCGAGGACGGCTCCGGCGAGGGCCTCGAGACGAACCTGGTCACGGTCGAGGTCACCGGCTGCGCGGCTGACCTGGAGCTCCACAAGACCGGTCCGGCCACGGCCGAGGTCGGTGGGCTGATCACCTACACGGTGACCGTCGAGAACAACGGGAACGCCGCCACGTCCGACGCGGTCGTCGTGACCGACGCCGTCGACTCGGACCTGTCGGGCGTGACCGCGTCGTTCTCGCTGAACGGCGGGGCCGACCAGGCCTGTGACGTGGTCGGCAACGACGTCAGCTGCGACCTGGGCATCCTCGAGCCGGGCGACAGCGCCGAGATCACGATCTCGGGCACGGCGCCCACGGACATCTGCCCGCTGATCGAGAACCAGGCGTTCATCGGCGACCTCGGGAGCGAGATCGTCACCACGACGATCGACTGCCCGCCGCCGGGGATCGACCTGGTCAAGGACGGGGACGACATGGCGCACGTGGGTGACACGGTCACCTACACGTTCGACGTGAGCCTCACGCCGGACAGCCTGCCGCTCACCGACGTCACGCTCACCGACCCGATCTGCGACGCGGGCACCCTCACCGGGCCCATTGGCGACGCGGGCACCCTCGGCGTCCTCGAGCAGGGCGAGACGTGGGGGTACACCTGCACCCACGTGGTGACCGAGAGCGACCCAGATCCGCTGCCGAACACGGCGGAGGTGTCCGGGTGGTTCGGCGAGACCGAGGTCAGCGACGAGGACTCGCACGAGGTGGACATCATCCACCCGGCGATCGAGATCGTGAAGCGGGCTCGGCCGGACTCCGGCTCGCCCGGCGAAGAGGTCACGTACCACTACACCATCACGAACATCGGTGACGTGGTCCTCTACGACATCTCGGTCGACGACGACGTGATCGGGCACATCTGCACGATCGCGGAGCTGCAGCCGAACGGGAGCACGGAGTGCACGAAGAAGTACACGCTCCCGGACGACGGCACGATCAAGGTCACGAACGTCGCCGTCGCCGAGGGTGAGGACCCGCTCGGCGAGACGGTGAAGGACGACGACACGGAGACGGTCGACGTGATCCTCGGTCAGACGATCACCAAGACGCCGCCCCCGGGGCCGATCGCCTTCACGGGGACGTCGTCGGTCATCCCGCTCGGCGCGCTGCTCCTGGTCTTCGTGACCGCGGGGTCGGCGCTGCTGTGGGCCGGCCGCCGGCGGGGCCGCCAGGCCTCGACGGAGTAACGCCTCCACGGGAGAGGGCGACGCGAGGTCCCGGGTCGGATGACCCGGGACCTCTCGCGTCGGGGGTGGTTCCGCGATGGGCGGTGCGGGCCTACCCGTAGAAGATGACGGTGATCCACAGGGCGCCGTCCTCGCGGACGATGCCCACGGCCATGTGGTCGAAGGACTTGCGCAGGATGTTCTGGCGATGCAGCTTGCTCGCCATGAACGCGTCCTCCAGGCTCTCGAGCGAGCCCCCCACCCCGACGTTCTCCCCGCCGATCGACCAGTCGACGTCCCCGAGGGCCCTCTGGAGCTGTGCCTCGGTCGAGTGGAAGATGTAGCCCTTCCTGGCCATCGCCTGGCTGTGGTCCTTCGCGTACCTCGACACCCGCGTCTCGAAGCCCAGCGCCCGGCGGTCGTTCTCCCGTCGGTCGTCGTTCGTGAGGTTCACCATCCTGACGCGGCGACCGGTCCGCTCGCGCGCGTCCGCGCGCTCGGGGGCGGTGCCCACCACCAGCAGACCGGCCATCAGCAGGGCGATCGCCGCCACGAGCGTCCCTCGGCCGCTTCGATGACGTTCCATCTCGAGCCTCCCGACTCCGGGGTCCCGGTTGGGACTCGAGCCCGAGGCCCGGGTCCTTCGGCGGCCCGGCCACCTCTCCACGGAGGTCCGGTGCTGTGCGCCCCGCCGTCACCGGCGGTTCGCCCTTTCGGGACCGACCCTTTGTGCCTGTCACCCCCCTATCGGACGGGATCGAGGCGGCCTTGAGGCCGAGATGGTCAGGAATGACTAGGCGCCGCGGGACAGCGGGACGGGCCGGAGACGGCTACCAGCGCAGCTTCAGCTGACGGGCCGCCCGGGCTTCGTCGAGACGACGCACGGGGGTCGTGACGGGCGCCTCGTGGAGCAGGTCGGGATCGCTCGCGGCTTCCTCCCAGGCCTGGAGGAGCGCCCCGGCGAGCGCGTCGAGGGACTCCTTCGTCTCGGTCTCGGTGGGCTCGACCATCATCGCCTCCTCGACCACGAGTGGGAAGTACACCGTCGAGGGGTGGAACCCCAGGTCGATCACGCGCTTCGCGACGTCCATCGCCCGGATGCCCGTGCGTTCGCGCAGCGGCGCCGCGGTCGAGACGAACTCGTGCATCGGCCGCCCTTCGGGGTACGCGAGCGGGAAGGCCTGCTTGACGCGCTGCGCGAGGTAGTTCGCGTTCAGGACGGCCCGTTCCGCGACCTCGGTCAGGCCGTCGCGGCCGTGCAGGAACACGTACGCGTAGGCGCGGACCAGGATCCCGACGTTGCCGTGGAACCCGTGCATCCTGCCGATCGAGCGCGGCCGGTCGAGGTCCAGACGGAAGGTGCCGGCCTCGTCGCGCTCGATGATTGGGAGCGGCAGGTACGGCACGAGCTCCTCGGTCACGCCGACGGGCCCCGCGCCCGGCCCTCCCCCGCCGTGCGGCGTCGCGAACGTCTTGTGCGTGTTGATATGGACGATGTCGAAGCCCATGTCACCCGGTCGACAACGGCCGAGGATCGCGTTCAGGTTCGCGCCGTCGTAGTAGACGAGTCCGCCCACGCCGTGCACGATGCGCGTGATCTCCTGGATGTCCTCCTCGAACAGGCCGAGCGTGTTCGGGTTCGTGAGCATCAGGCCGGCGACATCCTCGTCCACCAGCTTCTCGAGCGCCGAGACGTCGACCATGCCCCGAGCGTCGCTGGGGACGTGGAGCGCCTCGTAGCCGGCCATGCGCACGCTCGCGGGATTCGTGCCATGCGCGGCGTCGGGGATCACCACCTTCGTGCGGGGGTCACCGCGCTCGGTGTGGTGGCGCCGCATGATGAGCAACCCCGTGAGCTCGCCGCACGCCCCCGCCGGCGGCTGCAGGGTCGCGCGTGCCATGCCGGTGATCTCGCAGAGCGCGCGCTCCAGGCGCCACAGGAGCTCGAGCGTGCCCTGGGTCGTGCCCTCCGGCTGGAGGGGATGGACGCGTGCGAACCCCGGGAGCGTGGCCACCGCCTCGGCGGCCTTCGGGTTGTACTTCATCGAGCACGACCCCAGCGGGTACACGCCGGTGTCGACCCCGTAGTTGAGCTGGGACATGCGGGTGAAGTGGGTGACGATGTCGCGCTCCGCGACCTCGGGCAGCGACGGCGGCCGCGCGCGGGCATGCTCGGCGGGCACGTCGACCGGCGGGACGTCGAGCCGTGGCAGGCTCCAGGCGCGACGACCCGGCCGTGACAGATCCCGCAGCGTGCCGAGGCCGGGCGGGCCCTGGCGACGGACCGGCGCGCCGACGGCCTGGGTCACGCGAGGACCTCCTGCAGGGCGAGCGCGAGCCGGTCGATCTGGTCGCGCGTGCGGCGCTCGGTCACCGCGACGAGGAGCGTCCGGTCGTCGTCCGACATCGGCACCCCGGCCAGGAAGCCGTGGTCGACGAGCGCGTCGCGCACGCCGGCCGCCGGCTGCGGCAGCCGGAGCGCGAACTCCTTGAAGAACGCCGCGCTCGGGAACCGGAGCTCGACGCCCGGGATCTCGGTGAGGCGCTGGGCGGCGTAGGCGGCCTTCGCCGCGCACCGCCGGCCGAGCTCGACGATCCCCTCCGGGCCGAGCCACGCCATGTACACGGCGGCCGCGATCGCCATCAGCGTCTGGTTCGTGCAGATGTTCGAGGTCGCCTTCTCGCGGCGGATGTGCTGCTCACGGGCCTGGAGGGTGAGCACGTAGCCGACCCTGCCGTCCACGTCGACCGTCTCCCCCACGATCCGCCCCGGGATGCGGCGGACCAGATCCAGACGGGTCGCGATCACGCCCAGGTAGGGCCCGCCGAAGCTCAGGTGCTGGCCGAGCGACTGGCCCTCGGCCACGGCGATGTCGGCGCCGAGCTCGCCGGGCGGTGCGAGCACGCCGAGGGAGACGGGGTCGAACAGCTGGATCGTCGCCGCTCCCCCGTCGTGCGCTGTCCCGAAGAGGTCCCGGACCGGCTCGAGGTTCCCGTAGACGTTCGGGTGCTGCACCACGATGCAGGCGACGTCCTCGTCGATCTGGGGCCGACCCCCGACCCCGTCCTCGAGCTCGAACGGCTCCGGTTCGTACCCCGCCCCCCTGCCGTACGTCCGCAGCGTCTCGACGTGCCGGGGGTCGACGCCGCCCGAGACGAGCACGCGCCCGCGCCCCGGCGACGTCCGCGCCAGGGCGACGGCCTCCGCCAACGCCGTCGAGCCGTCGTACAACGAGGCGTTCGAGACGTCGAGCGCCGTGAGCTCGCAGACCATCGACTGGTACTCGAACAACGCCTGCAGCACGCCCTGCGAGAGCTCGGGTTGGTACGGCGTGTAGGAGGTGTAGAACTCGGAGCGGCCGGCGAGCGCCCACACGACCGCCGGCACGTAGTGGTCGTACGCGCCGCCGCCGGCGAAGCAGACCAGGTCGTCGGCGTTGCGGTTGCGGCCCGCCAGGTCGGCGAGATCCTGCACGATCTCGGGCTCGGAGATGCCCTCGGGGAGGTCGAGCGAGCGGTCCAGGCGAACGGCCTCGGGGATCTGCGCGAACAGGTCGTCCAGCGACCCGAGACCGATGGCCTCGAGCATCGCGCCGACGTCCTCGTCCGTGTGAGGCGCGTACCGCATGCCTGCACGAGTCTAGCCCGTTGCGGGACTGCGCCCACGGGACGTCCGGCCCTAGCCGGAGACGTCCTCCAGGCCGTACTTCTCGACGAGCGAGAGGTAGTCCCGCTGGTAGAAGATCTTGCAGTTCACGCCCGGGTACAGCTCCCGGAGGCGGCGCACCTTCCGGTTCTTCTTCGTCACGAGCTTCTGGTTCAGCGTCGTGATCTCGATGTACAGGTCGTACTGGGGAAGGAAGAAATCCGGCGTGAAACGCTGGACGACGTTCCCCTCGCGGTCCCACTCGAGGTCGAACGAGGTGGGCTCGTACGCCCACTCGATCTGGTAGAAGTCCAGCAGTTGCGCGAACTGGCGCTCGCTGGCGTGGGCGAAGCGGACGGTGTCGCTCTTCAGGGCCGGCGTCGCGACCGTGGCTGCGTCGTTCACGCGCCTCCGGCGGACGCGACCTTGCGACCCCGCTTCTTCTGCTGCTTCGCGAGGCTCCCCTCCAGGTCGGTCCATACCTTGTCGACGGCGATGGCGAAGACCCCCTGGCCCTGGGCCAGCAGGTCGACGACCTCGTCGGGCGAGTCCACCGCGTAGATCCGCGAGCCGTCGGAGACCAGGGTGGTGCCGAGCGGAGGTTCCTTGAGCTCGCGGAGGGTCCCCCACGCCTTGCGGATCTGCTGGAGCCCCACCCCGGAGTCCAGCATGCGTTTGATCAGCTTGAGGAGCGCGAGATCCTGGAACGAGTACAGGCGCTGGGTCCCGGAGCCGTGGGCGTCGCGGATCGAGGGTCGCACGAGGCCCGTCCGTGCCCAGTAGTCGAGCTGGCGGTAGCTGATCCCGACGATCCGAACGACGTCGGGCACACGGAAACCCTGGTCAGCCATCACATCTCCGTAATTACGCAGACGTAGGGTAGGCTAGGCGGCCGCGACGGCCCTGTCAATCACCCGTTCGAGCCAGGTGGCCTCCGCCGGACGGAACCGGGTACCATGCCGCCCGTCCCCGACCCCCCCGAGGAGGGATCTCGTGCTCCGGAACCGCAAGGTCCGTCACGCAGCGCTCGCCGGCTCGCTCACCCTCGCCCTGATGACGACGGGCGTCGCCACGGCCCCGGCCGCCGAGGCCGGCTCGCTCCGCCACAAGGTCCTGCACGCGCTCAACCGCGTCCGGGCGAACCACGGACTCGACACCCTCTCCCTCAACCGACCCCTGTCCGACGAGGCGAAGGCGCACACGCGCAAGATGATCAACCGTGGGAAGCTCTTCGACCCGCGCAACCTGCAGGAGCTCCTGGAGCCCTACAACTGGGACGTGCTCGGCGCCGACGTGGTGGGCTGCCACTCCTCGGTCCAGAAGATCATGCGGCAGTGGATGAGCGAGAAGTTCCACCGGAAGATCATCCTGCATCCGGCGCTCGAGAAGGCGGGGGTCGGTGCGATCGCCACCCCGGGAAAGACCGCGTGCGGGCGCGACAAGATCTGGACCACCGCGATCATGTACGGCTAGCGGACAACGCGGAGGACTACTGGAAGTCCTCGGGGTTCACGTTCTCGAGGAACTCGCGGAACTTCTCGAGCTCCTCTTCCTCCTCCTCCCCGCTGGGGATGAGGATCGACGCCTCGGCCAGCACGTCCTCGCTGGCGAAGATCTTGCAGCCCAGCCGGACGGCGAGCGCGATGGCATCGCTCGGACGCGAGGAGATCTCGTATGCGTCGCCGTTGCGCTGCATGTTGATCACCGCGTAGAACGTGCCCTCGCGGAGCTCGGTGATGACGATGCTGTTCACCTGCACCGACATCTCCTCGAGGATCGACTTCATCAGGTCGTGCGTCATCGGCCGGGGCGTGACGACCCCCTGGAGCGCGAGGGCGATCGACGCGGCCTCCGGCTGACCGATCCAGATCGGCAGGTATCGCTCCCCCTCGGACTCGCGCAGGAGCACGATCGGCTGATTCGAGGGCAGCTCGATCCGCACGCCGGCCAGATTCATCTCGACGATCATCCGCACGTCGAGCCTAGACCCGCCCCCCGGACCCGGCAACCTAGGGGCTCGGCAGCGTCTCGGGCAGGTACGGGAGGAGCAGGTCCGGGTCCTCGCCGAGCGCCGCCATGTCCTGCACCGCAAGGATATCGGGAACGTTGCGGTACCGTTCCTGGAAGTCCAGACCGTACCCGACGACGAACACGTCGGGGCACTCGAACCCCCGGTACCGGATCGTCACCGGCGCGATCCGACGGACGGACTTGTCGAGCAGCGCGCAGACCTCGACGGAGGCGGGCTCTCGCGAACCGATCACCGAGATCAGGTACGACAGGGTGAGCCCCGTGTCGACGATGTCCTCGACGACGATGACGTCGCGACCGCCGACGTCCTGCTCCAGGTCCTTGACGATGCGCACCCGGCCCATCGACTCGGTCGCGTCGCCGTATCGGGACAGCGCCATGTAGTCGATGGCGAGCGGGAGACGGATCTCTCGGATCAGGTCCGCGAGGAACAACGAGCCGCCCTTCAGGACCGAGACCAGGACGGGTGCGCGCCCCTCATAGTCCCCGGTGATGGTGCGGCCGAGCTCCTCGATCCGGCGACGGATGTCCTCGCGTCCGAACAGGACGCTTGCGACCTCCGACATCGGGCTCGATCGTAGCAGAGGGATCAGCCGAGCATGGCGTCGAGGACAACGCCGACGGCATCGACCACGGCGGACCCCGCCCTCGCCCACCATGGACCGGGCTCGGGAGGTGGCGGCGGCGGCACGTCGGTCACCACGAGATCGACGCTCCCGATCCGCAGCTCGGGCACCGAGACGCGGAGCGTCCCGACGACCTCGCCGGGGAGCGGCGGGAACGCGGCGTCGGGGGCGAGCACCGGCCGACGCGTCACGTCGGCGTCGGTCGGGATGAGCGCATCGAGGGACCCGCCCGAGGCGACCGGGACCTCACGGCCGTCGATCCGAACCACGCCCAGGTCCTCTCGCTCGGCGACGACCTCCCGGCGTTCGAACGCGGCGAATCCGTGGTTGAGCAGCGCGGCGGCGCTCGAGAACGCCTCGCCCGAGGCGCCGAGCACCACCGCGACCAGGCGTAGACCTCCGCGCTCGGCCGTCGCCACGATGCACGAACCCGCCCGGCTCGTGAAGCCCGTCTTCACCCCGACGGCGCCGGGATACAGCCACAGCAGCGCGTTCCGGTTCTGGACGACGCGCGGTGGGAGATCCGCCGGCGACGGCACCTCGCGTGAGCGGGTCGCCACGATGCTGGCGAAGCCGGGCTGCTCGTACGCGGCGCGCGTGATGTCCACCAGGTCGCGGGCCGTCGAGTACCCGCGGTCGTCGAGGCCGTTCGGGGAGGCGAACCGCGAGTCGCGCAGCCCCAGCCGACGCACCCGTGCGTTCATGTCCTTCACGAACCCCTCGACCGTGCCAGAGACGTGCTCCGCCAGGGCGATCGCCGCGTCGTTCGCGGACTGGAGCATGAGCGCCGCGAGCAGGTCGTCCACGCGGATCCGCTCGCCCGTCTCCAAGCCGAGCTCAGAGATCCCCGCGGTCCGTCCATCCCCCGACGCGCGGGCGCTCACCGTCACGATGTCCTGTGGATCGGTCTGCTCCAGCACGAGGAGCGCCGTGACGATCTTCGTCACGCTCGCGATCGGCCGCCGCCGGCCGGCGCCCTGCTCGAACAGGACCTGCCCACTGTCGAGGTCGGCGAGGATCGCCGAGGGCGCCGAGATCTGCGGCGGCGGCAGCGGCGACGCCGGCGTGCGGAGGACGCTCGGGAACGGGGACATCGAGGTCCGGCCGTTCGGCAACAGGACGGGCGTCGGCGGCGGCGGCGAGGGGGTCACCTGGGCGCCGGCCAGACCCGGGACCACCGCGAGCGCGAGCGCCGGCGTCAGGAAGGCGACGATCGCCCACGCGGCTCGACGGAGGGCGGTCGTGCGAACCACGCTCAGGACAGGTACTGCCGCAGGTTCGTCCGCAGCAGCGCGCTCTTCAACTTGCGCGAGGCCTTCGCGAGCTCCGTCAGGGAGGTCGACGCCGTGCGGCGGGCGTCGGGGTTCCGCTGGCGCAACTGGGGCATCACGATCGACTCGAAGAACGTGGCCTCGCGCTCGGCGAAGTGCTTGTACATCGTGAGGTGTCGCGGCTCGACGCCGTACCGGAAGAAGTCCTTCAGGATCGACAGCACGATGTAGTCGTCGCCGTCGTAGTAACGAGCCGACTCGGGCCCGTGCGAAGACACGAGACCGAACGACTCCAGCTCCTGGATCCGCTCACGGTCGATGCCGGTGGCCGCCGACATCTCGTCGATCGACATCTGGAGCCCGGTCGGCGGCTCCGCGAGCTCCTCGGCCGGCTCCGGAGCCTCCTCGGCGAGGGGTGCCTCAGCCTCCGTGGTACCGGCCTCCTGCTCGAGCAGTCGCTCCTTGATGACCTTGAGCGGCAGGTACTCGTCACGCTGCATCTTCAGGATCGCGCGGAGGCGCTCGAGATCCTTGGCGTAGAACTTGCGGTAGCCGGACGGCGTCCGCTCCGGCTCGATCAGGCCCTCCGACTCGAGGAACCGGATCTTGCTGATCGTGATGTCGGGGAACTCGGTCTTCACCGTGACGAGGACCTCCCCGATCGACTGGTAGTTGCGCGTGGCCATCCCCTCTCACTCCCCCGCAGCGAAGAACACGAGCTTGAATCTGCCGATCTGGAGCTCGTCTCCCGATGCGAGCTTCGTCACGTCGACCCGTTCGCGGTTCACGTACGTGCCGTTCAGGCTCCCAACGTCGTGGACGAACCACCCGTCGTCTCGACGCCGGAGCTCGGCGTGCTTGCGCGAGACGGTCACGTCGTCGAGGAAGACGTCGCTGTCGGTGCCGCGACCCGCGGTGGTGACGTCCGACTCGAGAAGGAACGTCGAGCCGGCGTTCGGCCCATGCTTGACGAGCAGGAGAGCCTGCCCGGGCTGAAGCTCATCTTCCGCGAACGGGAACTCCTCGACGCCCTCACCCTCGACCTCGACGGGGGTGATCCCGACGGTGACCTCCTCATGCAGCGGAGCCCCGCAGTTGGAACAGAACCGAGCCTCGTCCTTGTTCGGATGTCCACAGCGACTGCAGTACAAGCTCGCTCGCTCCTCAGCCCTGGCCTGGGCATGACGGTTGAGGTTGAGGGTCGGGCCGAACCCTCGACAGCCACTGGACGTTACCGCAGCGCTCGCGCAGGGTCAACCGTGTGTGCACGGGAGGTGGCGGAGGACACCCGAGGTCGAGGATCGGGGGCGGAGCGACCCGCGGGGATCCCTCTACTCGCCCTTCTCGACCAACGTACGGTAGGCCTGCGCGTCCATGAGGGCGTCGAGCTCGCCGGTGTCGCTCGCCGCGATGACGACGATCCAGCCGTCACCGTAGGGGGCCTCGTTCACCAATTCCGGGCGTTCGTCGAGCATCGCGTTGCGCTCGGCGATCGTGCCCGATACCGGGGCGTACACGTCCGAGACCGACTTCGTGGACTCCACCTCGCTGAACGCCTGGTGCGCGGACACCGTGGTGCCGACGTCGGGCACGTCCACGTAGACGACGTCGCCGAGCGCGTCCTGCGCGTAGTCGGTGATGCCGACGCGCAGGCGCCCGTCACCCTCGTCGCGCACCCACTCGTGCTCCGTCGTGTATCGCAGGTCGTCCGGGAACTCCATCGGATTCCTCCGTCTGGTGCGTTCACCGCCGACCGTAGCACGCGCGAGGCCGCGCGGCGTGGCCGCTCGGCCCGCCGGCGTCGGTTCAGGAGGCCTCCGCCAGCGCCCGTCGAAGGTCGCCCATGTACAGGGCCGCCGCGACGTAGTACTCGACGATGCCCACGGCGAAGCTCACCCATCCGAGCGCGAGCGCGGCGTCCTCGAGCAGGTAGCCGAGGTTGCCCCACGAGATCCAGACGACGGAGGACATCAGCGTGAAGGTCGCGACCTTCCCGATCGGACGCACGTCGATGCGTACCCGGCGCCCGATCAGCAGGCCGACGCCGACCGCCAGGACGACCGCGTCTCGCACCAGGATCAGCGCGGCCGCCCACCACGGGAAGACGCCGCGCACGGCGAGCGCGATCAGGCCCGCCGCCATGGCGAGCCGGTCCGCCGTCGGGTCCAGGACCTTGCCGAGTTCGCTCACCTGGCCGAGCCGACGGGCGAGCAGACCGTCCACCCAGTCCGTGGCCGCGACGAGGGCGAACAGCAGGAGCCCCCACATGGTCGTGTCGTGGTCGACGATGAGCACGACGAACAGCGGGATCAGCGCGATGCGCAGGGACGACAGCAGGTTGGGAACGGTGAGGACCCGTGGCGAGGAGGTTTCGTCCGGGCGGCTCATCGCGACGGTCCTCCATCCCAGCTCGTCTCGTCGGGCCGGCCGGATTTGAACCGGCGACCTTCTGACCCCCAGTCAGACGCGCTAACCAAGCTGCGCCACGGCCCGCGTGACCGCATCGTAGCAGCAGCCGCCGGTGGACCGAGCCCGGGCCTAGCGACCCCCACGGCGCGACCGACCGGCGCGGAACCGCAGGCGGACCGGGACCCCTTCCAGGCCGAGCTCCCGCCGCAGGCGGTTCTCGAGGAACCGCAGGTACGCGGCGTCGGGCGCCCGCCCACCGAACAGCACGAAGGATGGCGGCCCGGCGGCGACCTGTGTCCCGTAGCGGTACCGCACCGGACCCGGACGCTCGTCCTGCGCCTGCTGCAGAACCCGGTTCACCTCGGCCGTCGGCGCTCGGCGGACGTACCGGCCGTGCAGCTCGAGCAGCCGGTCGGGCAGTCGGTGCACCCCGGTCCCGGTGAGCGCGGAGGTGCGGACGACCGAGGCCCGCGCGAAGAGCGCGACCTCCTCTCCCAGGCGCTTGAACGTCCGGTCCCGCTCCTCGACCAGGTCCCACTTGTTCGCGACCACCAGGAACGCGCGACCGATCTCCATCACGCGGCTGGCGAGCCGCTTGTCCTCGGCGGTGAAGCCCTCGGGGGCGTCGAGGACGAGCAGGGCAACATCCGCGCGCTCGATCGCGCGCTCGGCGCGCAGCGTGCTGTAGTACTCGACGCCGTGGACGCGGGTCGGTCGACGGAACCCGGCCGTATCGACGAAGCGCACGCGCGCGGTCGCCCACGCCACCACCGCGTCCACCGAGTCCCGCGTGGTCCCGGCCTCCTCGTAGACCACCGAGCGCTCCTCGCCGACGAGCCGGTTGAACAGGGACGACTTGCCGACGTTCGGCCTGCCGACGAGGGCGAATCGAGGTTCATCCTCAGGTCGAGCCTCGGTCCGCTCCGGCGGCAGGAGCGCAACGATCCGGTCGAGGAGATCGCCGGACCCGCGACCGTGGAGGGCGGAGACGACCACGGGCTCGCCCAGCCCGAGCGCGTGGAAGGCCGCGGCGTCGGCCTCGTCGTGGTCGGTGTCGGCCTTGTTCACGACCAGGAGCACCGGGGCGCGCGCCCGCCGCAGCCGTCGTGCGAACCGAGCGTCCTCCTCGGTGGGGCCGGTCTGCGCGTCGACGACGAGCAGCGCGACGTCGGCCGACTCGGCCGCGCGCTCGGCTTGTGCCGAGACGAGGGCCTCGATCCCTCGAGCCCCGTGCAGGTACCCGCCGGTGTCGACGAGGCGGAACGACCGACCGCGCCAGCTCGCCTCCAGCTCGATCCGGTCCCGCGTGACGCCGGGCATCGCATGCGCGATCGCCTCCCGTCCTCCGAACAGACGGTTCGCGAGCGTCGATTTGCCCACGTTCTGCCTCCCGACGATCGCGACCGCGGGGAGCTCGCTCACGCCGGCTCCTCGAGGCGCCGGCGGACCTCGGCGAGCACGATCGCGAGGACCTCGTCCGGACCCAGGTGGGTCGAGTCCACCTCGAGGTCCGCCTCGACGGGCGGTACGTTGCGCTCGTCCTTGGCATCGCGCTCGGCGATCGCGGCCGAGACCTCCGTCGGCTGGCCCTCGCGCTCGAGCGCCCGGCGGGCCGCCCGCTCCTCCGGCCCGGCGCCGAGGACCACCCTGAGGACCGCGTCGGGGAAGACGACCGAGCCGATGTCGCGACCCTCCATCACCGCCCCGTTCGAGCCCAGGCGTCGCTGCCGCTCGCGGAGCACCGCCCGGAGCGTGGGATGGGCCGAGACCCGCGACACCGCGCGCTCGACCGCGGGCGACGTGAGCTCGGGATCGGGCGCGGAACCCTCGATACGGAGCTCCGGGGGGCGCAGGTCGAGGTCAAGGTCGAAGGCGAGGCCGGCTGCGATCCGCGTGAGGGCCTCGGCGTCGCCCGGTCCGATCCCTCGGCGGATGGCTTCGAGTGTCACCGCCCGGTACATCAGCCCGGTGTTCACGTACGGAACGGACAGCTCGAGGGCGAGGCGGTGCGCGAGCGTGCTCTTCCCCGAGCCCGCGGGCCCGTCGATCGCGATCACCGTCGGCCGGTCCGAACCCTCCACCTCAACCTCCGATCCGAGCCCCGAGGGCGCGGAGGGTCTCGACGAAGCCCGGGAACGATACATCCGCGGCCTCCATGCCCTCCACCTCGACCGTCGACCGAGCCGCGAGCCCGGCCACGCACAGGGCCATCGCCATCCGGTGGTCCCCGCCCGAGTCCGCCCGGCCGCCTGCCAGACCTCCGCCCGCGACCACCAGGTCGTCGGCCTGCGCGACCGCGTGCCCGCCGAGCGCTCGGACCGCTCGTGCCAGGCCGTCGAGCCGGTCGCTCTCCTTGACGCGGAGCTCCGCCGCCCCGAGGAACCTCGTCTCGCCCGTCGCGTGAGCGGCGAGCGCGGTCAGCACGGGCACCTCGTCGACGATCAGCGGCAGCTCGGAGGGGGCGATCGTGGTCCCTCGAAGCTCGTCGCACGGGAGGACCTCGAGCTCCCCGACGGGCTCGCCGAGCTCCGTGTCGTCTACGCGGGTCCGGGTGTGCACGCCCATCCGCCCCATCACGGCGAGGAACGCGGTCCGGCTGGGGTTCAGCCCGACGCGCTCGAGGGTGAGCCCCCCGCCCGTCAGGGCGGCGCCGGCGGCGACGAAGGCCGCCGAGGAGATGTCCCCGGGGACACGCGCCGAGAAGCCCGCGTGGCGGAAGGCCTCCACCGAGACCTCCCCGCCCGCCGCGAGGCGGACGGGGGCACCGAGGTGCGCGAGCGCCCGCTCCGTATGGTCCCGCGTCGCGACGGGCTCCACGACCGTCGTGGTCCCCTCGGCCGCGATGCCCGCGAGCAGCACCGCGCCCTTCACCTGGGCGCTCGGGGTCGACGGTGCGTGGCGGATCCCGTGCAAGCTCGAGCCCCGCACGCGGATCGGCGGGCGTCCGTCCGCCGTGTCCACCATCGCGCCCATCCGGCGGAGCGGTTCGGCGACGCGTTCCATCGGTCGTGCGCGGAGGCTCTCGTCGCCCGTGAGCACCGCCCCGAAGGGGCAGGCAGCCAGCAGCCCGGTGAGCAGCCGCATCGTCGTGCCGGAGTTGCCACAGTCGAGGGGTCCAGCCGGCACCTCCAGTCCATCTCGGCCCCGCCCCCACAGACGCAGGGGTGTGGTGGCTCCTGGAGGTTCCCCCTTGTTGAACGTGAAACCGTCAGCGTTCCCCGTGGCGCCAGGCATGGAAGCCCAACCCTCGAGCGTATCTCGAGCCTCGGGCGCAAGGGCCGCCAGGCACCGCGCGGTCGAGCGCACGTCCAGCGCAGGTGGAAGGTCAGCCAGCTCGCTCGATCCCTCGGCGATGGCGGCCAGGACCAGCCATCGGTGTGCGATCGACTTGTCTCCCGGGACACGTCCGCGCCCCCGCACGTTGCCCGTCGGCTCGATCCTGATGCGCATCGGCGCCCTCACGCCAGGCGGAGCGCCTCGAACCAGCGCTCCCGCAGGACCTGCTCTGCCTGTTCGGCGGCGTCCGTGGCCACGGTGAGGTGGACCGTGCCGCGGCCGCCCTCCGGCGAATGGACGATCTGCAGGTCCTCGATGTTGACACCCGCCTCGCCGAGCGCCGACGTCAGGTCGGCCAGGACGCCGGGTCGATCCGGGATCGGGACCTGGATCACCGCGACCCCGGCCTTGACCTGCGGCTTGGCCGTGAGGGACAGTCGCGCCTGCTTCGCGTGCGCGAACGCCGCCTCGACCTCGTCGGCACCGCCCTCCATGACCATCCGCCGCAGGTCGAGCAGACGACCCGCGTACAGCTCCAGCGCTCGCGCGATCTGCTCGCGGTTCGAAAGGAGGATGTCGGACCACAGATGGGGGCTCGAGGCCGCCAGGCGCGTCAGGTCGCGGAACCCGCCGGCGGCGAGCAACAGGATCTCGGGCTCGCCGGCCTCCTCGGTCGCCGCGAGCCCCATGAGCGCCGTCGAGGCGACCTGCGGCAGGTGACTGACCACCGCGACCAGCCGGTCGTGGCGCTCGGCCTCCATCCGGACGGGGCTCGCGCCCACGCGCTCGATCCAGGCCGCGAGCCGATCGACCGCGGCGGGGTCGGTGCGCTCCGTCCCGCAGAGGACCCACACGATGCCGTCCAGGACCGAGGGCGAGGCCCGGTCGGGGCCCGAGCGCTCCGACCCACCCATCGGGTGGCCGCCCACGAACCGCGGCAGGTGCGCGGGGTCGGCTTCGGCGAGGACCGCCGACGTGACGTGGGACTTCACGCTGCCGACGTCGGTCACGATGGCCCCCGGGGCGGCGGCGAGGGCCTGCGTCACCAGGCCGGCGAGCGACGGGATCGGCGTGCACACGAACACGACCGTGGCGCCGCGCACGCACTCGGCGAGCGACACGGCCGCGGTGAGCCCCGACCGCTCGGCCGCCCGCGTGAGGGTGTCGGGGTCGGCGTCGAAGCCGCGGACGGCGTCGCCGGCGCGCATCGCCGCCATCGCGACCGACGTGCCGATCAGACCGGTGCCGACGACCGCGATCCGCTCAGCCGAGGTCATCGCGCAGCGACTCCGCGCCGTCCAGGTACACGGGGACGATCTCCGCCTGCGAGCGCTCGGTGTGGAAGTGGACGAGGGTGCGGACGACCCGCGGCATCGCCCCGGCCACCGGGATCTCGCGGGCGCACAGCAGCGGCACCGCGCCGAGCCCCATCCGCCGTGCCGCCTCGGCGGGGAACGCCGCGACCAGGTCGTCGGTGGCCGTGAAGAACGCGCTCACCATGTCGACCGGCTGTATCCCGTTGCGTTGCAGGAGGGACGAAAGGAGCCGCTCGGTCGCGGTCAGGATGGCCTCGGCGGAGTCCTCCGCAACGCGGATGGCTCCCCGGACCGCGCGAACCCGCTGCTCACCGCTCGGCACGGCGCCAAGGCTACAGGGCGCGAACCGCGTTCACCGGGATGCGTCGGCTACAGGCCGGCGGCGCGGTACAGGGCGCGGACCTCCTCGGGCGCCAGCTCACGAACCTCGCCGGCGCGGAGCCGACCGAGCCGCAGCGGCCCGAGGCGGACCCGGACCAGCCGACGCACCGGGAGCCCCACGGCGTCGAGCATGCGGCGGACCTCGCGCTTGCGCCCCTCCCCCATCACCAGGCGCACGGCGCCACGCCCACCCGACCTGGCCACCGGGCGCGCCGAGACCGGGACGGCCGTCCCGTCCTCGAGCTCGACCCCTCGGCGCAGGCGCGCCATCTGGCGCCCGGTCGGGGCGCCCTCGACCTCGGCCAGGTACTCCTTCTCGACGCCGTGCCGGGGATGCGCCAGGCGGTTCGCGAGTTCGCCGTCGTTGGTGAGGATCAGGAGGCCCTCGGTGTCGCGGTCCAAGCGACCGACCGGGAAGACCCGGGGGCCCGGCGGGAGGAACCGGCGCAGGTCCGAAGCTGCGTGTGGGTCGCGCAACGTGGTCGTGACCCCCGCCGGCTTGTGGAGCGCGAGATACCGGAGGGTCGGGTCCGCGCTCACCCGGTGGCCGTCCACGGCGATCCGGTCCCGCTCGGGATCGGTGCGGTCGCCGAGCGTCGCCACCCGTCCGTTCACCGTGACGCGACCGTCGCGGATCAGCTCCTCGCACGCGCGCCGGGAGCCGAAGCCCGCCCGCGCGAGCGCGCGCTGCAGGCGCTCCTGCGCCACGGCCCTACCCGGGGTCCGGCCCGGCGGCGTCGCCCTCCTCGGTGACGCCGAGCAGCGGGGCGAGCGGGGGCAGCGACGCGAGCGACGGCAGACCGAGCCGCTCGAGGAACTCCGGCGTCGTGCCGTAGAGCATCGGGCGGCCGGGGCCCTCCTCGCGGCCGACCTCGGCGACCACCCCCCGGTCGACCAGCGCCCGGAGCACGCCGTCCGAGTTCACCCCGCGGATCGACGAGATCTGATGCCGGGTGACCGGCTGCTTGTAGGCGACGATCGCGAGCGTCTCGAGCGCGGCCTTCGTGAGTCGGGTGTGGCGCGAGGCGAGCACGTACCGTTCGACCACGGGCGCGGTCTCCGGCGCGGTGGTGAGTCGCCATCCGCCGGCGACGTTGCGCAGGACGAGGCCGGCGCCGCGCTCCTCGTACGCGCGTGCGAGCGCCTCGCACAGGTCGTCCGCGTCCCGACGCTCGACCCCGAGCGCCTGCGCCAGCACGACCCCGGCGACCGGCTCGTCGCTCACGAACAGCAGCGCCTCGAGGTCCCGGAGCAGCTCGTCGCGGCCGCTCACGCCGCGCCTCCCCACCGGACCTCGATCTCGCCGAAGGTCTCGGCCTGCTCCAGGTCGATCTTCCCGTCGCGGTAGAGCTCCAGGAGCGCGAGGAAGCGCACGACGACCTGGATCCGCTCGTCGCAGTCGGCCACCAGCTCGCGGAAGCGAGCCGCGCGCAGGCGCTCCAGGTGGTCCTGGACCGCGGCCACCGCCTCGGCCATCGTGTAGCGCACGGGCGTCACGTGCGACAGGTCGAGCAGCGGCGGCGGCCGGAGCAGCGCGGCGGCCAGGCGGGCGAGGTCCGCCGCCTCGACACGCTCCATCACGTCGGGGTACAGGTGGGCGAACTCGGGCGGGGGTCCGGCGTCCCGCGGCACGTGCAGGGCCTCGAGCTCGATCCGCCGGGCCAGGTCCTCGGCGATCCGCCGGAACGCCGCCAGCTCCAGGCTCCGGGCGTAGGCGAGGTCCGGGGACACGCCGAGGAGGTCCTCCTCGTCGATCGCCTCGTGCCGAGGCATCAGACGGCCGACCTTGAGCTCGAGGAGGATCGCGCAGACCGCCAGGAACCACGTCGCGTCCTCGAGGGTCCAGGCGTCCGCCTCCTTGGCGTGCGCGAGGAAGCGATCGGTCACGGTCGCCACCGGGACGTCGCAGACGTCGATCTTCTGATCCAGCAGCAGGTCCGCGAGGACGCGGAACGGGCCGGAGAACACCGGCAGCTGGACGACGAACCCCGTGTCGGGGCGCTCCTCGCTCATGACAGGTGCATCGCGTCCCGCACGGCCTTCATCGTCTCCTCGACGACGGGTCGCACCTTCGCGGCGCCGGCGACGAGGACCTCCTCGGCCAGCCCGGCGCGGTGCTCGAGCTCGTCGCGCCGCTCGCGGAACGGGCGGTAGTACTCGACCACCCGGTCCGCGAGGTTCGTCTTGCAGTCCACGCACCCGAGTGCGCCGCTGCGGCAGTTCGTCTCCGTCCAGTCGACGATGTCCTGCGAGAACAGTCGGTGCAGCGCGAAGATCGGGCAGATCTCCGGCCGGCCGGGGTCGCCCATGCGGATCTTCTGCGGGTCCGTGATGAAGCTGCGGATCGTCGCGCGGATCGTCGCCTCGTCGTCGCGGACGTTCAGCACGTTGTCGAGGGACTTCGACATCTTGCGGCCGTCGGTCCCCGGGATCAGGGGTGTCTCGGAGAGCAGCGCCTGCGGCTCGACGAGGACCTCCCCGTACAGCCGGTTGAACCGGCGGACGACCTCGCGCGAGAGCTCCAGGTGCGCCACCTGGTCCTCCCCTACCGGGACGAGCTCGCCGCGGACGATCGTGATGTCCACGGTCTGCAGCACCGGATACCCCAGGAGGCCGAAGTTCGCGATGTCCCGCTCCGCGTTGTCGCGCAGGCGCTCCTTGTACGTCGGGACGCGCTCGAGCCACCCGAGCGGCGTGATCATCCCGAGCAGCAGGGTGAGCTCGGCGACCTCCTTGACGTCGGACTGCCGGTACAGGGTCACGCGTTCGGGGTCGATCCCCGCGGCGAGCAGGTCGAGCACCAGCTCGCGCGTGAACCCGGGAAGCTCGTCGGTGCGGTCGAAGTGCGTCGTGAGCATGTGCCAGTCGGCGATGAAATAGAAGCACTCGTGCTCCTCCTGGAGCCGGAGCATGTTCTCGACGTTGCCGAACCAATGGCCGACGTGCATCGGTCCCGTCGGCCGGTAGCCGGTCAGGACGCGTTGCCTGCGGTCGGTCGCGACGTCCGCGCTCACGATGGCGGCAAGGATAGCGCGGGCGCGAGCCGCCACCCGGGAGCGCTCAGCAGATCACGATCTCGACGCCCACGATGAGCCTGGTGAGGACCTCGGCGAGGGCGCGCACGATCGCGAGGAGCGGTCCCGACAGCAGGAAGAAGATCACGAGGATGAACAGGACCAGGTAGTGGTCCAGGTTCGTGTACACCTCGCGCGCCCGAGGAGGCAGGGCCGGTGCGAGCAGCTTCGCGCCGTCCAGGCCGGGCACGGGCATCAGCTGCAAGACGAACATATAGACGTTCACGAGGAACAGGGCGTAGACGAGGTTCCCGAGCTCCCCGTCGATCCCCGCTCGGAGCGCGAGCCCGGACGCGATCGCGAGGGCCAGGTTCGCGCCGAGCCCCGCGAGCGTCACCAGCATCGCGTCGCGCTTCGGGTTCCGCAGATGGTGCGGGTCGAGGGGCATCGGCTTCGCGTACGCGAAGATCGGCAGCAGGCAGAAGTTCCCCGACGCCACGAGGACCAACACGAGGCCCGGCAGGATGAGCGTGCCGAACGGGTCGATCATCGGGCGAGGGTTCAGACCGAGGCGGCCCCAGCGTCTGGGGCTCGGGTCGCCAAGCCGGTCGGCCGCGAACGCGTGCGCGTATTCGTGCAGGAACAGGCTCGGCACGAGGCCGATCGCCAGGAACACGGCGAACTTCAGGCTCTCCACCCCACCTCCTCCCCCGCGCCCGGCGCCTACCCGTACCAGCCATGCACGAGCGGCACGGGCTCGACCGGCGCCTCGGACCACTCGAGCGCGCCGAGGACGCGACGGACGGCCGCGTGGGCCGCATCCTCGTTCCGAGCGTGCACCGTGCCGAGCTCCTGGCCGATCTCCACGCGGTCGCCCACCTTCGGCCGGAACACGATACCGACGGCTGCGTCGACAGGACCGCCCTTGCGTCTCCGTCCTGCGCCGAGCTCGGCGCTCGCCCGGCCCAATCGCTCGGCATCGACCCCGGAGAGGTAGCCGTCGGTCGGCGCCTCGAGGGGATGGACGACGGGCGCCGCCGGGAGGACGCCGATGGGATCGTCGACCACCCGGGGATCCCCGCCCTGAGCCTCGATCATGCGACGCAGGGCCTCCAGCGCATCTCCGTCGTCGATCGCCCGCTCCGCGAGGTCGCGAGCCTCCCCCTCCGAGATGCCGAGGAGCCGGGTCTGCGCCTCGGCCGCGAAGAGCAGGGCGGCCTCACGGAGACGGCCTCGCTCCTGCCCCCGAAGGAGGGCGACCGTCTCGATGATGTCCAGGGCGTTCCCGATCGCCGCCCCGAGCGGTTGCGACATATCCGTGACGGCGACCCGACAAGCCCTTCCCCATCGCTGCGCGAGGTCGGCGCAGACGGACGCCAGGCTACGGGCCGACTCGACGGTCTTCATGAACGCTCCGGAGCCGCACTTCACGTCCAGGAGAACCAGGTCGGTCTCCACCGCCAGCTTCTTCGACATGACGCTCGAGGCGATGAGCGGGATCGAGGGAACGGTCGCCGTGGCGTCACGGAGCGCATAGAACTTCCCGTCCGCGGGGACGAGGTCGGGGGTCTGTGCCGCGACGACGCATCCGATCTCCTCCACCTGGCGCTCGAACGCGGATGGGTCGAGGTCGGTCCGCAACCCGGGGATGGCCTCCAGCTTGTCGAGCGTC
The DNA here is from genome assembly GCA_035762085.1 of Actinomycetota bacterium. GTDB lineage: Bacteria > Actinomycetota > UBA4738 > UBA4738 > HRBIN12 > HRBIN12. The sequence continues at coordinate 26,070 of DASTPT010000087.1, read as the reverse complement.
CCGCCCGTGTGTCCGAGGCCCCGCCCGGAGAGCTTCGCAACGGCCATCCCGAGCGCGGCGGCCAGGGGCGCGAAGACCAACGTGACGCCGTCGGCCACCCCTCCCGTCGAGTGCTTGTCCACCGTCGGGCGTGAGACCCCGTCGAGCTTGATCGTGCGCCCCGAGTCCACCATCGCTCGCGTGAGCGCGAGGGTCTCGTCGGGGTCGAGCCCTCGGATGAAGGCTGCCATGAGGAAGGCCGCGGCGAGTTCGTCGGGCACATCGCCGCTCGTGCACCCGAGCACGAAACGCCGCAGCTCCTCAGCGCCGAGGGTCGCGCCGTCGCGCTTCGCGGCCACGATGTCCCTCGCATCTCCCGAGAGGGCCGCCTCTGCACCGGGCGACGGGAAGCGGCCCGTCATCGGCGAACACCCCTCCAAGACTGAGACGACTGGCTGGGGACCTCACGTTGAGGTCGAGACAATACTGGGGGGCACGGGACGAGAACCGTGAACCTCGGGCTCTCCTTCATGCTCCTCATGGGTGCAGCTCCGACACGAGGCTCGACCCCTCCAACTCCCACGGAACGCCGAGTAGATCCGCCACGGTCGCCCCGAGATCCGCGAACGTGTCCCGAACGCCCACATCGTAGGGGCCGCCCGTCAGACCGGCGACGAGCAGGGGCACACGCTCTCGCGAGTGGTCCGTCGAGGGCGTGGTCGGGTCGCAGCCGTGGTCGCCGGTGAGCATGAGGACGCCGCCGTCCAGGGCCTCGATCAGCTCCGGGATCCGGGCGTCGAGCGCCTCGATCGCGCGGGCGTACCCCTGCGGATCGTTGCGGTGGCCGTACTTGCTATCGAAGTCCACCAGGTTCGAGAACACCAGCGCCGGGTCCGGTCGGCGGAGGTAGCCGATCGTCAGGTCCAGCCCGTGGTCGTTCGAGTCGGAGTAGGAGGCCTCCGTGAGCCCGCGCTCGGCGAAGATGTCGCGGATCTTGCCGACCCCGTAGGTGGCGATCCCCGCCTCGTGACAGACCTCGAGGAGGGTCGGCCCCGGTGGCGGCACCGAGTAGTCGCGCCGCTCCGGACGGCGCCTGAAGGACCCCGGCTCCCCGTCGAACGGGCGCGCGATCACGCGGCCGACGTTGTGCTCGCCGACCAGGAGCTCCCTCGCTGCGAGGCACCACGCGTAGAGCGTCTCGAGCGGCGCGACGTCCACGTGACACGCGACCTGGAAGACGGAGTCCCCGCTCGTGTACAGGATCGGCCGGCCCGTCCGCAGGTGCTCCTCGCCGAGCTCTTCGATGATCTCGGTCCCCGACGCCGCGACGTTGCCGAGGACCTCTCGGCCGATCGCCCGCTCGAAGGGCTCGACGATCTCGGGAGGGAACCCGTCGGGGTACAGCGGGAACGGGTGGTCGAGCACGATGCCCGCCATCTCCCAGTGGCCGGTGGTGGTGTCCTTGCCGGCAGAGCGCTCGGTCAGCCGGCCGTGCGCCGTCCCCGGCACCGCGCGCGGCTCCATCCCTTCGATCCGGGTGAGCATGCCGAGCCCCAGGTCCGCGAGGTTCGGCGCCTCGATGCCGCCCACCTCGCGCGCGCAGTTGCCGATCGTGTCCGAACCCAGGTCCCCGTACTCCCCGGCGTCGGGGGCCTCCCCGACGCCGAAGGAATCGCAGACGAGGACGAGCAGCCGCGGGACGAGCGGTGGGCTCACCGCCCCTCGCCCTTGCGCTTGCAGTCGATGCACAGGATGGCCCACGGGAGCGCCTCGAGCCGTTCGATCCCGACCGGGCCGCCGCACCGCTCGCACGTCCCGTAGGTGCCGAGGTCCATCTTCGTGATCGCCCGGTCGACCCACCGCAGGTTCGCCCGCAGGGCCTTCATGACCGAGAGGGTCCGGGCGCGCTCGGCCGTCGCGTGGGCGCTGTCGGCGAAGCCGCGCTCCACGTCGATCTCGGCGTCGTCGGAGTCGGGGTCGCCGCCCTGGTCCTCGATCTCGCGGCGGAGGTTGTCGCGCTGCTGCTCGAGGGCGCCACGCAGTTCCGCCAGCTTCGCCTCCGTGATCGTCACGCCGGATCCCTCCTCCGAGCGGGCCCCCCGCGCGCCCGCGGGTGTGTGGTGAAGTAGACCTCGCGTAGGTGCTCGTCGGTCACCAGCGTATAGACCTGGGTGGTTGCGACGCTCGCGTGCCCGAGCAGCTCCTGCACGACCCGCACGTCGGCGCCACCCTCGAGCAGGTGGGTTGCGAACGAGTGTCGGAGGGTGTGCGGCGAGACCCGCCGGTCGACGCCGGCCGCCGCGACCGCCTTCGCGAGGATCCCGGCTACCCCCTGGCGCGTCAGTCGCCCGCCCCGGTGGTTGAGGAAGAGCGCGGCTCGGGACCGCGCCGTCGCGAGTTGCGGTCTGGAGCGGGTCAGGTACGCGGCGATCGCGTCGCAGGCGTACCGTCCGAGCGGCACGTCCCGCTCCGTGCTCCCCTTGCCGAGGACGCGGACGCTCCCCTCCTCGAGATCGACATCGTCCACGTCCAGCCCGGTGAGCTCGGACACGCGCAGCCCCGCACCGTACAGGGTCTCGAGCACCGCCCGATCTCGCCTCCCGACATCCGTCGCATCGGGCGGGGCGGCGAGGATCCGCTGGATGTCCTCGAGCGGCAGGGGGCGCGGCAGGGAGCGCGGCAGGCGGGGCCGGACCACGGCCGCCGCCGGATCGCGCTCGATCGTGCCCTCGCGAAGGAGGAACCGATGGAACGAGCGGACGGCCGAGAGCGTCCGCACCACCGAGGTCGCCCGGTACGGCCGCCCGTCGCCGTGCGTCGACGCCGAGAGGCCGGCCACGAAGGCGGCCACCGTCTGGTCGTCGGCGTCGCGGGCGTCGGCGATCCCTCGGTTCCGGAGGAACGCTCCGTAGCGATCCAGGTCGCGTCGGTACGCGCGCAGCGTGTTCTCGGCGAGGCCGCGCTCCACCGTCAGGTGATCGAGATACCGCTGCACCTGGCTGCCGAGGGCGTCGGCCATGGACGACGGGGCACGGGTCAGGTCAGCCCGTCGACGAGCGAGCCGAGCCCCGTGTGATCCATGCCGTGCGCCTCGGCGACGCCGGCGTTCGTCACGTGGCCGCGGTAGACGTTCACGCCGAGCGCCAGCGCCGGATCGTCGCGGATCGCGACCTCGAGCCCCTTCGAGGCGATGTCGATCGCATACGGTAGCGTGGCGTTCGTCAGCGCGTAGGTCGAGGTCCGGGGCACCGCGCCGGGCATGTTGCCGACGCAGTAGTGCACGACGCCGTGCTCGACGAACACCGGGTTCGAGTGGGTCGTGACGTGCGCGGTCTCGACGCACCCGCCCTGGTCGATCGAGATGTCGACGATGACCGAGCCGGCCCGCATCTCGCGCACCATGTCCTCGGTGACCAGGTGCGGGGCCTTCGCACCGGGGATCAGGACGGCGCCGATCACGAGGTCGGCGTCGAGTACGAGTCGCTCGATCGCGAGGGCGCTGCTCATCACCGTCTGGATCCGGCCGGCCTGGATCTGATCGACGTACCGGAGCCGGTCCAGGTTCTTGTCGAGGACCACGACCTTGGCCTCCATGCCGGCGGCGATCCACGCGGCGTTCAGGCCGGCCATGCCGGCGCCGATCACCACGACACTGGCCGGCTCGACCCCGGACGCACCACCCATCAGGACGCCCCGGCCGCCGAGGGGTCGCTCCAGGTACTTCGCGCCCTCCTGCGGTGCCATGCGGCCCGCGATCTCGCTCATCGGCGCGAGCAGTGGGAGGCGGTGGTCGGGCAGCTCGACGGTCTCGTACGCCACGGAGGCGACCTCCGACTCGACGAGGAACTCGGTGAGGGCCTTGTCGGCCGCCAGATGCAAATAGGTGAACAGCAGCTGCCCGGGCTTGAACCGCGGGTACTCCTCGGCCTGGGGCTCCTTCACCTTCATGATCATGTCCGCCTCGGCGAACACGGCGTCGGCATCGGGCAGGATCCGGGCGCCGGCGGCGACGAAGTCCTCGTCCGGCAGCGCGGAACCGAGCCCGGCGCCGGTCTCCACGACCACCTCGTGTCCCGCCCGGTCGAGCTCGCGGACGCCCTCGGGCGTCGCCGCGACGCGGTACTCGTTGTCCTTGATCTCCTTCGGGATCCCGACGATCACGGCGGTCCTCCTCGGCGTCGGTCCACGGCGTCGGTATCGGCGCGGTGCATCCCCAAGCCTATCGGACGTGCCGGGCCGAGGCGCCGCCGAGGCGTCTCAGCGCCCGTGGCCGCGGGCGTGGGCCAGCAGCAGCGCGAGCGCGGTCTTCGCATCGCGGACGCGCCCCGCCCGGGCCGCGGCGACCATCTGATCGAACGGCCGGCGGACCAGCTCGACGCCCTCCTCCGGCGGGCCCTCGGGCTCCGCCCGGGTCGTGGCGAGGAACAGGTGGACGTACTCGTCCGTGTACCCCGGGGAGGGGAAGCATCCGCCGAGGAACTCGATCGTCTCGTGCCGGTAGCCGGTCTCCTCGAACAGCTCGCGGACCGCGCACGACAGGGCGTCCTCCTCGCGTTGGTCCAGCAGGCCGGCGGGCACCTCGACGAGAGACTGCCCCACCGCCGGTCGGAGCTGCCGGACGAGCAGGACGTCGCCCTCGGGCGTGATCGGCACGACCGCCGCCGAGCCCGGGTGCCGGACGATGTCGTACTGGCCGTCCGGCCGGCTCTGCACCTCGACGCGGATGATCCGGCCCGCGTACGCATGGCGAGTGGGGACCTGCTCCACGCCCGCAGCCTAGCCGACGACGATCGTCTCCTCGGCGCGGGCCTTCCGGCGCGCGTGCGCGGCGCCCACGAACTCGCGGAAGAGCGGGTGCGGGCGGGTCGGGCGGGAGCGGAGCTCGGGGTGGAACTGCCCCCCCACGAAGAACGGGTGTCCCGGGAGCTCGATGATCTCGACCAGTCGGCCGTCGGGCGACAGGCCCGAGAACACCAGCCCGTGCTCGGTGAGCACCTGGTGGTAGGCGGGGTTCACCTCCCAGCGATGGCGGTGCCGCTCGTAGACGACCGGCTCGTCGTACGCCCGGGCCGCGATCGTGCCGGGGACGAGGTGGCAGGGCTGCGCGCCCAGACGCATCGAGCCGCCCAGGTCGGTGACGTTCTTCTGCTCCGGCAGCAGGTCGATGACCGGGTTCGGCGTGGCGGGGTCGAACTCCGAGGAGTTGGCGTCGGGCAGGCCGCAGACGTTGCGGGCGAACTCGATCACGGCGCACTGCAGACCGAGACAGATGCCGAGGAACGGCACGCCCTGCTCCCGCGCGTACCGGATCGCGTCGACCTTGCCCTCGATCCCGCGGACCCCGAAGCCGCCGGGAACGAGGATCCCGTCCGCCCGCGAGAGGGCGTCCATCGCGCCGTCGTCGGTCAGGTCGTCGGAGGCGAGCCACGTGATCTGGATCGCCGCGCCGTGGTGGAAGCCGCCGTGCTTCAGCGCCTCCATCACGGACAGGTACGCGTCCCGGAGGTTCACGTACTTGCCGACGATCGCGATGTGCACCGGGTCGGTCGCCGCGTCGATCCGCTCGACCAGCCCGTGCCACTCGGTCAGGTCCGGCGTGGCGTCGATGCGCAGGTGGCTGGCGAGCACCTCGTCGAGACCCTCGCGCTGGAGCACGAGGGGGACCTTGTAGATCGAGGCCGTGTCCGGCGCGCTCACGACCCCGGAGATCGGCACGTCGCACAGCAGCGAGATCTTCTCCTTCAGGTGGCGCCCGATCGGCCGGTCCGAGCGGCTCACGATCGCGTCCGGCTGCAGACCGAGCGAGCGGAGCTCCTTCACCGAGTGCTGGGTAGGCTTCGTCTTCAGCTCGCCCGAGGGCCCGATGAACGGCATCAGACTCACGTGGACGAAGGCGCAGTTCTCGCGGCCGGCCTCGTTGCGGAGCTGGCGGATCGCCTCGAGGAACGGGAGCGACTCGATGTCGCCGACGGTCCCGCCGATCTCGACGATCAGCAGGTCGGCGGCCTCGGTCTCGGCGTATGAGCGGATCCGCTCCTTGATCTCGTCCGTGATGTGCGGGATCACCTGGACGGTCTTGCCGAGGTAGTCGCCCCGGCGCTCCTTCTGGATCACCGACGAGTAGATCGAGCCCGTCGTGACGTTCGAGCCGCGGTGCAGGTTCTCGTCGGTGAACCGCTCGTAGTGGCCGAGGTCCAGGTCCGTCTCGGCGCCATCGTCGAGCACGAAGACCTCCCCGTGCTCGAACGGGTTCATCGTGCCGGGGTCGACGTTGACGTACGGGTCGAGCTTCTGGAGGGCGACGCGGAGACCGCGGGACTTGAAGAGGCGGCCGAGCGAGGCGGTGGTGATGCCCTTGCCGAGGCCCGAGGCGACCCCGCCCGTCACGAAGATGTACTTCGGCTGCTTCTTCACCTCGGGACGGCATGGTAACAGGTGACCCGGTCGCGCCGGGCGGTTTCGAGCATCGGATGTCCCTGGAGGGCGAGATATCCGGTCGCTCAGTCCTCGGTAGACACACGACCGAGTCGGTCGAGCCACCGAAGCGGCGGCGCCCGTTCGACGATCCGGGACAGCGTCACCGTCTCTGCGAGAACGTTCAGCGCGACGGCGGTGCCCGCGGCAACCGCGACCCACGCGTCCCCGAGCGTCAGGTAGAGCCCGAGGCCCGCGGCGAAGCCGAGCGGGTTGGAGCCGGCGTCCCCGAGCATCGCGCGTTCCCGCAGGTCGAGTGGTAGCACGGCGATCGCCGCCACGAACATCCCGAGCGCGGCGGGGAAGGCCTCCAGGTCGCCCACGAGGAGGAACACGAGGATCGCTGGCAGGAACGCTTTGAGCGACCGTCCCGGCACGACGTCCAAGCCGTTCCACACGTTCGTGCAACCGGCCACGAGCACGATCCCGGACGTCATGACCCACGCGGGCCGCTGACCTTGCAGTGCGACGACCACGGCCGCCGACCCGATCGCCACGAAGACCTTGAGGATGCCGGTCGTGATGTGGCCCTCGAGCAGTGACCCGGCGTGCCCGCGCAGGCCCCTCGGGCCGATCGGCGCCAGATCGTCGACCAGCCCGGCCGCCGAGACGATGAGCACGCCGATGAGCCCGCCCCAGGCACCCTCACCGGGTTCGCGCAGGAGCGCGAACCCGATCGTCCAGCCGAGCGCCAGGGCGTCGAGCACGGCCCACAGGATCCTCGGCACGAGGACGCCGCGGTGGTTCTGGACCGCGAGCGCGCCCCACCTCATCGCAGCCCCACGGCGCGCGCGAGGACGGCGAGCGCGATGTCCAGGCCCTGCCGCCCGCGGTGGGCGAACCCGCGCGCGTCGCGGCCCGTGGGGCGGTGCACGAGGGGCGCCGGGACCTCCACCACCCGCAGGCCCGCCCGCACGGCATCGATCGTCATGGCGGTCTCGACCCCGAAACCCCGAGCGAGCGGGCGGCAAGCGGCGACGGCCGCGGCGGTGGCCGCGCGCTGGCCCGACAGCGGCTCGGCCGCATCGAACCCGGCCACGAGGCGGATCGATCGAGCGGCGAAGCGCTTCACGATGCCGAACCCGCCCCCCTGTGCCGGCGGGAAGCTTGCGATCGCGAGGTCCGCGTCCCCCGCGAGCACCGGTCGGAGCACCTCGCGCAGCCCGGCGGCGCTGTCGCCGAGATCCGCGTCGGCCAGGAGCCAGACGTCCGGCTCCGGGAGACGCCGGAGGGCGCCCTCGAGCGCGCGGCCCTTGCCCGCGGACCTCGCGAGGCGCAGCACGCCGGCGCCGGCCGCGAGTGCCTCGGACGCCGTGCCGTCGGTCGAGCCGTCGTCGACGACCAGGACCTCGGCCACGTCGGCGATCTCGAGCAGCGCCCGGACCGTGGCGCCGACCCGGTCCGCCTCGTCCCGCGCGGGGACGAGCGCAACGACCCTTGCCCTCGTCGCGGACGCGGCCGGCGCGCTCACGGAGCGGGTGGCAGGGGCGCGGCACCACCCTTCACGCCGTAGTCGCCGCCCTGCCCGGTGAGGAGCAGTCGCTCGAGCCCGAGCACGAGCGCGGCCCCGCCGCGGCTCTCGTCCAGGTCGTCCACGGTCACGACGCCGTCCGTTCCGCCGTCGCGAAGCAGCGGCACGAACGGGACCGCGGTGTCGACCGACTCCCCCGCCGCGACCGGCAGTCCGAGGTCGGCCAGGCGCTCGACGAGCGGAACGGCGAAGTCCTCGGGCGCCATCACCGCCTCGGGGTCGTCGCCGCCGGCGAGCACGACCACCATCTGGTCGGGGCCGCCGATCGTCGCGAGGGTCTCGTCGGACAGGCTCGCGTCGAGCGAGGCGAGGTACCCATCGGTGAGCAGCAGGTGCAGCAGGCCGGGGTCGGGCGGGTCGCGCCGCTCCTCGCTGGCCAGCCGCTCGGCGAGCGTCTCGGCGGCGAGCCGTGACAGGTCCTCCGGGGTCGTCTCCGTCAGCGTGAGGACCTCGGCGAGGGCGGCCTGCCCTTCCTCGTCCTGCGGCGCGAGCGTCGAGCGGGCCTCGAGGACGACGACCGTCGCGCCCGCCTCCTCGAGCGCGCCCCGGGTCTCGGCCACGACCTCGTCCTCGACACCCTCCTGCGACAGGACCACGGCGTCGAGACCGATCAGCCGGTTCCGGGTCAGGTGCGGCAGCGCCGCGTCGTTGAACGCCTGCTCGGCCGCGAGCTGGTCGCCCAGCTGCCCCACCTCGTCTTGCAGGTCCGTGATGCGCTGCCGCTGCTCGTCGACCTGCGTCTCGAGCGACTCGATCAGCCGCGGCTGGACGAAGGCGCTGCCCGCGAGCACGCCGAGCGCGAGCGCGAGGAAGATGGCCACGATCGTCACGACGTGCTGCCGCAGCGAGATCACAACAGCTCCCGCAGATCGAAGAACCACTGCCGCAGCTGATCGAGGAGCAGCGTCACGTAGAGCCGCAGCGAGGGCGAGACCATGATCACGAGCGTCATCGCGAGCAGCGCGCCGAGGACCAGCAGGACGGCGTCGCGCGTCCGGATCCGCGGCGAGTACACGCGGGACACCCCTTTCGCGTCCATGAGGATCTCGCCCACGCGGAGCCGCACGAGGAACGTGCTCGACATCCCCTCGCGGCCCTTGTCGAGGAACTCGCGGAGGTTCCCGTGGCTGCCGACGGCCACGATCGTCTCGGCGCCCTTCTCGTGCGCGAGGAGGAACGCCAGGTCCTCGCTGGTCCCGGCGGCGGGGACGACCGTGAACGGCAGGCCGAGCGCCTCCAGGCGAGCGCTTCCCGGCGCGTGGCCGTTCGGGTAGGCGTGGAGGATCACCTCGGTCGGTGTCCGGCGTCGGAGCCATCCGCTCGGCCGCAGGGCCAGACGGAGGGCCTCGTCGGACACGCTGTCCATGTCGCCGAGGATCACGTCCGGGCGGTACCCGGCCTCGATCAGGGCGTCGGCGCCCCCATCGACCCCGACGAGCACCGGCCGCACGTCCCGGATGTACGGGCCGAGGACCGCGAGGTCCTCCTTGTAGTTGTAGCCGCGCACGACGACGAGCACGGAGCGGTCGGTGAGGTCGTGCTCCAGCGAGGGCAGGCCCGCACCCCCGAACAGGAGGTCGCGCTCCCGCTGGATGTAGTCCACCGTGTTACGCGCGAAGCTCTCGAACCGATCGGCGAGCCCGAGCTGAGCCTCCGCCATGGCCTCGCGGACGGTCGTCTCGCTCTGCCGGATCCCGATCCCGGCGAGCCGTCCGTCGGCGAACACCCGGTCGCCCTCCAGGCGGAGCACGTCGCCCTCGCGGACCTTCCGCAGCAGGAGCGGGCCGACGGAGTCCACGAGCGGGATCCCCGCCTCCAGCAGGATCAGCGGGCCGAGGTTCGGGTAACGGCCGCCGATCGAGTTGGCGGCGTTGACCACCCCCGCGACGCCCGCCTCCACGAGTCCCTCGGCGGACACGCGGTCGATGTCCTCGTGGTCGATCACGGCGATCTCGCCGGGGCCGATCCGTTGGAGCAGCCGCTTCGTCCGGGGGTCGACGCGGGCGATCCCCGAGCGCGGCCGCGCCCGCCGCGGCGGACGGCGCAAGAGCCCTCGGGTCCTCGATGTGGCCGTGGGTCCTCCCGTCGGGGCCTCCGACCCTCGGAACCCCGTCAGCCAAGCGTAATCGACGGCGAGACGGGCTCGGAAGGCAGCGTCAACGCGAGCGAGCGGGGCGCCGCGGCGCGTCCCCACGGCGGGTCTTCGCGGCCTCGGCGAGGAGCTCCTCGGCGTGCGTGGCGGCCGCCTCGGTCTCGGGCAGTCCCGAGAGCATCCGCGACAGCTCGGCCACCCTCTCGGCGTCGTCGAGCACCTCGACGTCGGCGACGCCGGAACGCTTCCGGACCCGGATGTGTCGATCGGCGAACGCCGCGATCTGCGGCAGGTGCGTGACGACCACGACCTGCCGGTGCGCGGCGAGCCGGGCGAGCCGCCTGCCGACCGCCACGCCCGCCCTCCCACCGATGCCCTGGTCGACCTCGTCGAACACGAGCGTGGGAACGTCGTCGAGGTCCATGAGGACCGTCCGGCACGCGAGCATCGTCCTGGACAGCTCGCCGCCCGAGGCGACCTTCGCGAGCGGCAGCGAGGGCTGCCCGCGGCCGCCGGAGAAGCGCAGCTCCACGCGCTCGGCGCCCGTGGCGGACACCTCCGGCAGCGGCACCAGCTCGACGACGACCTCGGCGCCCTCCATCCCGAGCTCGTGGAGCTCGAGGCCGATCGCCTCGGCGAGCCGGTCCGCCGAGGCCCGGCGCGCCTGCGTCACCTGGTGGGCGAGGTCCGCCACGACGCGCTCGAGCCGCTCGAGGTCGGTCGTCAGCTCCTCGCGCTCGTGCCCTGCGCCGCCGAGCTCCGCGGCGCGGTCCCGCGCCCGGTCGAGGAACGCGAGCACCTCCGCCTCCCCCTCGCCGTACTTGCGCTCTAGGTCGCGGAGGGCAGCGATCCGCGCGCGGACGTCCTCGAGCCGGGCGGGATCCAGCTGGATCGCCTCCGCGTAGGCGCGCAGGTCCCGACCGAGCTCGGTGGCCTCGTTCGCGAGCGCCGCCGCGCGACGGGCGAGGTCCTCGGACCCCGGGTCGAGCTCCGCCGCCGCCTGGAGCGCCGCCGCGCCCGAGCGCAGCGCGTCTCCCCCCGCCTCGTCACCCGCGATCGCCGCCTCGGCGCTCGCGGCGAGCTCCAGGAGCCGCTCCGCGTGCGCAAGGCGCCCCAGCTCGACTTCGAGTGCCGGCCGCTCCCCCGGCTGGGGACCCACCGCCTCGATCTCGCGGATCTGATACGCGAGCAGGTCGAGCTCGCGCTCACGCTCCCGTGTCTGGTCGTCCAGCCGCTCCAGGCGCGCACGGGCCTGGCGTAGCGACGCCGTCTCGGCGGCCAGCGACCGCAGCGTGTCGAGGTGCTCGGCGCCGATCGAGCGATCCAGGAAGGAGGTCTGCGCGGCCCCCGACAGCAGCCGGAGGCCCTGGTGCTGCCCGTGGACCTCGACGAGGCCGACGCCGAGCTCGGCGAGCGTGGACACCGGCGCCAGCTGGCCACCGACGCGTGCGGTGCTCCGCCCGTCCGCCGCGACCCGCCGGGCGAGAACGAGCTCGCCGTCCTCCGACCAGCCGGCCCGGGTAGCGGTCGAGGTGGCGTCGAAGCGCGCTTCCACGCGGGTCGCGGGGGCGCCTGGGCGTACGAGCGAGGCCGCCGCCCGCTGCCCGAGCGCGAGCGCCAGCCCCGCCGTGACCATCGTCTTGCCGGCGCCGGTCTCGCCCGTCAGCACGTTCAGGCCGGGGTCGAGCTCGAGGTCGAGGTCCTCGATCACGCCGAGGCCGGCGATGTGGAGCTCGCGGAGCACGGTCGGATGCTACCGCGAGGGTCCGACGTGGCCAGGGTCCTCGCCGGGCAGGCCGAACTTCTCGCGCACGAGGGCGTGGAAGTCCGGGACGTCGCGCGGCCGGACCATCCGTGCGGGGTTCGGGGCCCGGCCGATCCGGACGCTCGCACCGACGGGCAGCTCGAGACTCTCGCGCCCGTCGGCCGAGAGCAGGCCCTCCTCGTCCCCGACGACGACCAACGTCACGCGCTCGCCCGCCTCGAGCACCAGGGACCGGTCGAAGACCATGTGCGCCGCCACGGGCGTTACCAGCAGACACGGGATCGTCGGCGACACGATCGGGCCGCCGCTCGAGAACGAGTACGCGGTCGAGCCGGTCGGCGTCGCAACGATCACCCCGTCGGCCGAGAACGTGGTGACGTAGACGTCGTCCACGTACAGGGCCAGCCGCACCAGGCGGTGCCGCGCCTTCTTCTCGACGATGACCTCGTTCAGCGCCCACTGCGGCTCGAACGAGAGCGAGCCGAGCGGCTCGGCCACCACGGCCATCCGCTCCTCGATCGCCGCCGAGCCCGAGAGCACGGCGTCGAGCACGCCGATCGCCTCGTCGGGCTCGACCTCGGTCAGGAACCCCAGCCGTCCAACCTTGACCCCGAACGCGGGGCACGATCCCCGAGAGGCGACGTGGGCGGCGTGGAGGAACGTCCCATCCCCGCCCACCGACACGACGAGGTCCAGGTCCCGCGCGAACGCCCGGTCGCGCTCGGCGTCGTCGACGCCCTCGTCCCGGTACCAGCGGCAGTCGATGCCGCGCTCCTCCAGCCACCCGACGAGGCGGTCGGCGGCGTAGTGCGCGGCCTCCCGGTCCGGATGGACGACGAAGCCGACCCGCTTCACGATGCTCCCCTCTCGTCTCGCATCAGGCCGCCCCGACCATCCTGCCCGCCTCCTCGAGCGCGGCCTCGACGTCGGGAGCGTCCCGCTCACGGCCGCGCACCAGGTGGAGGGGGAACTCGACGTTGCCGGCCGGGCCGCGCACCGGCGACGGCATCACCGCGACCGGCCCCAGATCGGCCTCGGCGCAGGCCCGGATGACGCGCTCGATCGCTCGGCGCCAGATCGCCGGGTCCCGTACCACCCCGCCGCGCCCGACGTCCCGGGGACCGGCCTCGAACTGGGGCTTCACGAGTAGGACCACGTCGGCTCCCCCGGCGGAGACGCGCGCCAGCGGCGGCACCGCCAGCGACAGCGAGATGAACGAGAGGTCTGCGACGAGCAGGCTCGGCGCGTACGGCAGCATCGAGGGCTCGAGATCGCGGACGTTCGTGCGCTCGAGCACCGTCACGCGGGGGTCCTCGCGCAGGGGCCAGGCGAGCTGTCCGTACCCGACGTCCACGGCGACGACGTGCGCGGCGCCGCGGTTCAGCAGGCAGTCCGTGAAGCCGCCCGTCGACGCGCCCGCGTCGAGGCACTCACGGCCGGCGGGATCGATCGCGAACCGGTCGAGCGCGGCGTCGAGCTTGTCGCCACCCCTCGAGACGAACCGGCGGGCGGGGCGGGAGAGCGCGATCGCGTCCGCGGGCTCCACGAGCGTCGAGGGCTTCGCCCCGGGCCGACCGTCCACCAGCACGAGGCCTTCGCGCACCGCGGCCTGGGCTTCGGCGCGCGACGCCACGAGGCCCCGCCGGACCAGCTCCGCGTCCAGCCGGCGGCGGGTCACGGTCGCGCGATCAGACGACGTCCCCGGTGGACGCGGGTGTCGTGGCCGACGTCGCGGGCGTCGTGGTCGCGGACTTCGCGGCGGTGGTCTTCTTGGCGGCCGTTCGCTTCTTCGCGGTGGCGCGCTTCGGGCGTGTGCGCTCGAGCTCGCGCACGCGCTTCTTCAGTGCGTCCACCTCGTCCTTGCTCGCGAACCCCATCGAGGCCATCTGCGAGCGCACCTCGGTGCGGACGAGGTCCGTGATCCGCTGACGGTTCTTGTTCGACCAGTCGAGGATGTCCTGCGCGGCCTTCGATACCTGATCCGTGCCGGCGCCACCCATGAGCGATCTCGCGAGCTGCTGAGCCTTCGCGGGGGTCAGTTTGCCGACCGTGCCCTCCATGAACCTGCGGATGTCGGCGACCGTCGCCATCGGTTCACCTCCTGGGTCGATCCCACCACAGGATACGCCGTCGTCCCGCCGGCTCGCGTTCCGCGCTACCCTTCGCCGGTGTCCACGCTGGCGCGCGAGGTCCGCGGATGATCCCGATCCGCGATGCGAACCCGACGCGTCGAACGCCATGGGTCACGCTGGCGTTCATCGCGGCGAACCTCGCGGTCTTCCTGCTCTGGCAGCCGACCTTCGGCCAGGACGTCGATCAGCTCGGCTTCTTCTTCTGTAACGCCGAGATCCCGTGGGAGGTCTCGAACACGACCAACCTCGCCGAGGGGGGCGCCGAGGCCCGACGCGCCCTCGACGCCGACACCCAGGGCTCGGGTTCGGGGATCCAGGCGTACGTGCGTGCCGAGTGCCCGGACAAGTCGTGGCTCCTGTCGATCTTCGTCGCGATGTTCCTCCACGGCGGATGGTTCCACATCGCCGGGAACATGCTGTACCTGTGGATCTTCGGGAACAACGTCGAGGATCGTCTGGGACCGTTGCTGTTCGTCGCGTTCTACGTGCTCGGCGGCGTGGCCGCGACCGGCCTGCAGCTGCTGTTCGACGCCGGCTCGACGATCCCCACGGTCGGCGCGTCGGGGGCGATCGCCGCCGTGCTCGGCGCCTACCTCGTCCTGTTCCCGCGGGCGCGCGTCACGACGCTGGTGTTCTTCTTCCTCATCACCTGGATCGAGCTGCCCGCGTCGGTCGTGCTCGTCGTGTGGTTCGTCCTGCAGGTCTTCAGCGGCGTGGGACAGCTGAGCAGCGAGGTCGCCGGGGGCGTCGCCTACTGGGCGCACATCGGAGGGTTCGCCTTCGGGGCGCTGACCGTGTGGTTGTTCCTCCGTGGGCGCCGCCCGCCCGCCCCGGCGTTCCCGCCGCGCCCGGACTACTCCTGAGCCGACGCATCCCGCAGCAGCCCGCCGACGTCGGGGGCGACGTACGTCGGCCTGATCGGCGAGGCGCCGGCCTCCTCGGCGGACGTCGCGCCGGAGAGCACGAGCAGCGAGTCCCATCCAAGGTCCACGGCCCCCGCGATGTCGGTCTCGAGCCGATCGCCGACGACGAGCGGGCGGTCGCCCCCGGTGCGCCGCAGCGCGGCCAGGTACAGCGGGGGGTGTGGCTTGCCGACGATCTGCGCCTCGGCGCCGGTGGTCGTCGTGATCGCGGCGAGCAGCGCGCCCGCGCCCGGCCAGAAGCCGTCCGGCGCCGGGTAGGACGGATCGGCGTTCGTCGCGACGAGCGTCGCCCCGTGCTCGACGAGCAGCGAGGCCGTCCGGAGCTTCGCATACGTCGCCTCGCGGTCCCACCCGACGACGACGTAGGGCGCGGCCGTCGGCTCGCCCTCGAGGACACGCACGCCGATATCGGCGAGCGCGCGCCGGATGCCCTCTTCCCCAACCACGTAGGCCTCCGTCGCCCCCCGCTCGGCCAGCAGGTCGGCCGTGGCGAGCGCCGAGGTCACGACCTCGTCCGCGTGCGCCTCGTACCCGTGACCGACGAGCTTGTCGGCCACCTGCTCCGGGGTCCTGGCGGAGTTGTTCGTGACGAAGGCGATGCGCCGCCCGTCGCCGCGCAGGACGGCAAGGGTCTCGGGGCCGCCCGGCACGGTCTCGGCGCCACGGAACAGCACCCCGTCCAGGTCCAGGAGCAGGGCGTCGTACCGCTCGGCGAGCATCAGCCGGCGAGCCTGGCGAGCGCGGCCTCGTAGTCGCCGACGCCCGGACGGAGCGCGACCGCCAGCCGCAGGTGGCCGAGCGCACGACCCCGCTCGCCCGTCCGCTCGCACGCGAGGCCGAGCGCGAAGTGCGCGTAGTCGTTCGCTGGATCCAGCTGCACCGCCTTCGCGAACTCCCTGCGCGCGCGCTGGGCGCGTCCCGACATGAACAGCGCCCGGCCGAGCGCCTCGCGGATCGATGCCTTCTCGGGCTCGAGCAGCTTCGCGCGCGACAGCAACATCGCGGCCTGGTGCGGATGGCCGTCGCGCAGCAGGGCCGACCCGCGAGCGAACAGCTCGTAGGCGGACTCCGCTTCGTGCTCGGGGCGTCTGCTATACAAGGCGCGTGTCCCAGGTCTTCCCGTTCGTCGGGCTGCTCTTCGACAGCGCGATCGTCGGCTCGCTGGACGTCGTCACCACGCCTCCCTACGACGTCGTCACGCCGGCCGAGCAGCGTCGCTTCCGTGATCTGAGTCCCTACAACGTCGTCCGCCTGGAGCTCGGCGAGGACCTCCCCGCGGACGGCGAGCAGGGCAACAAGTATAGGAGGGCCGCCGCGGAGCTCGAGCGCTGGCGCGCCGACCGCGCGCTCCGCCCGACCGACGGCCCGTGCTTCTTCGCGTACGAGATGCGGTTCCTCCTCCACGGCCGCCGGCGGAGGGTCCGAGGGGTGATCGCCGCCGTCGAGCTCGAGGACTGGGGCGGCTCGATCCTTCCGCACGAGCGCACGATGCCCGGGCCGATCGAGGACCGGCTCCACCTGGTCCGAGCCGTTCGGGCCAACCTTTCGAGCATCCAGGCCGTGTTCCCGGGCCCGTGCGAGCCCCTCGCGGCCGCGCTCGAGCGGACCGTCGCCGGACCGCCGGTCGCCGAGACCACCGACGAGGCCGGCGTCGAGCACCGGATGTGGCTGCTGGACCCGCACCACGCCGACGTGACCGGCTGGCTCGCCGACGAGTCGCTGATGATCGCCGACGGCCACCACCGGTACTCGATGTCCCTCCGCTACCGGGACGAGATGCGCGTGCGCCACGGGCCCGGACCCTGGGACCGCGTGATGATGCTCGTGGTCGACTCGGCGACCGAGGACCCCCCGGTACTCCCCTACCATCGGATCCTGGTCGAGGGCGACGCCGGAGAGCCGGGCGTGCACGTCCTGGATCTCCACGAGGTCCTCGACGCCGTCGACGACGAGGAGCTCGCGTACGGTCTCGTGACGCTGGATCACGGCGTGCTGTCGCATCACATCGTTCGACTGGAGGGGGAGCCCCCGACCGTGTGCCGGCTCCACGACGGGCCCCTTTCGGGGTTGGACGACGCCCTGCGGTTCACGCACGACGCCGTCGAGGCCGAGGACGCCGTCCGGCAGGGCGAGGGTGTGGCCGCCTACATCCTTCCCCGCACGAACGCGCTGCGGATCCGCGCGGTGATCGACGGGGGTGGCGTGCTCCCTCAGAAGTCGACGTTCTTCTGGCCCAAGCCCCGCAGCGGGATGGTCATCCGAGCGCTGGACGAGGATGCGACACAGCCCACAGACCGCTAGCGCTGATCCTCCGCCTGCGCCTCCAGCTTCTTGATCCCCATCGCGACCACCTCCGTGAGGCTCCGAGCCCCGGCTCCGCTCCGGTAGAAGCGCCGGATCAGCTGGCCGTGCACGAGGACGTCGTCGCCCTTCGCGATGCCCTTGAGGGCCCGCTTGCCAACGTCCCGGTGCCACGCCGCGACCGGGAGGGGGAGGAGACGCTTGCCCGCTTCCGGAACGGAGAGCCTCAGCTCGGTGAGCTCATCTACCGTCAAGGGGATATGAAGGTCATATCCCGGCGCGTAAGGCCGGTCACGCTACGGCGTACATTACCCTCTCGAGTCCGCCGTCATGGTTGTTGCAGTGCCGTTGCGTGGTGCCGGGACGGACGTATCAGGTGAGCGCCGTCCGCGCGAGCTGCTCCAGGTCGCGAATCCCCGGCCACCCTGCTCCGTGCTGGGTGCCGAGCACGAAATAGCCGTCGCCGACGCGAACATGCAGGGATGCCAAGCCGTGCGCGAATGCTTCGTCGCCGACGCCGTCGATGAGGTCCGTGTTGACCGGGTCCCGGTCTCGTTGGTCCGCGAAGTCCGGCGCGCCGTGAGGGTCGACGTAGACGACGATCGAGGCATGCATGCCATCCGTCACGTACTCACACGGGTTCGCGGTGAAGATCGGGGGTAGGTCGAACTCCTCGCCGTTCTGCGGACGGATCAGTCGCTCGTCCGGTACGAGACCTGAGCGGACGACGGTGCTACCCGTCCCGGCCTCCACTTCTTCGATGGTCAGGAGCTGGCACGGGTCCCGAGGGAGTGATGGCCCTGGCGATGCACCACCGCTGCTCGTCGTCGGTCCACCGCCGCCACAACTGGCGAGCGCAAAGGCGACTACAAGGACTCCAGCTCGCATATATTCATGTTTACACCTCTCGGGCCGGAGGCGTTCCATCGCCCTGTTGGGCGGCTGGCCGTAGGTCTACGTCTTCGCGCGTTGTCGCCCGACAAGACTCCACGTAGACCGGGCTGGAAAGTAGACGCGCATGGTCGCGTGACGCCGGTCACGCTACGGCTACGTACATCACCCAGTGAGGGTTCGTTGTAGCGGGGGTGAAGTGCCGATAGTGGATCAGTTGCCCGCTAACCGCAGTCTTGAGACCGAACCAGCTCTATCTGCACGTTCGTTGGGGCTACTACATGCCGTTCAATCCCATACATCTCGAAGGTGATGGGTATCCCGTTCGAGCTAACGCCGGACATGCATGACGCGACCGTCATCTCCATCTCAATCCCCATCTGTTGGCGGGGTGCGAGCCTGACCGGTTCGACTGGGATGAACCCGCCTCCGCCGTAGGTGTTCGGATCTATCGCGACGGCAACGATCTTCAGGTCTAGTTCCTGTTCCGAGGATGGAACGCCGAACCTCGTCACGGTGATGGGGACGGGACCGTGATTCCAGATCGAGAACCGGTACCTGAACGTCATGCCGGATTCGGTCGGAACCTTGATGACTCTGAGGTTCGGCGGCGCGCCTATCCAGCTGAACGAGGTCGACTGGGTACCTTCAACCGACGGTAGACCGTAGTACTGCTTGTAGCCGGGGACGAACGGCTGGTAGTTGGAGACCAAGACTATCCCTGTCGAGGTGGCGGAGACGACGATCACCAGGAGCGCGGCGAGCAACCACCACAGCCATCTACGGCGAGGTCTGCGTATGGTCGTGTTTGCAGACGGCGGTGATGCTGGCGGCCTGACCGCGGTGTCGACCACGACCCGAGGATACGCCCCTCTCGGGGTGCAGGGAAGTCACTATAGGGGGGTCACCGAGCATGGACGCGTGACGCCGGTCACGCTACCCGTACATGAGGTCGGCTTGTCGGTCTCGGAGCCGGCGATCGGTGACCTCGTCGCCCGACGGCATCCGGCGCTCGACCGGGTCCGCCGCGACGGTGCCCGCGAGCACGACGACGTTCACCGTCACCATCCGGCCCTCCCTCCCCGTGGGGCCGCGACGCTACCACCGGGTACCGACACCCGGGCCCTACGCGCGAGCCGCTTCGCGATCTCCAGGGACGGCGGGACGCCCGTGACGCTCCACCCCCTAGACTGCCTGGCCGTGGAACCAGTGACCTTCGAGATCTCGCCGGGCCTGACGGCGATCGACACGTTCTACGCCGGCCGCGAGCGCTACACGGCCGCCTATCTGCTCTCGGCCGAGGAGCCGGCGATCGTCGAGACCGGCCCCACGACGTCCGCCGAGCACGTCGTCGCCGGGCTCGAGCGTCTGGGGATCGGCGCCGCGGACCTCGCGCACATCGTCGTGACGCACATCCACCTGGACCACGCCGGCGGCGTTGGGCGCCTCGCGACGGTGTTCCCCAACGCGACGGTCTGGGTCCACGAGCGAGGCGCGCCGCACCTGCAGGATCCGACGCGGCTCGTGGCAAGCGCGACCCGCCTGTATGGGGAGGGGAGGATGGCCTCGCTGTTCGGTCCCGTCGATCCCGTCGCCGCCGACCGGATCCGCGCGCTCGCCGACGGGGATCGGATCGAGCTCGGCGGGCGGTCGCTCGAGGCGCTCGACACGCCGGGGCACGCCTCGCACCACGTCGCGCTCGTCGACTCGGTGTCCGGTGCCGTGTTCACCGGGGACGTCCTCGGCATCCACGTTCCCGACGTCCGCGTCCTGCGCCCGGCCACCCCGCCGCCGGACTTCGACCCGGACCTCACGGTCCGTAGCGTCGAGCGGATCCGGGAGCGGGCCCGGTCCTCGATGGTGCTGTTCTCGCACTTCGGCCCCGTCACCGAGGTCGATCGCATCTGCGACCTTGCGGTGCAACGGACCCGGAGCTGGACCGAGGTCGTCCGCCGCGGCCTCGAGCGCACGGACGACCTCGACGACATCGTCGCGCTCCTCCAGCAGGAGGCGCGGCGGGACGTCGAGACCGGGGCCGAGGCGACGATCGACCTCGAGCGCTTCGAGACGCTCTCCAGCGTCCGGATCAACGCGATGGGGATCGTCCGCTACTGGAGGAAGCGAGCGGAGCGAGAGGCCGCCGACCGCGCCCCTCAGCCCGAGAGCTGAGCCAGCCGCTCGGCGGCGTCGTACGCCGCGGGATCGTGACGCACGATCTTCCGGAACTCGTGGGCCGCCTCCTCCGGGCGCCCCCCCTGCTCGAGGATCGAGCCCGTCACGTACCACACGCGGAGCACCTCGGGCCCGGCCACGTCCTCGCTCGTCCGGACTCGACGCAGCAGCCCGAGCGCCTGGTCGTACTTGCCCATGTCCGCGAGTGCGCTCGCCGCGACGATCACGGCCTCGGCCTTCGTCGCGAGCGGCACCGAGCGGGAGGCCAGGGCCTCCTCCGCGAGGGGAACCGCGCGCTCGGGCCGGCCGGCGTCGCGCAGGCAGTCCGCGATCAGGTGGTTCTGGTCGGCGCGCCCGGACATCCTGCGGTAGGCCTGAAGCTCGGAGAGCGCCTCGCGGTACCGCTCCAGGTGGTACAGCGCCATGCCGAGCACCTCGCGCACGGCGGGCGAGCGCGGTGCGAGCGCCTTCGCCTTCACGGCCTCGGTCGCCGCCCCTCGGGCGTCACCGCGATCCAACAGCTCGACGGCGCGCTCGAGACGCGAGATCGCGGGCTCCGCCTTGCCCGGCCTGGCCGTGCTCCGGAGCTCGCTCACGACGTCGCCGGGCAGCCCACGGGCACGGGGCGAGCGACGCGGCTTGCCGCGACCGGCGGGACGGGGCTGGAGGGCCTTGGGCATCGGGACACAGCCTACCCGCGGGCGGCGATGGGTCCTGTCCGCACCCGGAAACGCGGAAGAGCCGCCCGAAGGCGGCTCTCCTGCAAGAAGTCCCGGCGGCGACCTACTCTCCCACCCGGTCGCCCGGGCAGTACCATCGGCGCTGGAGGGCTTCACTTCCGGGTTCGGGATGGGACCGGGTGTTTCCCCTCCGCTATGGCCACCGAAACGCCGTCTCCCGATCGCTCGGGAACAGGTTGGGGGCGCGGCCCCGAGCAGAGCTCGGGAACTGCGATAGCGAGCGCGAGCGAAGCCAAGTCCTCGGCCTATTAGTACCGGTCGGCTCAACACGTTGCCGTGCGTACACCTCCGGCCTATCAACCTCGTAGTCTGCGAGGGGCCTTACCTGGTCGACCCAGTGGGAGACCTCATCTAGGGGCGAGTTTCGCACTTAGATGCTTTCAGCGCTTATCTCTGCCGCACGTGGCTAACCAGCCGTGCCGCTGGCGCGACAACTGGCACACCAGAGGTGCGTCCGCCCCGGTCCTCTCGTACTAGGGGCAGCTCCCCGCAAGTCTCCTACGCCCACGACGGATAGGGACCGAACTGTCTCACGACGTTCTAAACCCAGCTCGCGTGCCTCTTTAACGGGCGAACAGCCCGACCCTTGGGACCTGCTCCAGCCCCAGGATGAGACGAGCCGACATCGAGGTGCCAAACCGCTCCGTCGATATGGACTCTTGGGAGCGATCAGCCTGTTATCCCCGGGGTACCTTTTAGCCGTTGAGCGACGGCCCTACCACTAGGCGCCGTCGGATCACTAGGCCCTGCTTTCGCACCTGCTCGACCCGTCGGTCTCGCAGTCAAGCTCCCTTGTGCCCTTGCACTCGACGTCTGATTGCCAACCAGACTGAGGGAACCTTTGGGCGCCTCCGTTACCATTTAGGAGGCAACCGCCCCAGTTAAACTGCCCACCAGGCGCTGTCCCCGACCCGGATCACGGGCCAAGGTTAGAGTCCCAACAGATGAAGGGCGGTATTTCAAGGGTGGCTCCACCCGAGCCGGAGCCCGGGCTTCGAAGCCTCCCGCCTATCCTACGCAACACCTGCCAGAACCCAACACCAAGCTGCAGTAAAGGTCCCGGGGTCTTTCCGTCCTGTCGCGGGTAACGAGCATCTTTACTCGTACTGCAATTTCGCCGAGTCCCCGGTTGAGACAGTGCCCAAGTCGTTACGCCATTCGTGCAGGTCGGAACTTACCCGACAAGGAATTTCGCTACCTTAGGACCGTTATAGTTACGGCCGCCGTTTACCGGCGCTTAGATTCGGAGCTTCGCCTCCCGAAGGAAGCTGACCCCTCCTCGTAACGTTCCGGCACCGGGCAGGCGTCAGTCCGTATACGTCGTCTTACGACTTAGCACGGACCTGTGTTTTTAGTAAACAGTCGCTTGGGCCTGGTTTGTGCCACCACGTCGGGCTCCGGACGCGAGGTCCTTCACCCTACCGTGGTCCCCCTTCTCCCGAAGTTACGGGGGCAATTTGCCGAGTTCCTTAACCAGGGTTCTCTCGATCGCCTCGGTATCCTCTACCTGCTCACCTGTGTCGGTTTGGGGTACGGGCACCTCATCCACTCGCTAGAGGCTTTTCTCGGCAGCATGGGTTCGGTCGCTTCACCTGAAGCGGCTCGGCATCGTGCCTCAGGGTTACGGCCCCCCGGATTTGCCTAGGGGACCCCCCTACACACTTGCCCCACGACGACCATCGCGTGGGTCGACCTACCCTCCTGCGTCCCCCCTTCGCTGCCCTACTACCAGGTTGGTCGGTAGCCCCCGAAGGGGTTCCCTTAGTGCCCTGGATCCGGGCTGGGCGCGGATGAGGTGGTACTGGAATATCAACCAGTCGTCCATCGCCTACGCCTCTCGGCCTCGGCTTAGGTCCCGACTAACCCTGGGCGGATGAACCTTCCCCAGGAACCCTTGAGCATTCGGCGGACGGGCTCCTCCCCCGTCTTTCGCTACTCATGCCTGCATTCTCACTTCTGACGCGTCCACCGCTGGGTTCCCCCGCCGCTTCACTCGCGTCAGAACGCTCCCCTACCGACCCGCCGGCCTGGACCTCCAGGGCCTCCCCTGAAGGCCGAGCCATACGGCGGATCCCGCAGCTTCGGTGTCGTGCTTGAGCCCCGTTACATCATCGGCGCAGGACCACTTGACCAGTGAGCTGTTACGCACTCTTTCAAGGATGGCTGCTTCTAAGCCAACCTCCTGGTTGTCTGGGCGATCCCACATCCTTTCCCACTTAGCACGAACTTCGGGACCTTAGCTGGCGGTCTGGGTTGTTTCCCTCTCGGCTACGGAGCTTAGCCCCCGCAGCCTCACTCCCGGACTCTAGAGCATCGGCATTCGGAGTTTGACTGAGGTCGGTAAGCTTGTAGGCCCCCTAGCCCAATCAGTGCTCTACCTCCGGTGCTGAACGTCCGAGGCTGCCCCTAAAGGCATTTCGGGGAGAACCAGCTATCACCGGGTTTGATTGGCCTTTCACCCCTAACCACAGGTCA
This sequence comes from Actinomycetota bacterium, assembly GCA_035762085.1. GTDB lineage: Bacteria > Actinomycetota > UBA4738 > UBA4738 > HRBIN12 > HRBIN12. Next base: position 2,595 of record DASTPT010000087.1, on the reverse strand, counting down.
TCCCCCAGGTTTTCAACCCTGGTGGGTTCGGCCCTCCACGAGGTCTTACCCTCGCTTCAGCCTGCCCATGGATAGATCACCCGGCTTCGGGTCTAGAGCGCGCGACTGTGCGCCCGTTTCGGACTCGCTTTCGCTTCGGCTTCCCGAGGACGGTTAACCTCGCCGCACACCGCTAACTCGCAGGCTCATTCTTCAAAAGGCACGCCGTCACCAACGCTGGTCACCCAGCGGAGGCTCCGACAGCTTGTAGGCTCACGGTTTCAGGTGCTATTTCACTCCCCTCCCGGGGTGCTTTTCACCTTTCCCTCACGGTACTAGTTCACTATCGGTCGCCAGGGAGTGCTTAGCCTTAGAGGGTGGGCCCTCCAGATTCACACGGGATTCCACGGGCCCCGTGCTACTCGGGATCCCCGCAAGGAGATCGGTCACGTTTCGACTACAGGGCTCTTACCTCCTGTGGCGGCCCTTTCCATGGCCTTCGTCTACGTGCCGATTTTGTAACTCCTCGTACCCGCCGGTGCAGGTACAAGCGGGTCCCACGACCCCGAGACGGCAACGCCACCGGGCTGTCACACCGTCTCGGTTTAGGCTCTTCCCCGTTCGCTCGCCGCTACTAGGGGAGTCGCGGTTGCTTTCCCTTCCTCGCCCTACTGAGATGTTTCACTTCGGGCGGTTCCCTCCGCAGGCCCTATGTGTTCAGACCTGGGTGACCGGGCATGACCCCGGCCGGGTTTCCCCATTCGGACACCCTCGGATCGAAGCCTTCTCGGCGGCTCCCCGAGGCTTTTCGCAGCCAGACGCGTCCTTCATCGGCTCCTGGCGCCAAGGCATCCACCGTAAGCCCTTACTAACTTGACTGTAGATGCTCGCGCTCGCTATCGAGTTCTCAAGGTGCTCGGAGGCTCGCACCCCCAGAGCTGAACAGTGTGCCCGGCCGGCTCGCCCAACCGCTCGATCGTTCGCCCCGAAGGGGTACTAGGCTCGAGCGATCCGAGCTCGCCTGCCGAGTAGCCAGTGCACCGACCTGGAGTCATCGGGATCACGGCGCGGGTGGCCGATCTCCCGAGTGCCAAGTGGCTCCTTAGAAAGGAGGTGATCCAGCCGCACCTTCCGGTACGGCTACCTTGTTACGACTTCACCCCAATCGCGAGCCCCACCTTCGACGGCTCCCTCCCAAAGGGTTGGGCCACCGGCTTCGGGTGTTGCCCACTTTCGTGGTGTGACGGGCGGTGTGTACAAGGCCCGGGAACGTATTCACCGCAGCATTGCTGATCTGCGATTACTAGCGACTCCGACTTCACGGGGTCGGGTTGCAGACCCCGATCCGAACTGAGCGCGGCTTTCTGGGATTCGCTCCCCCTTGCGGGATCGCAGCCCTTTGTACCGCGCATTGTAGCATGCGTGCAGCCCTGGACATAAGGGGCATGATGACTTGACGTCATCCCCACCTTCCTCCGGTTTGGCACCGGCAGTCTCCCTAGAGTTCCCGGCATGACCCGCTGGCAACTAAGGACAAGGGTTGCGCTCGTTGCGCCACTTAAGGCAACACCTCACGGCACGAGCTGACGACAGCCATGCACCACCTGTGCAGGCTCCGTAGAGCACCGTGTTTCCACGGTTTCACCCTGCATGTCAAGCCCAGGTAAGGTTCTTCGCGTTGCATCGAATTAAGCCGCATGCTCCGCCGCTTGTGCGGGCCCCCGTCAATTCCTTTGAGTTTTAGCCTTGCGGCCGTACTCCCCAGGCGGGGTGCTTAATGCGTTAGCTTCGGCACGGACGGGGTCGATGTCCGCCCACACCTAGCACCCAACGTTTACGGCTAGGACTACCAGGGTATCTAATCCTGTTCGCTCCCCTAGCTTTCGCGCCTCAGCGTCAGGCAAGGCCCAGAGATCCGCCTTCGCCACCGGTGTTCCTCCTGATATCTGCGCATTTCACCGCTACACCAGGAATTCCGATCTCCCCTACCTGCCTCCAGTCGCACAGTATCGGACGCAGTCCCGGGGTTGAGCCCCGGGATTTCACAACCGACTTGCACGACCGCCTACGCGCGCTTTACGCCCAATGAATCCGGACAACGCTCGTCCCCTACGTGTTACCGCGGCTGCTGGCACGTAGTTAGCCGGGACTTCTTCTCCAGGTACCGTCACTCTCGCTTCGTCCCTGGCGAAAGGGGTTTACAACCCGAGGGCCTTCATCCCCCACGCGGCGTCGCTGCGTCACGCTTTCGCGCATTGGCGCAAGATTCCCCACTGCTGCCTCCCGTAGGAGTCTGGGCCGTGTCTCAGTCCCAGTGTGGCTGGCCGTCCTCTCAGACCAGCTACCCGTCGTCGCCTTGGTGGGCCGTTACCCCACCAACAAGCTGATAGGCCGCGGGCCCATCCCAGACCGTCGGAGCTTTCCCGACCAGATCATGCGCTCCGGTCGGAGTATCCGGTATTAGCCCCGGTTTCCCGGGGTTATCCCAGTGTCTGGGGCAGGTTGCCCACGTGTTACGCACCCGTTCGCCACTCGGTCTTCGCGCACCCGAAGGATTGCTGGACCTCGTTCGACTTGCATGTGTTAAGCACGCCGCCAGCGTTCGTCCTGAGCCAG